>DATJSD010000104.1:0-71413 GCA_035504335.1 Steroidobacteraceae bacterium | reverse complement strand
CGCCGGTCGAATTGCTGCCGGTGAAGGTGCCCTGCGGGCCACGCAGGACCTCAACATCCGCAATGTCGAAGTAGGGTATATTTTCTCCAAACCCCGACGTGTTGTTGGGCAGCCCGTCGCGAATGATGGCGACGCCCGGTGTCTCATCGCCACCCTGGTTTGAGTTGCCGACACCCCGAATGTCCGCCGTACTGCTTAAGCCTTCGTTGTAGACCAATAAGTTTGGCGCTACCTGGCCCAAGCTGTTGACGTCGACGATCTGCGACGTCTGCAGCTGGGCACCCGAAACCGCCACCACTGAAATCGGCGTGGTCATTATGTTGGTCGTGCGGCGCTCGGCGGTGACGACGACTTCCTGGAGTACACCGGTGGCCGCGCCGCTCGTCTGCGACGTGGTGGTCTGGTCAGTGCTGGTCTGATCGATGCTGGTCTGATCAATGCTGGTCTGGGCAGTTGCGCTTTGGCAAAACGCCGGTGCCGCCCAAATTAGCGGACTGCACAAGGCAACCAGGCCCGCTGCCCGTCCAAGCAGTCCTCTCTTCCTGATCTTGCTGATCCTAACGCTCATTCCCCCCCCTCCCGACGATTCAGTTAAGTGCAGTTGGAGTAGCCGCTACTTGGACTTGGATGCGAAGCTCCGCTTTAGCGCGCGGCAATGTCGGCAGGCACCGGATGGCTGCGTCCATCCGTGCAGATGCTACGTGATACCCCCATCCATGCAGCGAAAGGTCGGCACCGGACCCGGACGCTGCGATGAAATACTCGATGAAATACTTATGCGAAATAAATATTAAAGTGAATGGAGTCGGTGGTCAAGAGCGCTCTCAGTCGCTCTTTATCGGGCGGCCGGGCCTGCCTCGCAGTGCACGTGACGCTGCTGATGTCATGGCACCGCGCGGGCCTCGCGCGCTCGCGGATGCGAGGCTCGAAGGGCAATCAATCGGGTATGTTGGCGCGGATTTGATCCAGACAGACCCGCAGGATCCTGCGCTGAGCCGCGTCGAGCGAGCCCAGCACCTTCTTCTCCAACGCCGTGATGCGCGGCGCGAGGTTGTCCAGCAGCTCCAGACCTTTGTCCGTGAGGACAAGGTGACGTGCGCGGCGATCGGTCTTATCGACCGCCCGTGAAATCAGACACCCCGCCTGCAGACTCTGGATGAGCCGCGTCATGTTGGGCTCCCGCACCATGAGTAACTCGGCGATGGCGCGCTGGCGGATGCCGGGGTTGTCGCGGATGATCTGCAAGACCGTGTGGGCGCCGGGGGTCACGCCCGTGCATTCGAACACGCGGAAGAATTCGCGAAAGATACGCAGCTGCGCCAGGCGCAGATGGAAGCCGATGTAATCGGGCAGCACGATATCCGCGACATCGGCTTCAGCGGGATCCGGCAAAGCAACTACGGTTTTAGCCACGATGTCCTCGGCCAGAGCGCGGTAGCACCTTGCGTAGGCTAGCGCGTATCCGTCGTAAGTGTGAAGAAACTAACGTAATTCCGGCTATGTCCGAAGCGCGCAGAGCCCGCGCGACAGCGGTTCGGGGGCCACCTCGAAAGTCACGGTCAATGCGTCATCGGTCTGAGTCATCGGCCCGGGGGCAGCTTCACGGGGCGCCGACTGGAAACGGACGGGATATGGTTATAAAATGCAATTATTACCTGTCTGGCCGGCTATTTATCTGTCTGGCCGGCGGTGCGGCGATCCTCGCTGTATTGGTTAGAGAGCACTCTGATATTTAGAATTCTAGTGGAGAGGCAGGCCGCTGCGCGATAGAGCGCGGCGGGCGAGCGCACTTGAATCGCGCTCCAGGTGATGGCGACTGCAGCGGCATGTCTCACTTGGCCAAGCTTCGCCCTTGCCTGTAAAATGAACAGGTTGTGTGCAAAGCAGCATGGGCAAGCTGCGGCAATTCTGGTGCTGCCGCCGGCCATGCCCGTGGCGCCCACCCGAGCGCGCAACGGCCAGCCTCGCGACGGATCTGGGGACCAGACAGCACCGGGGGGCATATGCAATTCGAGCGCATCAATCCGCTGACCAACGAAATCGCCAGCCGCGCCGAAGCGATGACGGCGAGCGATGCACGCGCGATCGCCGCTCGCGCCGCGCTGGGATTTGCCAGATGGTCCGCCACCGGACCGAACGCGCGGCGGGAAGTGCTGATGAAGGCGGCGAGCGCCCTGGAAGCGCACCAGCAGGACTTCGTGCGGGCCATGACGGCCGAGGCTGGCGCCACAGCCGGCTGGGCGATGTTCAACCTGATGCTGGCGGTGCGCATGGTCCGCGAGGCGGCGGCCCTGACCACCCAGATCGGCGGAGAGGTGATCCCCTCCGATAGGCCTGGCTGCCTGTCCATGGCCCTGCGCGAACCGGTCGGAGTGATCCTGGGTATCGCCCCGTGGAATGCGCCGATCATTCTGGGCGTGCGCGCGATCGCCGTACCGCTGGCCTGCGGCAATGCGGTGATTCTGAAAGCGTCGGAAGTGTGCCCGCAGACCCACAGTCTGATCGCGCAGGCCTTTGCGGAAGCCGGCTTCCCGCCGGACGTTGTCAATATCGTCACGAATGCGCCGCAGGATGCCGGGGAAGTCGTGGGGGCGCTGATCGATCACCCGGCCGTCAAGCGGATCAACTTCACCGGATCCACCGCGGTAGGTCGGATCATCGCCAAACGCGCGGCCGAGCACCTGAAACCCTGCCTGCTCGAGCTCGGCGGCAAGGCGCCACTGCTGGTGCTGGAAGATGCCGATCTGGACGAAGCGGTGAAGGCCGCGGCCTTCGGCGCCTTCATGAATCAGGGCCAGATCTGCATGTCCACCGAGCGCATCATCGTCGTTGAGCCGATCGCCGAAGAATTCGCCCGACGCTTCGCCGCCAAGGCGCGCTCGATGGCCAGCGGTGACCCTCGCGAGGGCAACACGCCACTGGGTGCGGTGATAGATCGCAAAACGGTCCAGCACGTCAACAGCCTGATCGATGATGCGACCAGCAAGGGCGCGCGCATTCTCGCCGGTGGCAAGGCCGCCAACTTGCTGATGCCGGCGACGGTGGTCGATGGCGTGACCGCGGCGATGAATCTGTATCGCGACGAGAGCTTCGGCCCGGTGGTGGCGTTGATCCGGGCCAGTGACGAAGCCGATGCGATCCGTCTGGCCAATGACAGCGAGTACGGCCTGTCGGCCGCAGTGTTCACGACCGATACCGCGCGCGGCTTGCGCGTGGCGCGTCAGATACACTCCGGCATCTGCCACATCAACGGGCCCACCGTCGACGACGAGGCACAGATACCCTTTGGCGGTGTGGGTGCCTCGGGTTATGGCCGCTTCGGCGGCAAGGCGGGCATCGACCAGTTCACGGAGCTGCGCTGGATCACGATGGAGACCCAGCCCGGTCATTTCCCCATTTGAAAGCCCCGAACGAATCCCGAGGTCAAGCGATGACTAGCCAGAAGACCGTGACAGCGGAGCGCAGCGAGGCGGACAGCGTCGCGTACGACGTCAGTGATGGCATTGCGTGGGTCAGGTTCAACCGCCCCGAGAAACGCAACTGCATGAACCCGAAGCTCAATCGCCAGATGCTGCGCGTGCTCGAGCAGCTCGAGTTTCGCTCCGACGTCGGGGTTCTGGTGCTCTCGGGTGAGGGCACGTCCTGGTCCGCCGGCATGGACCTCAAGGAATACTTTCGCGAAACGGAGGCCCGGGGACTGGCCGCAACGCGCGCGGCGCAGCGCGAGGCCTACGCATGGTGGCGCCGACTGCGCTGGTATCAGAAGCCGACGATTGCGATGGTCAACGGCTGGTGCTTCGGCGGGGGCTATGGGCCGTTGTTCGCGTGCGATCTGGCATTTGCGGCCGAGGAGGCTCAGTTCGGCTTGTCGGAGATCAACTGGGGCATCCTCCCCGGCGGGGGTGCCACCAAGGTGGCTCGCGAGCTGCTGTCATTTCGACGGGCCATGTATCACGCCCTGATGGGTGAAACCATCGATGGCCGCACGGCCGCGGAGTGGGGCATGGTCAACGAGGCCTTGCCGCTCGCGAAACTGCGCGAGCGTGTCGAAGCGGTCGCCCGCGCCCTGCTCGCAAAGAATCCCGTCGCGCTCAAGGCCGCGAAGGACGCCATTCGCCGCGTCAGCGAGATGACTTATGAAAACGCCGAGGATTACCTGATCCGCGCGCAGGAGGCCGCTAATTCCTTCGACAATGAAGGCCGCAAGGAAGCCATCCGGCAGTTCCTCGACGACAAGAGCTACAAGCCTGGCCTGGGCGCGTACGACAAGTCCAAGCAGGCCCGATCGGGAAGCTGAGCATGGCCGGTGCTCGTCCCAGCGCCGCGGCGATCGAACGGCTGCTGCGGCCGCGCTCGGTCGCCGTGGTCGGTGCCTCGCCGACGCCCGGAGCGCTGGGCGCCTCGGTGATCGCCAATCTCGAGCGCAGCGGCTACAGCGGCGCGCTGCATCTGATCAATCCCAGGCGTGACGAGATCGGCGGGCGGCCGTGTCTGAAGTCGGTGGAGGAGCTGCCGCTCGGCGTCGATGTCGCCGTGCTCGCCATTCCGCGCGTCGCCGTGCTCGAAACCATCGGAGCATTGGCGGCGCGTCAGGTCGGAGCGGCCATCATCTTCTCCTCGGGGTTTGCCGAAGGCGGTGCGGCCGGACTGGCAGAGCAGCGCGAGATTGCGCGTCTCGCGGCCGAAAGCCGCATGGTGATCGAGGGCCCCAACTGTCTGGGTCTGGTCAATTACGTCGACGGCATCGCACTGACCTTCGTCGAGATACCGGCGGTGGCGCTGGGGGATCGCCCGGGAATCGGCATCATCTCCCAGAGCGGTGCCCTGGCTGCCGTCGTCGGCGTGACGCTGATGAGTCGCGAGCTGGGCATCTCCTACTCGATCTCCACCGGCAACGAGGCGGCCAGCGGCGCCGAGGACTATGTGGCCTACCTGCTGGAAGATGCCAGGACGGCGGTCATCGGCCTGATCGTCGAGCAATTTCGCGAGCCGAGGCGCTTCCTGGAGCTCGCGCGCCGTGCACGCGAGCTGCGCAAGTCCATCGTGCTGCTGCACCCTGGCCGCAGCAGCGCTGCGCGCCAGTCGGCCGCCACGCATACCGGCGCACTGGCGGGCGACTACGCCGTCATGCGCGCACACGTCGAGCGCCAGGGCGTGATCGTCGCCGAAACGCTGGAGGAGTTCGGCGACATCCTCGAGCTCGTGTCGCGCTGCCGTGTGCGGCCCGCGCCCGGCAGTGTGGTGCTGACCGAGTCGGGAGCCTTCAAGGCATTGACGCTGGATCTGTGCGAGCAGATCGGTCTCGCGCTGCCGGCACTGACCGATGCCACGGCACCGCTGCTACGGGCTGCGCTGCCGGAGTTCGCACCCGCCAGCAACCCGATCGATCTGACCGCGCAGGCGCTGGTCGATCCCGGCCTGTACCGGCGCACGCTGGCCGCGCTGCTGCAGGATGAGCGCTTCGGCACGATCATCTTCGGCATCATTCAGACGGATCCCAAGACAGCGGCGCTCAAGTTTCCGCCGATCATCGCCGCGATATCGGATCTCGAGCCGCAGAAGTGTCTGATCTTCGCGGGACTGGACGAAGGGGCGGTCGTGCCGACGCAGTACGTGCGCGAGCTGCGCCGCCTGCAGGTGCCCTATTTCCCCTCGCCCGAGCGCGCCTATCGGGCGCTCGCGCGTCTGCTTGCCTCAACCGAGCGCCAGATCGAGCTCTCCCCCGCCCCACTGCCGCGCCGCGTGATGGATTTACCGGCACTCGGAGTGGTGCCGGAATATCGCTCCAAGGCGCTGCTGGCCGCCGCCGGCATTGCCTTTCCCGCCGGTCGGCTGGTCACGACGCTCGACGAGGCACAAGCGGCGGCCGCGGCGCTGGGATTTCCGGTCGTGCTCAAGGCGCAATCCGCCGATCTGCCGCACAAGAGCGATGCCGGCGGGGTGGTGCTGGGACTGGGCGATGCGTCCTCGCTCGCACAGGGCTGGGCGCGACTGCAGGCCAACATCACCCGCAGTCGGCCGGAACTGGCGTTGGACGGGGTGCTGATCGAAGCGATGGGCCAGCGCGGCGTGGAGCTGATCATCGGCGGACGCAATGATCCGGACTGGGGACCGATCGTACTCGCGGGCTTCGGCGGGGTGCAGGCCGAGATTCTGCAGGATGTGCGCTTGCTGGTACCCGATCTGCCGGTCGAAGCCATCGTGGATGAGCTCTATCAGCTCAAGAGCGGCAGGCTGCTGCGCGGCTTTCGCGGTTCGCCTGAGCTCGACGTTGCGGCGGTCGCGCAGATCATCCGCCGCGTGGGCGCATTGCTGCGGGCGGAGCCGTCCATTCAGGAAATCGATCTGAACCCCGTGGCCCTCTATCCGGTCGGCCAGGGCGCCGTGGCGCTCGATGCGCTGATCGTCATGCGCACGGCTCGTCAGGCAGGCGCCGCCGCCGCGGTGCCGCTCCATTGCCCGGCTGCGACGGATCTGCCCTGATGGCCGGCAGCGAGCGTGCTACCCTGCCCTGCTGCAGCTGGCTTTCCGGACTTGAGAGCTGACCCATGGCCGACGACAAAGCACGCGAACCGGCGCATCAGGAACCCTACGAGGACATTCCCGGCACCTGGGTCTTCGATGCGCAGCGCGCGCGCCAGGGCTATCCCCTGAACGAGTTTCTCTATTCGCTCATGAAGGCGGAGAACCGCGCGGCCTTCCTCGAGAACGAGCCCGAGTACACGCTGAGGTTCAAAATGACGCCGCAGCAGCGCGCGGCGGTGCTCGAGCGCCAGTGGAACCGCCTGCTCGAGCTCGGTGCAGTCTCCTATGCGCTCGCGAAACTCGCCTTCACCGATGGCAAGACATACCAGTGGATGGCCGCCCGCATGACCGGCATGACCGAGCAGGAGTACGTCGACATGATGACGAAAGGCGGACGATCGCCTGATGGGTGGCGCTCGCGCAGCGAGCGGCCGCAAGCGCAGCGGACCGGGGTGACATCCACGGCCGGCGGGACGCCGCCTGCCAAGGGGCCGGAGCGCGACTGATGGCCAGGATCATCGCAGGGATGGGCACGTCCCATACGCCGGCGATCGGCGTCGCGGTCGACACCGGCAAGATGGATCAGCCGTACTGGCGCCCGCTGTTCGCCGGTTATGAGCCCGCCAGGAGATGGATGGCGCAGACGAAGCCCGATGTCGTGATCATGGTCTATAACGATCACGTCAACGCCTTCGACTTCAAGGTCATCCCGACGTTTGCGATCGGCTGCGCGGAGGAGTTTGCGATCGCGGATGAGGGCTGGGGCGCGCGGCCGGTGCCACCGGTCAAGGGGTATCCCGAATTCGCCGCGCATCTGGTGCAATCACTGGTGCTCGATGAGTTTGACATCACGATCGTCAACGAGATGCAGGTCGACCACGGATTCACCGTACCGATGTCGCTCGCCTTCGGCAGTCCGGCCGAATGGCCGGTACGCGCCATTCCGCTCGCCGTCAACGTGATCCAATATCCGGCGCCGACGGGCCATCGCTGCTACATGCTCGGCAAGGCGATCCGCGCGGCGGTCGAGAGCTGGCACGAGGACCTGAAGGTCGTGATCTTCGGCACCGGCGGCATGTCGCACCAGATCCAGGGTCCACGCGCCGGTCTCGTGAACAGCGAATTCGACATTGCCTTCCTCGACGATCTGTCGCGCGACCCGGAGCGGCTCGCGCGCATCCCTCCGCTCGAGTATCTGCGTGATGCCGGTGCGGAGGCGATCGAGCTCGTGATGTGGCTCGTGATGCGAGGTGCGCTCGGCGAACGGGTGAAGGAGATCACCCGCTTCTATCGCGTTCCGGCATCCTCGACCGCGGTCGGGACCATCGTGCTGGAAAGTCAGAGCTAGAGACGTGAAGCTGCACCGGCAGCGCTGCACGGTCACCGACGGTAATCGACTGCGAAGATGGCGCTTGGGGGGGACGTGACGCAAGCAACGGGAGCGATCATCCACCGGGCGGTGGCCGCCGCGCTGTGTATCGGGGTGCTCTTGGGACTCGGCGTGGGGGTTGCCGCCCGCGCCGCGGAGCCGGCCAATGGCGATCTGGAGGTGGCGCGGGTTCGCCCGAACTTCTACCTGATCGTCGGTGACGGAGAGAACATCGGCGTGCAGGTCGGCCGCAACGGCGTCGTGGTGGTGAACGCGGGGACCGAGGCCGGGGCCGACGCGCTGGTGGCGGCCGTGAAGCGCATCACACCGCTGCCCATCCGCTACGTCATCGATACCAGCGCGGACGCGAATGTCGTCGGCGGAAACACGACCGTGGCCGCGGCCGGCGTGAGTTTCTTCAGTCCGCCGAAAGGCCCCGGCGCCGAGATCTTTGCGCGCGCCAACGTCCTGGAACGGCTGGCCCAAACCCCGGGATATCCCACCGCCGGGTGGCCTACCGACACTTACCTCGGGGATTTCAGGAGCTTTTACCTCAACGACGAGCCGATCGTGGTGACGCACGCGCCCGCGGCCGACAGCGACAGCTTCGTGTTCTTCCGTCGCTCCGATATCGTGATGGCCGGAAATGTCATGGACAAGACGCGCTTTCCCGTGATCGACCTGGCCGATGGCGGGAGCATCGATGGTGAGATCGCGGCACTGAACGAGCTGCTGCGCATTACGGTGCCCCCGAGCCCACTCATCTATGACTATGACGGCACCTATGTCGTGCCCGCTCAGGGACGAGTGTGCGACCAGTGGGAGCTGGTCGACTATCGGGACATGATCGTCATCATCCGCGACACCGTCGCCGACATGATGAAACACCATATGACGCTGGCGCAGATCGAGGCGGCGGATCCGACCAGGGCGTATCCCCAATACGGATCGAGCACCGGTCCGTGGACGACCCACATGTTCATCGCGGCCATCTACCAAAGCCTGCGAGCGGCGGAAAGGAAGCACAGGTAGGACGATGCGAAAGATCATGGTGATTTCAACCGTGCGGATCCTGCCGATCCTGCTCGTGTCGCTGGCGAGCGGCACGGCCGTGCACGCACAGGGCCCGCGCGCAGCGGGCGGCCCGCCGCCCAGCGCGAAAGCCGCGGCCCCCGTCGACCTCACGGGCTATTGGGAATCACTCGTGACGACCGAGGACTGGGTATATCGCATGGTCACGCCCAGACCCGGCGATTATGCGGGCGTTCCCCTGAAGCCGGCCGGGATTCAGGTCATGGACGCGTGGAATCCGGCCAAGGACACCGCGGCCGGCGAGCAGTGCAAGTCCTACGGGGCGCCCGCCATCATGCGCGTCCCGGAACATCTGCACATCACCTGGCAGGACGACCAGACGTTGAAGATGCAGACGGATGCGGGCGAGCAGACGCGCCTGTTTCACTTCGTTCCCTCGATGGCCGCCGCTCACGGCCCCAGGACCTGGCAGGGCTACTCCGTGGCCCAGTGGGAGTTGCAAAGCCAGGGAGGCGGCCGGGGCCCTCCCGGCAAGGTGGTGTGGGGAGCCCTGAAGGTGACGACCGACGATCTGAAGGCGGGCTACCTCCGTAAGAACGGCGTGCCCTACAGCGAGAAAACCCAGGTCATGGAATACTACGATCCGGTTCAAGAGGATGACGGGGACGGTTTGCTGGTGGTGACCAGCTTCGTCACCGACCCGGTCTATCTGTTTGGTCCGTTCGTCACCGACAACAATTTTCTAAAGCTGTCGAGCGCCGCGGGTTGGGAACCTTCGGCCTGCTCGGCGATGTGGTAGGGAACGAACATGGCCGGCAAACAATCGCGACTTCGGCTGGCGCAGCGCGCGCGGCGCGGCATGCTCGTGCGTGGGGTGGGCTGCGCCATCGCGCTCACGCTCGCTGCGGCTGCCTTGCCTGTTCGGGCCCAGGGCGGTGCGGCGCAGGAGCCGGTCGACCTGTCCGGATCGTGGGTTCCCTATTTCAACAATAATGTCCTGGAGGTCCTGGAGGGTCCGTTCACCGACGATTGGACCGGGATGCCTCTCAGCGCGGCCGGCCGTGCCCTGGCACAGTCGTATTCGGCATCGATGTACGCCGAGCCGGAACGCGTCTGCCAGCTCTACGGCCAGTGGAAATACATGACCGCACCGTTCTCCATGCGGATCTGGCCCGTGGTGAGAGGATCCACCGATGACATCGTGGCCTGGAGGCTGCAGAAAACGGAGGATCAGGGAGGCATGACGATCTGGATGGACGGCAGGCCGCCGCCCTCGAAATACCTGGATTACCCTCGGGGTGCATTCACGACCGGCTACTGGAAGGGCAATACGCTCATCGCGCATACCATACACATGAAGATGGCTCCGGCCCGCAACAACGGTGGCTTTTACAGCGATCAGGCGACCTTGACCAGTACGTTCATTGCCCACGGCGACTCGCTGATAACCGTTTTCGTCCTGCATGACCCCGTTTACTTCACGCAGCCCTTCGTATACTCGCGCGCCTGGAGCAGGTCTGCCCGTCCCGCCTCGACGACGTGGCCGCCCTGCATCGTCAATTACGAGGGTATCGAGGAGGGCGTCGTGCCATTCTTTCTGCCGGGCAAGGATCCGCTGCTGGATCAGATGATGCAGCTGTTCCATGTCCCCGTGTACGCTTCGGAGGGCGGCGCGGATACCATGTATCCGGCATTCCGCGACAAGTTGAAGGCGCAGTACCTCAAGCTCTATCCCACCTTCCCGAAGAACTGCACGCAATACTGCACGACCTTTCGCTCCGGGCGGCCCGCGGCGAATCTGCCTCAGCCGGTCGGGCGCGCTGCGGGGAAATCGGGCCGCCGTAAGGCGCCATCGGGCCCCTGAGACCGGGGTCAGGGCACCGCTGGACGAGGTGTCGAGGGCGCCGACGCGGGACCCTGCTCGGGTCCGGTATCGGCCAGGCCGTGGTGAAAGCCACGCTGCGGCAGCAGGAGCACGCAGATCGCGGACAGCACGTACAGCACGAATAGCGCCGCAAAGGTCTTGCTCTGATCCGCGCCCGCGACCAGCGCGATGGCGAAGGTCGGAATGAAAAAGCCTCCCGCCATCTGCAGCAGGCTCACGATGCCTCCCGCGCTGCCTCCGTATGTCGTGCCGATCTCGGAGAGCATCACTGGGAAGGGTATGGTCAGCGGCAGCATGCCGTTGGCGATGAAGGCGCCGACGGCGACGCAGATCCACGTCATCGGCCCAAAGGGCACCGCCACCGAGGCGACGATCAGCGCGGCTCCGATGACGACGAATGCCGCCAGCCAGGCCTTCAGCGCGCGCATCCTGTGCAGGATGACCGGCATGAAGAACCCGCCCAGCGCCCCGCCCAAGCCAAACGGGATTCCCAGCACGCCGGCCGCCGCCGGGCTGGCGTGCTTGATCTGCGTCAGGGCGGTCGGCAGGTTGCCGGCGGTACCCACCCAGGCGGCGAAGAAGAACAGCACCGCGGTGCCCGCCAGCCACACATAGCGATTTCGCGCCGCCACGCCCAGGAATTCGAGCACCGGCTGCGGCGGCAAGTCCGGCTCGCCTGCAGGCCTGGCCCTGAATCCGAACAGAAAGCAGAGCGTCGCGACCGCCAACAGGATCCATGCGAAGTGAAACGCCTGATTGAAGCTCGCAAACAGCGGCGCCGTGCCCTCTCCGAGTCCGACACCCAGGCCGGCACAGCCGATGAACGTGCCCATCGCTATCGACATGTGCTCATGCTTGAACCATCTGCGCAGGATCTTGGGCCCAAGGGTGTTGACGAACACCATGGAACTGCCGAAGACCAGCATCCAGACGAACAGGCTCACGAAACCGCTGGACGCGTAGGCGCGGCCCACCAGGCCCGCGGTGGCGACGATCAACAGCGTGCTCCCGACCGCCGTCGTCCCGTATCGGTCCGCGACCATGCCGATGGGGATGCCGAAAGCGAAGTTCATCAGGAACGGAGCAAACAGGCACAACCCGAATTCGAGCGGCGTGAGGTGAAACGATCCGAAAAGGCTGCCGGCAACGCCCGCCAGTTCGAACTCGGCATAATTGACCGCGAAGAACAGGAAACTCATGACGGCCAGGATCACCCAGCGATAGGGATTTTCTCCGTGTGCAGCCAGTCCCCGTCCGTTGCTCATATCACCCCCGTCGATTCTTCTGCGGCTGCTGCGCGCAATGGCTGCGGCCAAGAGCCAGCGGCCACCATACCGCGGCCACGACAGCTTCGCAAGCGACCGGATGAGGCCCGGAAGCCCGAGTCGAGCCCGCTTCGATCAGCACGGTAATGAGGCTAAAGTAACCGTTACGGAGGGCAGCCATGGGCGACTTCACGATGGACAAGGGTTGGCTGGTCTATCACCCGCATCCCTCGAAACCTGCGTTCCGCGTCCCCGCCGGCAGCGTCGATGCGCACTGCCACGTCTTCGGGCCCGGCGCCGTGTTTCCCTACGCGCCCGAGCGCAAGTACACCCCCTGCGACGCGCCGGCCGAGGCGCTGTTCGCCCTGCGGGATCTGCTGGGGTTCGAGCGCAACGTGATCGTGCAGGCCACCTGTCACGGCGCCGACAACCGCGCACTGGTGGATGCCCTGCAGCGCGCCGCGGGCCGGGCGCGCGGCGTAGCCACGGTCCGCTCGGACATCTCCGATGAGGGGTTGCGGGCGCTGGATGCCGCGGGAGTGCGTGGGGTGCGCTTCAACTTCGTGCGGCGGCTGGCCGACAGCGTGCCGCACGCGACGCTGCTGGAGATCGCCCGGCGCATTGCGCCGCTCGGCTGGCACGTGGTGATCTACTTCGAGGCGGCGGACTTGCCGGAGCTCTACGACCTGTTCAGCTCCCTGCCAACCATCGTCGTGGTGGACCACATGGGACGGCCGGACGTGCGCAAGCCCCTCGACGGCCCGGAGTTCGGCTTGTTCCTGCGGCTCATGCGCGAGCACCCGAACGTGTGGAGCAAGGTCAGCTGCCCGGAGCGTCTCTCCTGCACGGGTCCGCCGCACTACGCGGACGTCGTCCCGTTCGCACGGCTGCTGGTGGAGAGCTTTCCGGATCGGGTACTCTGGGGCACGGACTGGCCGCATCCCAACCTGAAGAACCACATGCCCGACGACGGGAAGCTGGTGGACTATATTCCGAGTGTTGCGCTCACCCCCGGGCTGCAGCGTCGGCTGCTGGTCGACAATCCGGCGCGGCTCTACTGGAGCCGCTGAGTCGCGCGGCGCGGCGACGGCAGGCTCGTGGCAATGAACTCGCCCGTTCAGCACCTGCGGGCAGCAGAGGTCGGACCGATCGGGCTCGGCTGCATGAACCTCAGTCATGCCTACGGCACGCCGCCCGAGCCGGCCCGAGCCGCGCAGCTGCTGCGGCGCGCCCTGGACCTGGGCGTGCGGCATTTCGACACGGCCGCTCTGTACGGCTTCGGCCGCAACGAAACGCTCATCGGGGAAACTCTCGGGGCCGATCGACACCGATTCTTTCTCGCCAGCAAATGCGGGCTGACGGGGATCGACGGACGGCGCGTCATCGATGGCCGGCCCGAGGTATTGAAGAAGACCTGTCAGGAGGCACTCGCCCGGCTGCGCACGGACGTCATCGACCTCTACTACCTGCATCGCTACGACCGACGCGTCCCGCTGGAAGACAGCATCGGCGCGCTGGCCGATCTGGTCCGTGGCGGCTCGATCCGCCACATCGGATTGTCGGAAGTCTCCGCCGCCACACTGCGTCGGGCGTGTGCGGTACACCCGATCGCAGCCGTGCAGAACGAGTACTCGCTCTGGACGCGCAACCCCGAATACGGGCTGCTCGAGGAATGCCGTCGCGTTGGCGCCGCGCTGGTGGCCTTCTCGCCGCTGACGCGCGGCTTCCTGCTCGGCGCCATCCCCGACCCCGCCACCCTGACGCCCCATGACATCCGCCGTGGCATGCCGCGCTTCCAGGAGCCGAACTTTTCGGCCAACCTGCCGCTCGCAAATGCCTTCCAGGCGCTGGCGCGCGAGTTCGGCTGCACGCCGGCACAGCTGGCGCTCGCCTGGCTGCTGCACAAAGCTCCTCATGTGATTCCCATCTTCGGAACGACCTCGCCGGCGCATCTTGCCGAGAATCTGGCCAGCACGCGGGTCGTACTCGGCGAGCAGCAGCTGGCGCGCCTGGAGCGTCTCGTGACACCATCGGCCATCCACGGCGCTCGCTACAGCGAAGCCGTGCAGCGCGATATCGATACCGACGAGAGACCGACCGCATGATTCCAGCCCGAGGCATACCATGAAGATCGTACTGGCCGGCGCAGGCGCCTTCGGTGAGAAGCATCTGGAAGCGATCCGGCACATCGAGGGCATCGAAGTCCTCGCGCTCGTCGGACGCGAACTGGACAAGACGCAGGCGGTCGCCGCGCGCTACCGGGTGCCGCACGCTACCCGCTCGCTCAGCGAGGCATTGAGTCTTCCGGGAGTGCAGGCCGCCATCCTGTGCACTCCGACCCAGATGCACGCCCGGCAGGCGATCGAGTGCCTGCAGGCCGGCAAGCACGTGCAGGTGGAGATACCGCTCGCCGACAGCTGGCAGGATGCGCAGGCGGTCGCGGAGGCGCAGCGTCGTACCGGCCTGGTCTGCATGGTCGGGCATACGCGACGCTTCAATCCCTCACATCAGTGGATTCACCGGCGGATCGCGCGCGGGGAGCTGCAGCTGCTGCACCTGGACGTGCAGACGTTCTTCTTCCGGCGCACCAACCTCAACGCGCGCGGGGAGCCGCGCTCCTGGACCGACCACCTGCTCTGGCACCACGCGGCGCACACCGTCGATCTGTTCCGCTATCAGAGCGGCGATGAGATCGTGACCGCGCGCGGCCTGGAGGGCCCGCATCATCCGACGCTCGGCATCGCGATGGACATGTCCATCCAGATGAAGACGCGCCGGGGAGCTCTGTGCACGCTCGCGCTCTCGTTCCACAACGAGGGTCCGCTCGGCACGTTTTTCCGTTACATCTGCGACAACGGCACCTATATCGCGCGCTACGACGATCTGTTCACCGGCAAGGAGGAGAAGGTGGACGTCTCGAAGGTCGACGTCTCGCTCAACGGCATCGAGCTGCAGGACCGGGAGTTCTTCGCGGCCATCCGCGAGGGCCGGGAACCCAATGCCAGTGTGCACCAGGTGCTGCCCTGCTACCTCACGCTGCATCAGATCGAGCAGGGGTTTGGCGGCGCCTGACGCAGCACCGCCGGCCAGCGCCCGCGGCGCTCAGGGAACGCAATGGTGCCCCCGGTCGGAGTCGAACCGACATGCTATCGCTAGCGGTGGATTTTCTTCCTACTTCGGCTTTCGCCGCCGCCGCGCGCGCGCGGCGTTCGTAGTCTGGAGCACGCCTTCACCATGGCCTTCGCGGCTTTAGGTGCCCGCCGTCTGCTCTCTACACCTTCCCCCACTTCTCGACGAAGTCCCGGGGCTTGGCTCGGCGTCGGCTCGGATCTCGTCCAGGGCGTTCACCGAGTTTGACGGGCTTCACTCTCGGGCTTTCGCCCGAAAGGCTCAAATTCAGTCGCTTGAGTCCACTGCGTCTACCAGTTCCGCCACAGGGGCATGAGGACTTCCGAGTCGAGCGCGTCGGTACAGCACCGTTCGCGGCACGCATACGATAGCCTATCCGGCCATGAAATACTGTCCAGCCTGCGCCCAGCCGCTCGAGCTGCGCATCCCCGGCGGCGACAACCGCCCGCGCGCGGTGTGCCGCGCCTGCGGCGCGATTCATTACGAGAATCCGCGCATCGTGGTCGGCTGCGTGCCCGAGTGGCAGGGCCGGATCCTGCTGTGCCAGCGCGGCATAGCGCCGCGACGCGGCTACTGGACCACGCCGGCCGGATTCTTCGAGATCGGCGAGACGCTGCAGGCGGGCGCGGCCCGCGAGTCACTCGAGGAGGCGCTGGTGCGCGTGCAGATCGGCTCGCTGCTGGCCGTGACGCACGTGCTGCACGCCGCGCAGGTGCACATGACCTTTCGCGCGCAGATGCTCGATGCGCACATCGGCGTCGGCGCCGAGACCCTGCAGGTCGGGCTCTACGAGGAGCGCGACATCCCCTGGGATCGCATCGCGTTTCCGAGCATCGACTTCGCGCTGCGCTGCTACTTCGAGGATCGCCACGCCGCGCGCGAGTCGCTGCACTTCAGCACCGTGGAGCGGCCGCCCCCGGAGGGCTGAGCCGGCTCGAGCGGCAACGAGCCGCCAGGGGCGGGCCATGAGCTTATGCGCGCCGGCGCCTGCGCGGGCGGGGGTGCGCGCTTTGAAGCGATCGGCAAGCCGGGTATTCTTGCCTTTTTGAGCGCACGCGACCCGCACAGTCGACCCGGAGCCCTAATGACCTTCGTCGTGACCGAAAACTGCATCAAGTGCAAATACATGGACTGCGTGGAGGTCTGCCCGGTCGATTGCTTCCACAGCGGACCGAATTTCCTGGTCATCGATCCGGACGAATGCATCGATTGCACCCTGTGCGAGCCCGAGTGCCCCGTCGAGGCCATCTTCTCGGAGGAGGAGCTGCCGCAGGGTCAGGAGCAGTTCAAGCAGATCAATGCCGAGCTGGCCAAGAAGTGGCCGGTGATCACCGAGAAGGGCGAGGCGCCCGAAGATGCCAAGGAATGGGAGGGCAAGCCTGAGAAGCTCAAGCTGCTGGAACGCTGAGGGCCCATGGGCCGCCGCCGCGGCCTAGTTGCTGGCGGTCTGCTGGTCGGAAGTCGGCAGCTTGGCGCTCTGCTGCAACGCGGCGATCAGCTGTGGCGGGGTCAGGTATCCGCCCACCAGCGCGCCGTTGGCCGCGATGACTCCCGGCGTGCCCTCCAGGCCGATCGCCTCGCCCAGCGCGTACTCGCGCGCCACGGGCGTGTTGGGGCAGATCTTGGCCGCCAGGGGCTCTCCGAGCTTGGCGCGCGTCAGCGCCGCGCGACGGTCCGGCGAGCACCACACCTGCTCGGCCTTGTACCAGGAAGAGGTGTTGGGGCCGGTGCGCGGAAAGAACATGTAGCGCACCTTGATGCCCAGCTGGTTGTAGTCGGCGATCTGCCCGTGCATTGCGCGGCAGTACACGCAGTCCACGTCGGTGAATACCGTGACCGTGTACTTCGGATGCGGGGGCGAGAAGATCACCATCTGCGATTCGGGCACCGCGCTGATGAGATCGCGGCGCAGCTCCCGGCGGCGCAGCTCGGTGAGGTCCTCGTGGCTCCCGACCTGATACAGATCACCGGTGATGACATATTTGCCATCGCGGCTCATGTAGACGATGTCGGCGCCGCGACGTACCTCGACGAGGCCGGCAATCGGGGTGGCCGCGACGCCGTCGGGTCCGCCAGGCGCACCGCTGCTCGTCACCGGAGAGATGGGGGCCGCAACGCCGGCCGAGGCGCCGCCCACGGGGGACATCAGGCCCTGCGGCGTCGCACCCGCCGCGCCCTGTGCCGCAGCGGGCCTGCCGCTGGTGGCCCAGGCAGCCACCACCGCGAGCGCCAGCAGCCCGAGCGCGGTCAATGCAGGATGGATGCGCCTCATCATCTGCCGAAAGGATACCACGGCGGACATCTTCCCGAGAGGCTCAGCCGCGCGGGTGGTGCTGCGCGTGCAGCTCCTTCATGCGCTCGCGCGCCACGTGCGTGTAGATCTGCGTGGTCGACAGATCGCTGTGCCCGAGCAGCATCTGCACCACGCGCAGGTCCGCGCCATGGTTGAGCAGGTGCGTGGCGAAGGCGTGGCGCAGCGTGTGCGGCGACAAATCGCGGTTGACGCAGGCCTTGCGGGCGTAGCGCTTGATGATGTGCCAGAAAGCCTGGCGCGTCATCCGATCGCCCCGGCGGGTGGGAAACATGCAGTCGGTGTTGCGATCCAGAAGAATGTCGTTGCGCGATCCGCTGATGAAGGCCGTCAGCCAGCGTACCGCCTCCTCGCCCAGCGGAATCAGGCGCTCGCGATTGCCCTTGCCGAGCACGCGGATGACCCCCTGATTGAGGTTCACCTGGCTGAGCTTCAGGCTCACCAGCTCCGAGACCCGCAGCCCCGTCGCGTACAGCACCTCGAGCATGGCCCGGTCGCGATAGCCGAGCGGATCGGCAACCGCCGGCGCCGCCAGCAGCGCCTCCACCTCCGCCTCGGTCAGGGAGCGTGGCAGGGAGCGGCCGATCTTTGGCATCGCGATCTGGGCGGTCGGATCCTCGCGGATCTGGCCTTCGCGCACCAGGTAGCGAAAGAAGCGCCGGTAGGAGGATAGCTGCCGTGCCATGGAGCGCGGCCGCGCACCCGCCTGAGCACGAACGGCAATGAAATCAGTCAGTTCAGCACGCTTCGTCTGCGCCAGAGCGGTGCGGCGCTCGCCGCGCAGCCAGCGGCTCAGCGCTACCAGGTCGGCCCGATAGGCCGCAAGGGTATTGGTGGAAAGTCCGCGCTCCATCCAAACGGCATCGAGGAACCGCGAAATGAGCGGATCGACTGCTTCGGGACCTGAACTGTCAGTGCTCGCTGTTGCCGGTTTGGTCAACGCCATGCTCGCTGGATAATCTGTCCGACCAGTATGCTGACGGGGCCTTCGGATCCGATGTGATGACCCTCACAGCCAGGCGCAACCGTTAACATAAAGAGAACTGCATCACATCCCCAGGATGATTAACGTGACGCCCCACGGCAGATCGCGAGCCTCGACAGCCGTGCCGGGGCACCCCGAGTTGGCGCTTGCGGCCGCCCCGGCGGCGCCGGCGCGCGGCGCTGCGCAGGCGGGCGCGGGCATGGGTGCGCTCGCGCACGCGGGCTGGCCGGCGCCCTGGCGGATCCTGTACGGCCTGTACGCCTGGCTGCAGTTCGTGCTGATCGCGCTGGTCACGCTCAGCCTGCTGCTGCTGCTGCCCGGCAGCCTGGAGCGCCGCCGCAGGCTCGCGGCCGCTGGCGCGCGGCTCACCCTGCGGCTGGCGGGCATGCGAGTGCGCGTGGGCGCGGGCGCCACGTCCGGGACGCGCTCCGCGGCTCCGGTGAGCGGACTGCCGGCGCCGTGCGTGATCGTGGCCAACCACTGCAGCTACCTGGATGGGGTGCTGCTGGCGGGGATGCTGCCCCCGCATTTCAGCTTCGTGATCAAGCGCGAGATGTCAGCCGTACCCCTGGCCGGGATGCTGCTGCGCCGCATCGGCGTGGAATTCATGGAGCGGCGTGCTCAGGGGAGCGTGCTGCGCGATACGCGGCGGGTGCTGCGCCACGCGGCCGGCGGCCAGGCGCTGGTGTTCTTTCCGGAGGGCACCTTCAGCCCACGGATCGGATTGCTGCCCTTTCATATCGGCGCCTTCGCCACCGCGACGCGTGCCCGCCTGCCGCTGGTGCCGCTCGTGATCCGTGGCACGCGCCACTGCCTGCCCCCGGGTAGCCCGTGGCCGCGGCCCGGACGCATCGAGGTGCAGATCCTGCCGGCGATCGCCCCGAGCGCCGAAGGGTCGGGGGCGGCGGCGATACTGCGCGAACGTGCGCGCGCGGCGCTGCTGGCGGCGCTGGGGGAGCCGGACCTGGCGAACCTCGCGAACCCGGCCGCGAGCGCTGCCACACCGCAGGCTCCGCCCTCCGAATGAGCGATCCGGTCCCCACACATCCCCCCGACGGCCCCGCCCGCGACGTCATGGAGTACGACGTCGTGATCGTGGGGGCTGGCCCGGCCGGTCTGGCCTGTGCCCTGCGGCTGCGCCAGCTGGATCCGGCGCTGAGCGTCTGCGTGCTGGAGAAGGGCGCGAGCGTCGGGGCACACCTGCTGTCCGGAGCGCTGCTGGATCCCGCGCCGCTCGACCAGCTGCTGCCGTCGTGGCGCAGCACTCCCCCGGCGATCTGTCTGCCGGTGCGGCGCACGGAGTTTCGCTGGCTGTCGGCGCAGCACTCCTGGCCGCTCCCGACGCCGCCGCAGCAGCGCGGCCGCGGCACCCTCATCGTCTCGCTCGATCAGCTCGTGGCGCAGCTCGCGCAGCGCGCCGAGGGGCTCGGCGTGGACGTGTTCCCCGGATTCGCGGTCGCCGAGGCGACGTTCGATGCCGCAGGCTCGGTCAACGGGGTGCTGCTGTCGGACATGGGACGCCGGCGGGACGGCACTCCCAAGCCCGGCTACACGCCGGGGGCGCAGGTGCGTGCGCGCGTGACCGTCGTCGCCGAGGGCTGTCGCGGCAGCCTGGCGAAGCAGCTGATCGCACGCTTCGGCCTGGCGAGCGGCCGGGCCGCGCAGACCTACGGGCTGGGCTTCAAGGAGCTCTGGCAGCTGCCGGCGGGGCGCACGCAGCCGGGACGGGTGCAGCACACGGTGGGCTGGCCGCTCGATTCCGCCACCTACGGCGGCGGCTTCGTCTACCACCTGCCGCGTGATCAGGTGTACGTGGGCTACTTCGTGGGCTTGGACTACCGCGATCCGCGGCTCGAGCCCTTCGAGGTGTTCCAGCAGTTCAAGCACCACCCCTCGCTTCAGCCACTGCTCGCCGGGGGCGAGCCGCTCGGCTATGGCGCGCGCGCCGTGACGAGCGGGGGCTGGCAGGCGCTGCCGCGACTGGAGATGCCCGGGGCGCTGCTGATCGGCGATGCCGCCGGCACGCTGAACGTGGCACGCCTCAAGGGCATCGATCAGGCCATGCGCTGCGCGATTCTCGCCGCCGAGCATCTGCACCGTCACGGCAGCGCCGTGGGTTTCGATGCGCAGTTTCGCGCCTCCTCCGCCGGGCGCGCGCTCTGGCGGGTGCGCAATATCAAGCCCGGCTTCAAGCGCGGGCTGTGGCCGGGCCTGTGCAACGCGGCGCTGGAAACCCTGCTGCGCGGACACTCGCCCTGGACGCTGCGGGCCGACGCCGCGCACTCGGCGGCGGACTTTCGCGCGCTCGAGCGCCTCCGCGCCGGCGAGCCGCCCGGCCTGCCGAGCGAGCCGCGCTGGCGCGCGCGCACGCTGCCGCCGCGCGATCGCACCGCCGCGGTGTTTCTCGCGGCCACCCGCCACGAGGAGGACCAGCCCGTGCACCTGAAGGTCCTCGACCCGCGCCTCTGTCTGGAGCGCTGCACGGCGGAGTTCGCCAACCCCTGCACCCGCTTCTGTCCCGCGGCCGTCTACGAGATGGTCCGGGAGGCCGATGGGTCGCGGCGGCTGCAGATCAATGCCGCCAATTGCGTGCACTGCAAGGCTTGCGACATCAAGGACCCTTACGAGATCATCAACTGGACCGTGCCCGAAGGCGGCTCCGGTCCGAACTACCAGAACCTCTGAAACCTCCGACCGAGCGCGAGCGTCTCATCGAATCGCCCGAGCGTCCCATAGCCGTGTCCGCCGTGTCCGCGCGCCCCGCGGCGCCCGACAGCGCGGCGCCCGACAGCGCGCCCTCCACGCTGCGCCAGAGCTACGAGCGCGAGCTGATCGCGCGCGGCTATCAGGCGGACGCGGCGCAGCTCGCGGCGCTCGGGCAGCTGCAGGCGCTGCGCGAGCAGCTGCTGCGCCTGCCGCACGCCGGCGCGCCAGCCCACCCGCTCGGCCGATGGCTGCAGCGGCTCGGCGGCCGCTGGCGGCGCGCGCGCCGCGCCGCCGAGCGTACCGCCGCTGCGCCCGGCGCGCCGGCTGCCCCGCGCGGGGTGTATCTGTGGGGGGCGGTGGGCCGCGGCAAGACCTGGCTGATGGACCTGTTCAGCGACAGCCTGCCGGGGCGGGCGCAGCGCCTGCACTTCCATCACTTCATGCGCGACGTGCACGCGGCCCTGCGCCGCCTGCGCGATCGCAGCGAGCCGCTGCAGGAGGTGGCGCGGCAGCTGGCCGCGCGCGCCCCGGTGCTGTGCCTCGATGAGCTGTACGTCAGCGACATCGCCGATGCGATGATCCTCGGCGGGCTGTTCGAGGCGTTGCTCGGGATGGGCGTCACTCTGGTGATCACCGCCAATGTGCCGCCGCGGCTGCTGTATCAGGACGGGCTGCAGCGCGCGCGCTTCCTGCCGGCCATCGCGCTGCTCGAGCGCGAGCTGCAGGTGCTGTGCGTGGACGGCGGCATCGATTATCGGCTGCGGCAGCTGCAGCGCCGCCCCCTCTACCTGTCCTCCCTGGATGCGCACACCGCGGCGCGCATGCAGGCGCTGTTCGAGCAGCTCGCCGGCGCGCACGGCGACACCGCGACCGAGCTGCAGGTGCAGGGCCGGCGGCTGCGCGCCCTGCAGCGGCGCGGCGCGGTGGTGTGGTTCGGTTTCGCGGCGCTGTGCGAGGGGCCGCGCAGCCAGAACGACTACGTCGAGCTCGCCCAGGAGTTTCACACGGTGCTGCTGTCCGACGTGCCGGTGTTCAGTCAGCCGGCACAGGACAACGCGGCACGCCGCTTCATCGCGCTGGTGGACGAATTCTACGATCAGGGCGTGAAGCTGGTGCTGTCGGCCGCCGCCGCGCCCGCCGAGCTGTATCGCGGCGGCCGGCTGCGGGCCGAATTTCACCGCACGCACAGCCGCCTGGTGGAGATGCAGAGCGAGGCGTATCTTGCGCGCGCCCACGGACGCGCGCCGCCGCAAGTCCCGGGTTAAATGCTACGATGCTTCGCATGAATGGCAGCTCGACATGCTCATGAGCACGCACGCCGTGGCGGCGCGCTTCGAGATCCCGCGACGCGCCTGTCTCGACGTGGACGGCAACCCGGTCGGACCCCTGCCGCCGTTCGCAAGCGACGCGCAGCTGCTGCGGCGCATGTACCGCACGATGGTGCTGGCGCGCAGCTTCGATGCCAAGGCGGTGAATCTGCAGCGCACCGGCAAGCTCGGAACCTATCCGTCGTGCCTGGGTCAGGAGGCCACGCACGTGGGGGTCGGCGCGGCGATGGATCCGGCCGATGTGCTGTTCACGGTGTATCGGGAGATCGGCGCCAAGTTCTGGCGCGGAGTGGACCTGTATCGCGTGCTGCTTTACTGGGGCGGGGACGAGCGCGGTACCCTCTACGAGCACTGCCCGCAGGATTTCCCGTTTTGCATCCCGATCGGCTCGCAGATGCCGCAGGCTGCCGGTGCAGCCCTCGCCATGCAGATCCGCGGCGAGCGGCGTTGTGCCCTGGCGTTCGTCGGGGACGGCGGCACCTCGCAGGGCGCCTTCTACGAGGCGCTCAATTTCGCGGGAGCGCGCTGCCTGCCGCTGGTGTGCGTCATCGTCAACAATCGCTGGGCGATCTCCGTGCCGGTGGAACGGCAGACCGCGGCACAGACGCTGGCGCAGAAGGCGATCGCCGCGGGCATCCCGGCGGTGCAGGTCGATGGCAACGACCCGCTGATCGTGCGCGAAGTGGTGGCCGAGGCGCTCGAGCGCGCCCGCACCGGGGGCGGCCCGACGGTCATCGAGGCACTGACCTATCGCATTGCCGATCACACCACCTCCGATGACGCGACCCGGTACCGCAGCGGCGCGGAGGTGCAGGCGGCATGGGCGTGCGAGCCGGTGGCGCGCCTGCGCCGCTTCCTGCTGGCCCGTGATCTGTGGGACGACGACGCGGAGCAGCGCCTCAAGCACGAGTGCTCCGAGCAGGTCGAGGCCGCCGTGCGCCAGTATCTCGCCACGCCCCGGCAGTCCACCGACTCGATGTTCGACTACGTCCTGGCCGAAGCGCCGGCGGTGCTACAGGCGCAGCGCGAGCAGGCGCGCCGTTACACGCTCCTGCGCGGCTAGCAGCCTGGCGGCACGAGGGAGCGGCCACATGGCGAAGATGACCATGGTCGAGGCCATCAACATGGCGCACGCCTGGGAGATGGCGCACGACCCGGCGGTCGTGGTGCTCGGTGAGGACGTCGGGGTCAACGGCGGGGTGTTTCGCGCCACGGTCGGGCTGCAGCAGCGCTTCGGCGCGACGCGCGTGCAGGACACCCCGCTCGCCGAAGGATTGATCGCCGGCGCGGCCATCGGCCTGGCCGCCCAGGGCATCAAGCCGGTCGCCGAGATCCAGTTCATGGGCTTCATCTACCCGGCGCTCGACCAGATCGCCAGCCACATGGCGCGCCTGCGCAACCGCACACGCGGGCGCATCACCTGCCCGCTGGTGCTGCGCATGCCACACGGTGGCGGGATCCACGCCCCCGAGCATCACTCCGAGAGTCTGGAGGCGCTGCTGTGCCAGCAGCCCGGCCTGCGGGTCATCTGCCCCTCCTCGCCGGCGCGCGCCTACGGGCTGCTGCTCGCCGCGATCCGCAACCCCGATCCGGTGATGTTTCTGGAACCGGTGCGTCTCTACCGCTTCGTGCGCCAGGAGGTCGAGGACGATGGTCGCGCCCTGCCGATCGACAGCTGTTTCGTGCTGCGCGAAGGCACCGACCTGACCCTCGTCACCTGGGGGGCCATGACGGTGGAGAGCCTCAAGGCCGCCGAGCAGATCGCCGCCGAGGGGGTCAGCTGCGAGGTCATCGACGTCGCCTCGCTCGCGCCGATCGACTTCGACACCATCCTGGACTCGGTGGTCAAGACCGGGCGGCTGCTGATCGTGCATGAAGCCGCACGCAGCTGCGCGGTGGGCGCGGAGATCGCCGCCACCGTCTCCGAGCAGGCGCTCTACGATCTGCTCGGCCCGATCCGGCGGGTGACCGGCTACGACACCATCATGCCGCTCTACCGGCTGGAGTACGACTACATCCCGTCTCTGGCGCGCATCGTCGACGGCATCCGTGCGACGCTGGCCGAATGAGTCTGCGGCGGATGCGCTCACCATGACCGTCTTCAAGCTACCCGATCTGGGCGAGGGCCTGTCCGAGGCCGAGATCCTGCGCTGGCACGTGCAGCCCGGCGATCACATCGATGTGGACGCGCCGATGCTGTCGGTCGAGACGGCCAAGGCGGTGGTCGAGGTCCCCTCACCCATCAGCGGCACGATCGTCGCGCTGCATGCGCAGCCCGGCGATCGCATCGAGATCGGCGCGCCGCTGGTGGAGTTCAACCCGGATGTGCCCGCGGGCGCCGCGGCTGCGGCCGGCGCGGCTGCGCCCGCCGATGCCGGCAGCGTGGTCGGTCAGATGCCCGACCAGGCCGATGAGGCCGCCGCGAGCGCCGCGCTCGCGGCCGCCAACGCCGTGACGCTGCCGCGGGTGCGCGCCGTGCCGGCCGCGCGTGCGCTCGCGCGCAGTCTCGGCGTGGACCTGGCCGCGATCACCGGCACCGGCCGCGGCGGCCTGATCACCCTGCACGACGTGATGGCGATCGGACTGCCCACGCACGCCGCACCCAGCACCTTGCACCCTGCGCAGGGGCCGGCGGCGGCGCGGGCGCCTGGCGCGGACGCCGGCGACGTCGAGGTGCTGCGCAGCCTGCGCCGCGCAATGGCGCAGAGCATGTCGATCTCGCGCGACAGCGTCATGGCCTGCTCGGTGTTCGACGATGCGGATCTGTCGAGCTGGCGCGCGCACAGTCATTACACCACGCGGGTGTTGCGCGCGATCGCCGCGGGCGCGCGTGCCGAGCCGGGCCTGAACGCCTGGTACGACGCCGCCTCGCAGAGCCGCACGCTGTTCGAGCACGTGCACGTGGGCATCGCGGTGGATACCGCCGACGGGCTGCTGGTGCCGGTCATCCGGCACGTCGAGCGGCTGGATCCCGCGCAGCTGCGCGCCGAGCTCGATCGGCTCAAACGCGCGGCGCGCGAGCGCACCGTCAGTCGCGAGGAGCTGCGGCACTTCACCTTCATGCTGTCGAACTTCGGCATGATGGCCGGCCGCTACGCCACCCCGGTGGTCGTGCCGCCCGCGGTGGCGATCCTCGGTACCGGCCGCGCGCGCCAGGACGTGCTCGCGGTGGACGGCCGCGTCGAGGTGCACGCGCGCATGCCGCTGTCGCTGACCTTCGATCATCGTGTGGTCACGGGTGGGGAAGCCGTGCGCTTTCTGGGCGCCGTCATCGAAGATCTCGAGCGACCCGAATGACCGCCGCCGCCGGGCGCCCCGGCAGCGCGCGACCGCGGCTCGCGCTCGCGCTGCTGGACGCCTGGCGCGAATCACTGCCCCGGGAGGAATGGCGCGAGCTGGATGCGGGCTCGCTGGCGGCGAGCTGCGCCGCGCAGCTGCGCTTCGGCGCGCGGCGCCGCCCCGGACAGGTGCTGCTGCGCATACTGCGCACCCCGCCCGCGGGCGCTGACGGCACGGTGCTCGAGCTGATCACCGAGGACATGCCGTTCCTGGTCGACACGCTGCAGATGGGCGTGGCGCGGGCCGGGCTCGCCATGCAGCTGGTGATCCATCCGGTGCTCAGCGTGCGACGCGACGCCACCGGGCGGCTGCTGGCACTGCGGGGGCTGCAGTCACCGGCGGAGTCGCCGGCACGCGCACCCGCGCAGCTCCACGGCGGCGGCGGCCCGGTCCGCAGCGGCGGCGCACGAGCGCTGCGCGAGTCCTGGCAGCACCTGCGCCTCGAGCTCATCGGCAGCGAGGCCGAGGCGCGCGATCTGCAGCGCCGGCTGCGCGCGGCGCTCGCGGATCTGCGCCGCGCCTGCGCGGACTGGGCCCGCATGCGTCGGGCGGTGCTGCAGCTGTGCACCGCCCTCGAGCGCCGGCCACCGCCGCTGTCCGCGCGCATCGTGGCCGAGAGCTGCGAGCTGCTGCGCTATATGGAGGCGCATCACTTCACCTTCCTCGGCATGCGCGAGTATCGACTGCGGCGCGTGGCACGCACCCTGCGGCTGCAGCCGCTGCCCGGCAGCGCCCTGGGGATCCTGCGCCGCCGCGACTCGCGCGCTCACGATGGCGGCGCCAGTGCCGCCAACATTCGCCGCGCGCTGCGCTCCGCGGAGCTGCTGATCATCACCAAGGCCAACGTGCGCTCGAGCGTGCACCGCCCCGGCTATCTGGACTACGTCGGCGTCAAGCGCTTCGATGCCTCCGGCCGCGTCAGCGGCGAGACGCGCATCCTCGGGCTGTGGACCTCCAGCGCCTATGCGGCCGATCCGCGCCAGATGCCGTGGCTGCGCCTGAAGCTGCAGCGGGTCATCGCGCACTTTCCCTTCAGCCCCGACGGTCACGACGGCAGGCGCCTGGTGCACCTGCTCGAGACGCTGCCGCGCGACGAGCTGCTGCAGGCCTCCGTGCCGCAGCTGATCCGGTGCAGCCGCGCGGTGCTCGCGCTGCAGGAGCGCGCGCGCGTGCGGCTGTACCTGCGACAGGACGAATTCCGGCGCTTCTGGTCGTGCCTGGTCTTCCTGCCGCGTGAGCGCAGCAGCGCCGCCGCCGAGGAGCGCATCGCCGCGCTGCTGCGCGCGGCGCTGCGCGGCAGCTCGGTCGAGAGCAGCCTGTCGGTGACCGAGGCACCGCTCGCGCAGCTGCACGTGGTGGTGCGGGTCGAGGCCGCCGGCGCCGGCGGCCGCGCCGCTCCCGACGTTGCGAGCCTCGAGCGCGTGCTCGCCAACGCGCTGGTGTCCTGGCGCGACCGGCTGCGCGCCGCACTCGCGGCGCGCTTCGGACAGACGTGCGCCGTGGAGCTCGCGCGCCGCCATGCGAACACGTTTCCCGCCTCCTACCGCCAGGATGTGGATGCCGAGCTGGCCGTGCACGACATCGCCGATCTGCTGCAGCTCGAGCGCGCGCCCGAGCGCATGCAGGTGCGCCTGTACCGGCCGCCGCGCCAGCGGCCCGAACGGGTGCATCTGCGCATCCTGCGCGGCGGCGAGGCACTGGCGGTGTCCGAGGTGCTGCCGACGTTCGAGCACTTCGGGCTGCGGCTGATCGCCGAGCGGCCCTACCGGCTCGCCGCGGGCGGCGCGACGCTGTGGGCGCAGGACTTCGAGCTGGAGCACTTCGCGCGGGCCCCCGTGGCGCTGGCGCAGGTCAGCGACGAGCTGATCGCGGCGTTTCGCGCGGTGCGCACCGGACAGCTCGACGACGACGGCTTCAACCGGCTGCTGGTGGCCGCACAGCTGCGCGTGCGGCAGGTCACCGTGCTGCGCGCCTGCTGCCGCTACCTGCTGCAGACCGGCATCGCCTTCAGCCAGAGCTACATGGAGCGCGTGCTGGGCGCCAATCCGCGCGCCGCGCGCGCGCTGGTGGAACTGTTCGAGCGGCGCCTCGCGCCCGCGGCCGGTCGCGCCGCCACGGCGCGCGCGCACCGGCTCGAGCGCCGCGCGCTGCACGCGATCGATGCCGTCAGCGGCGCCGACGAGGATCGCATCCTGCGCGCCTTCCTCGCGGTGGTGCTCGCGACGCTGCGCACCAACTACTTCGTGCGCGGTGCCGACGGGCAGCCGCGCCCCTGGCTGTCGCTCAAGCTCGACCCCGCCGCCATCCCCGGCTGCCCGCCGCCTCTGCCGCGTTTCGAGATCTTCGTGCACAGCCCCCGGGTCGAGGGTGCGCATCTGCGCAAGGGGCCGATCGCGCGCGGCGGCATTCGCTGGTCGGAGCGCCCCGAGGACTTCCGCACCGAGATCCTCGGTCTGATGAAGGCCCAGCACGTCAAGAACACGCTGATCGTGCCGGCGGGGGCCAAGGGCGGCTTCGTCGCCCGCCGCCTCGAGCCGCGCGCGCCGCGCGAGCTGGCGCAGCGCGAAATCATCGAGTGCTACCAGAGCTTCATCCGCGGCCTGCTGGATGTCACCGACAACATCGTCGACGGTCGGGTGATCGCCCCGCCGGGCGTGCACCGGCTCGACGGCGATGATCCCTACCTGGTGGTGGCGGCCGACAAGGGCACGGCGAGCTTCTCGGACCTCGCCAATGCGATCTCGGCCGAATACGCCTTCTGGCTCGGGGATGCCTTCGCCTCGGGCGGCTCGGCGGGCTTTGATCACAAGCAGATGGGCATCACCGCGCGTGGCGCCTGGGAATGCGTCAAGCGGCATTTCCGCGAGCTCGGCCGCGACATACAGCGCGAGCCCTTCACGGTGGCCGGTATCGGCGACATGTCCGGCGATGTGTTCGGCAACGGCATGCTGCAGTCACGCCGCATCCGGCTGGTGGCGGCCTTCAACCACCAGCACATCTTCATCGACCCGGACCCGGACGAGCGGCGCAGCTTCGCCGAACGCGCGCGGCTGTTTCGCCTGCCGCGCTCGGGCTGGTCGGACTACCGCCGCGAGGCGCTGTCGCGCGGCGGCGCGATCTTCGAGCGCAGCGCCAAATCGGTCACGCTGTCCGGCGAGGCGCAGGCGCTGCTCGAGCTGCCGCAGCGGCGCGCGACCCCGATCGAGCTGATCCGCGCGATCCTGTGCATGCGCGTCGAGCTGCTGTGGAACGGCGGCATCGGCACCTACGTCAAGGCCGCGAGCGAGCCGCACGGCGCGATCGGCGATCGGGCCAACGATGCGCTGCGCGTCGATGGCCGCCAGGTACGCGCGCTGGTGGTGGGCGAGGGGGGCAACCTCGGCTTCTCGCAGCGCGGCCGCGTCGAATACGCGGCGCGCGGCGGGCGCATCAATGCCGACTTCATCGACAACTCGGCGGGCGTCAACACCTCCGACGTCGAGGTCAACCTGAAGATCCTGCTGGATGCCGCCGACGGCGTGGCCGCCGTGCCGCGCGCGCGGCGCAACCGCCTGCTCGCCGCTGCGAGCGGCGAGGTTGCCGCGCTGGTGGTGCGCAACAACTATCTGCAGAGCCAGGCGATCAGCGTGCTCGAGTCTCGAGCCCTGACGGATCTGGGAGAGCACCAGCGGCTGCTGCGCTGGCTCGAGCGTCACGCCGAGCTCGACCGGGCGGTGGAGGGTCTGCCGGATGACGAGGAGCTGGAGGAGCGCCGCCGCCGCGGGGGCGGACTGACGCGCCCCGAGCTCGCGCTGCTGCTCGCGTATGGCAAGATCGCGCTCAATCATGCCCTCACGCAGGCACGCGGCGCCGCGGATCCGTATCTTGCGCGCGAGCTGCAGCGCTACTTCCCGCAGGCGCTGCGGCGGCGCTACGCCGCACGTATCGAGCGGCATCGGCTGCGCGAGCAGATCATCATCACCGCGATCACCAACAGCTGCGTGCACCGCGTCGGTCCGGCGCTGCTCATGGAGTGCGCCGAGCACAGCGGCGCGAACGCGGCGGCCGTGGCGCGCGCCTACACGATCGCGCGCGACGGCGCGCAGCTGCGCGAGCTGTGGGCGGACATCGAGGCGCTCGACGGTCGGGTGGCCGCGCAGGACCAGTACCGGGCGATGTGGCACAGCAGCCGCTTCCTGCGACAGACGACGCTGTGGCTGCTCGCGCGGCGGCGCGAGTACGCCGCGGTCGGCGCGGCCGTGGCGCGCCTGCAGCCGGCGCTGCGCGCGCTGGTCAGGTTGATTCCCGCCGCGCTCGCCGGGCTGGACCGCGCGGGTTACCTCGAGCGGTGCGAGCGTCTGGTCGGTCAGGGGTTTCCGGCGCGCCTCGCCGAGCGGCTCGCCGTGCTCGAGCCCCTGCAGGTCGCCCCTGATCTGTGCGAGCTGATCGACACGACGGGCGAGAGCGCGCGCGCCGTGGCGCAGGTGCACTTCGGGCTGGCCGCGCGCCTGGGGCTCGACGGGCTGCATGCCGCCATCGACCAGTTGCCGGCCGCCGATGAGTGGCAGCGCGCCGCGCGCGCACGGCTGCAGCAGGCCGCGGCCGCCGCGCACCTGCGCCTCACGGCCGCGGCGCTGCGCGGCGGGCGGGCGGGTCGCGCCGCGCCCCGCCGGGCGGCCACCCGCGCGCCCGCCCCCGCGGCCGCGCACGGCGGCGCCGAGCCGGCGCTGCAGCGCTGGCAGGCGGTGCTCGGCGAGCTGCGCGCGCTGCCCTCGCCCGGCGTGCCGGCGCTGCTCGTCGCCCTGCAGGCGCTGGAGAATCTGGCGGCCGGCAGATCCCACGGCGCGGCGCATCTGCTATAACGGGCGCGCCCAATCCATCGCCACGATGCGGCAAGCGCCGCGGGAAACGCCTCAGTGCCCGGTCAACTGGTGTTCGTGCGTCACGGCCAGAGCCTCTGGAACCTGGAGAACCTGTTCACCGGCTGGATCGACATCGATCTGTCGGCGCAGGGCTGCGAGGAGGCGCGCGCCGGCGCGCGTGAGCTGGTGCGCGCCGGCTTCGTTCCGGAGCTGGTGTTCACCTCGGTGCTCAAGCGCGCGATCCGCACTCAGTGGCTGATGCTCGAGGAGCTGGACCTGCTGTGGCTGCCGGTCGAGCGCAGCTGGCGGCTCAATGAGCGGCACTACGGCGCGCTGCAGGGCCTGAACAAGGCGCAGACGGCCGAGCGACACGGCGAGGCCCAGGTCCAGCTCTGGCGCCGCAGCTACGACATACCCCCGCCGCCGCTGCAGTTCGACGATCCGCGCCACCCGCGCTTCGATCGCCGCTACGCCGGCATCGATGCGCACGAGCTGCCGGCCACCGAATCCCTCAAGGACACGCTCGCGCGCGTGCTGCCGTACTGGGAACGGCACATCGCCCCGGCGGTGGCGGCCGGTCGCAACGTGCTGGTGGTGGCCCACGGCAACAGCCTGCGTGCGCTGGTGAAGCTGCTCGACGGGCTGTCCGAGCAGCAGGTGGTGCAGCTCAACATCCCGACCGGCGTGCCGCTGCTGTACGAGTTCGACGCGCCCCTGCGCCGGCGCGCCAGCCGCTACCTGGGAGATCCCGAGGCGATCCGCACGGCCGCTGAAGCGGTCAGGCTGCAGTCCGCCAGGCGTTGAGCGCCTGGCCGGCGCGGCTCACGGGCGTGACGGGTCGGTGGTCCAACCGTCGTAGTGGCCGCCGAACTGCGTCGCCAGCGCCTCGAAGCGCTGTGAGTATTCGTGCATGTCGCTCGCGGAGATGCGCAGGCGCTTGCTCGCATGCAGCGAGTAGCTGTCGTTGTCGGGCGCCTCGGCGTTGTCCACACCGCGCGCTTCGGTGCTGAATCCCTCGGATTCGAGCCGCTGGCGCACCGAAGTGCAGGCCTGCTCGTTCGGCAGCGTGAAGAAGAAATCCACCTCGTACGGAGTGAAGGCGTTGGCGCCGCTGGCGCGCAGATCGCGCACCATGCGGGCATCCCAGTCGTCCTGCCTGGCGGCGCGCACGCGCCGAATGATCATCGCCACGCGAAACAGCAGATACGCGGCGGCCGCCAGCAGCAGTGCGTAGATCCAGTTCATCGGTGAGATCCGTCTCGTGGCGCCCGCTCATTCCTCGGGCGCGATCTGCACCCTCAGGCCGGCGAGCGAATCGTTGAGAATGATCTGGCAGGACAGGCGCGAGGTCTCGCGCCGCGAGCGCAGATCCCCGAGCATATCGCCCTCGTCCGACATCGGCGCCGGCAGGCGCTCGACCCATTCCGGATCCACGTAGACGTGGCAGGTCGCGCACGAGCACATGCCCCCGCAGATCGCCCCCACCCCGTCGTCCATATCGCGCAGCGGCTCCATGAGCGGCACGCCGCTCGGCGCGCTCAACTCGCGCTCCACACCATCGCGGTCTATCACTCGGACGGTCGGCATGGCGACTCCTTGCCCCAAAGGCGCGCTAGTTTGCCGGGGGGGCCGCCCGGACGCTAGTCCTCCAGCGGACCGACGAGCTTCAGCATGATGACCGAGCGCCAGCGCGCCGCGAGGGCGGTGCGCAGCTCGTGCGTGAGGATGCGCATCACCTCCCCGTACTCTCCATACAGTTGGGTGCTCATGCTGTTGGTGACCACGCGCACCCCCGGTTGTGAATTGAGTCGCTCGATCAGGGCGCGGATCGGCGCGAGAAACTCCTCGCGCTGCAGCGGATAGAAGCTGATTTCGACGCCGACCTCCATGCTCGAACGCAACTATCGAGCAAAGCCGCGGCGCTGGCAAGCCGGCAGCGGTCGGGCCGCGCCGTGCGCGGCGCGGCCCACAGCGCCCGGCCGCCCGGTACAATGCGCGCGCGGCGCACGGGCCCGCGGCGGTGGCAGGGATGGACAGCGTACGGCTCTTCCAGGTCGACGCCTTCACGGCGCGGCGCTTTACCGGCAACCCGGCCGGCGTGCTGCTCGACGCCGACGCATTGTCGCTGCCGCAGATGCGCGCCATCGCCCGCGAGCTCGGCGCGGCCGACTGCGCCTGCGTGCTGCGGCCCGACGGCGCCGATCACGATGTGCGCGTACGCTTTCTGACCCCACGGGGCGAGGCAGCCTTCATCGGCCACGCGACGCTGGCGGTACATGCCGTGCTGGCCACGCTCGGTGAGCCGCCACGGCCGCGCCAGAAGCAGCAGAACGGCCGGGTGCAGGTGCAGGTGCTCGCCGGAGGCGCTCTGCCACGCATCGCCATCCACCTGCCCGCCCCGCAGCTGCTCGGGGCGCCGGACGCGCGCGTGCTGCCGCCGCTGCTCGCGGCGCTGTCGCTCACGGCCGCGGATCTGGATCCACGCTGTCCGCCGAGGCTCGCCGGTGTGAGCGGCACGCGCCTGCTGCTCGGGGTGACCGACGGCGCGGTACTGGCGCGCGTGCGTGCGGATGGCGCGCGGCTCGCGCAGCTGTCGCCGCAGATCGGGGCGCCGGGGGTATTTCTGTTCACGCTGCGGCCGGCCGTCGCCGGAGTGCACACCGAAGCGCGCATGTTCTGCCCGGCGCTGGGCATCCCGGAGGATCCGGTGAGTGGCAACGCCCACGGGCTGCTGGGTGTCTACCTGCTGGAGCACGGGCTGCTCGATGCGGGCCGCTTCCCGCCGGCCGCGGCGCCACCGGCGCCACCGCTCGAATTCTCCGGCGCGCAAGGTCATCACATCGACCGCCCCGGCACAGTCACCGTGGTGCTGCACAGGGCCGGGGCCGCTGTGCAGTCGATCAGCATCATCGGGGAGGCGGTCATCGCCTTTGCCGCGAGCGTCTGCCCGTGAGCCGCTCGCGCGCCGCCGCCTGCCCGTGGCGGCGCCGAGCGGCCGGCTCGCGGCTCCATCCAGCGCGCGCTATGCTTTCAGCGCCTGGTGCCGAACATGAGAAGATGAGAGAAGACTGGGAACTGCCCGCGGCGCTGCGGCCGCGGCGCGAGGGTATCGAGTTCGATCTCGAGGCCGTGTATCGCTCGCTCGTGCAGCTGCACGTGGAGGCCAGCGAGGACGGCTACACCGCGGCGTTCCTCGGCACGCAGCGGCTCGGTTCCGGCGTGGTGATCCGCAGCGCCGAGCGCAAGCTGGTGCTGACCATCGGCTATCTGATCACCGAGGCCGAATCGATCTGGCTGACGGCCTTCGACGGGCGCGTCGTGCAGGCGCATCCACTGGCGTACGACCAGGTCAGCGGCTTCGGCCTGGTGCAGCCGCTCGGAGCGCTGGATGCCCCGCCGCTCGAGCGCGGCTCGGCCACAACGCTCGGCATCGGCGATCGCGTGCTGGTCGTCGGCCATGGCGGCGCGCGTCACTCGCTCGAGGCGCGGCTGATCGCGCGGCGCGAATTCGCCGGTTACTGGGAGTACCTGCTCGATGACGCGCTGTTCACCGCTCCACCGCATCCGCAGTGGGGCGGCACCGCATTGATCGGCACCGATGGACTGCTGCTCGGTATCGGCTCGCTGTTCGTGCAGGAAGCGCTCGCGCAGGAGAGCTTCGATGCCAATATGTTCGTGCCCGTGGATCTGCTCGAGCCGGTGCTCGAGGACATGATCCAGCTCGGCCAGCCGCGGCGGCAGCCGCGTCCATGGCTCGGCGTATACACGGCCGAGCAATCCGACCGGGTCATGGTGGCCGACCTGATGCGCGGCGGTCCCGCGCACCGCGCCGGGCTGCGCCTGGGCGATGTCATCGCGGAAGTCGCCGGGCAGCCGGTGCGCTCCCTGCCGCAGCTGTTTCGCGCGGTCTGGAGTGCGGGCGCCGCCGGTGCCCAGGTGCCGCTCACACTGACGCGCGGTCGCGAATCCCTGCACGTCAGCGTGCGCTCCGGCAATCGCGACGACTTTCTGAAGAAGCCGCCGCAGCACTGAAGCCCGCGGCGGCGCGCGCGGCTACTCGATGGCGCGCAGCTGCGCGCGGTAGCGCGCGACGCGCGCGCGATAGTGCGCGGCCGCCGAGCGGATGAGTGTGAGGTCCGCCGCGCTGACCGCGCGCACCACCCGCGCGGGCGTGCCCATCACCACCGAGCCGTCGGGGATCTCGTGGTCGGGGGGCACGAGGGCGCCGGCGGCGACGATGCAGTGCCGGCCGATGCGCGCGCGATCCAGCACGATGGCCGCATTGCCGATCAGCGACTCGTCGCCGATGCGGCAGCCGTGCAGCAGCGCCGCGTGACCCACGCTGGCGTCGCGGCCCACCAGCGTCGGGGTGCCGGGGTCGGCGTGCAGCACCGCGCCGTCCTGGACGTTGCTGCCCGCGCCGATCTCGATGCACTCATCATCCGCGCGCAGCACGCAGTTGAACCACAAGCTCGCTCCGGCTCCGAGCGTCACCGAACCGATGACGCGGGCACCGGGCGCGATGTAGTAGTCATCGCCCGCCGTCACCAGCCGCCGCTCGCCCAGGGAATAGATGCCGCAGTTCATGGGAATGCACCCCTTCGGCCGCCGGCGCGCGGCCGTCAGTGACCGTGCACGAGCTGCTGCAGAAGCGACTCGGCCCGCTGTGCGGGCGGCCGATCGGTGAGCGCCTCGATCACGAGGTTCGGCAGCCGTGTCTCGTCCCAGGAGGACTCGCCGGGCGCGTGAGCACGCGGCTCGGCCGCCGTCCCCGGCGCGCCGAACAGCACCGCCAGCCGCAGGCTGGGCACCATCCACAGCCGCCAGCGTGCGTTGCCGCGCAGATAAATCAGATCCTCGGCATCGAACGTCCCGGCCGACGGCGCGCGCGAGGGCAGCCGCACTCCCATGCCTTCCAGCCCGTCGGCCGATAGCGGCTGGCGCATGTGCGCCACCCAGCCGCGCGGCACGACCTGCGTGTCCTCGAAACTGCCGTCGTTGACCAGCAGGCCGGCGATGCGCATCCAGTCCTGCACGCGCGCCTCGAAACAGCAGTCGGCCGGCTCGGCCGCGCCGGCCGCGGGCAGGCGGATCCAGGCCGAAGCGGCGTTGAGGCGCCGCCAGATCGTGCGTGACAGATAGTTGGCGTAGCTCTCGTGCGCCCCGCTCTCGATCGCCGCGCGCAGCCGCGCGGGATCGAAGGGCCCGGCGGGCAGGTGGGTGAGTTCCTCGCGACCCACGGCAACGCCGGCGAGCAGCCCCACCAGCACGCGTGCGAACGGCCCCGAGTCGATCACGCGATCGGCATCGAAGCCGTGGCCGTAGCGCGCGAAAACGATGTGTCCGTGCCGCATCACCAGGAACACCTGCAGTCCCGCCGCGGCGGGATCGCGCGCGGCGCGCTCGAGCGCCGCGCCGTCGAAGTGCTCGTCGGCGGGTGGCGCGAGCGGCAGGCCGCCGCCGTCTCCACCCTGCACCAGCACGCGCGGGCCCGCCTGGCTCGCGGCGTGGCGCCGCCAGGCCAGGCCCGCGACCAGCAGCCCCGCCAGCAGCGCCAGCCCGGCGAGCATCGCCAGCCTGCGCGCCGTCATGCCGGGCCTGTCTGCCGCCGCGCCGGCCGCGCGGCATGCCGCCGCCGCAGCGGGCCGCAATAGCTCACGCGCCCCCGCACCAGCTGCAGCTCGTGCGTGGCTGCCGCCGGCCACTCGTTCCTATGATGCGTCGCCATCAGCACGGTCATCCCGGATCTCACGCTCCTGTCCACCAGCGCGCGCAGCCGTGCGCGCAGCGCTGCATCGAGGCCCTCGTAGGGCTCATCGAGCAGCAGGATATCAGGCTCGCGCACCAGGGCGCGTGCGAACAGCACACGCCGCAGCTGTCCGTATGACAGAGTTCTCAGCTGGCGGTGCAGGAGACCCGTCGCGCCCGCGCGCCGCAGGGCCCGCAGCACCCGCGCGCCGCGCGGCGCGGCCCCACCGCCGACCGCGATGCTCGCATTCAGTCCCGATGCGACCACGTCGGCGACGCGCAGGTAGCGCGGCTGCAGCGCCTGCAGCTCGGGGGCCACGAGCCCCGCGCGCCGCTTGAACTGCGCGATGGGTACGCCGGGTCCGATGCCGCGGCGTTCGATCGCCCCGCCGCGCGCGGGCGCAAGATCGCCATACACGGTCTGGATGAGGCTCGACTTGCCGCTGCCGTTGGCACCGTGCACCACCCAGCACTCGCCCGCGCGCAGCTCGAGGGATACGTCACGCAGCGCCGCGATCCCCGCGCGCCACACGCTCACGCCGCGCAGACGCACCAGCACCGGCGCGGCCGCGTGCCGCGACGTGCGCGCCGCACGGCTTGCCGTGCCCGCGGCACGCGCCGCCGGCTGCGGCACTTCGGCCGGCATCCGCCGCGCGCGCGCGGCGCGGCGCGGCGCGAGCCGGCGGCGATGCAACCGGCCCGCGCGCAGCTCGCAGCGATGCGTGGCAAGCTCCGGGATCTCCTCGCTGCGATGGGTCGAGAGCACCCAGGGCAACCGCGAGCGGCTCAGCTGCCGCAGGCAATGCCGCGCGCGCGCGCGGTTCGACGCATCCAGACCGTTGAACAGCTCGTCGAGCAGCAGCAGCCTGGGTGCCGCGGCCAGCGCGCGCGCCAGCAGTACCAGACGGCGCTGCCCATAGGAGAGCGTGAGAAACCGGCGCCGCGCGAGCGACTGCAGCCGCAGCCGTGCCAGCAGCGCGGCGATGCGCCGACGCTCGGCCCGGCCGGGCGCATCCAATGGGATCTCGCTCTGCCGCAGCCCCGTCGCCACGACGGCCTGCACCGAGTGGTTCCAGCGGTAATGCTCGTAGCGATCCTGGCGTTCGGCGCCCACGTAGGCGATCTGCTCCTTGACGCCGTACGGATCATCGAAGCGCTCGCCCCGCCAGTAGTAGCGCCGCCAGCCCCTTCCGGGCGTCGGCCAGACATCCCCTGCCAGCAACTTCAGCAGCAGCGTCTTGCCGGCCCCGTTGCGCCCCACGAGTACCCAGCGCTGGCCCGGCCGCACGCTCCAGCGGATGCGCCGCAGGATCGGCTCGCCGCCGAGCGTCAATCCCACGTCCCGCAGATCCACGCGCACGCAACGCTCACGGCCACGCGCGCGCGTGACAGCGACGCGCGAGCGTGAGCGCTGTTGCCGCAACGGCGGCCTCCGGATATTGCGATCGGCCCATCGGACCGGGCGCACCATCTTAGCGCAGAGCGCACCGCTCTCGAGCGGGCAAAAAAAACGCTGCCGACATTCGGCGCACACCGCGGGGGGGTGAGGTGGGCGCTATTGCCGGCAGCGTGCCGTCGGCCTAACGATGAGGCCGCAGTAGCAGGCGCAATCCTTTCGCAGGAATCGATGGCGCAACGTCGGCTGGCGCGCCGGGCGTGGGTCATTCGCCCGGCACCGCGACCTCCCTGCAGTCGCGGGGCTTGTGGTTCAGGCTCACCCGTGGGTGGCATCCGCGGCAGCGCGGCGCCACTCCGGTGACGCGATCATATCGCACCCGCCGTCCGGAAGAACCCCGCATTCGCGAGCGCTGCGCATCGGCGCCGCCCGCGCAGCAGCGCAGCTCGCCGTCCGCGCCGGCGCCTCACGGCGGCTCACCGGGACTTGCCGTGCGCGTCGTTGCCGGCGGGCCTGTGCGCTCGATACAGCATCCGCTCGCGCAGGCTGCGCAGGTCCGCGGCATGCTCCTGCTGCGCGGCCAGGATTTCCTGGAACAGCCGCCGCGTGGAGCCGTCCCTGGTGTCCAGGTAGTGGACGATCTCGCGGTAGCTTTCGATGCTGATCGCCTCGGCGATCAGGTCCTCGGCGAGCGCATCCGCCAGTGTTTCGCCCTCGAGGTGCTGCGAGTAGCCGCAGTCCGCGAGCCCCTCGGGATTCAGGTTGGGAGTTCCCCCGAGCTCCAGGATTCGCCGCACCAGCTGGTCGATGTGTCGCTGCTCAGCGTCGGCGCGCTGTCGCAGCCCCGCTCTGATCAGCTCGCCCATCTCGCCATCGGCGACACTGCTTTCGCGCTGGTAACGCTGCACGCACGCGAGCTTCGCGGCGAGCGCCGCGTTGAGCAGCCCCAGCTCCGTGCGGCGCTCGGCGGATTCATCCGTGCTGAACGTCCCGGCCTGTATCTGCTGGCGAGCGCGGCGGCGGATCTCGGCCACGTCGCTGAGGAAGGCATGGTGCAGGCTGACGGGGCGCTCGGCTGCAGGCGCGCTGCTGTACGTATCGGGCATGGTCGGGATCTCCTGCACGATGAGCGGTGGACTCGATGGGCGAAGCGGTTGCTCGGGTGCTCTCGCTCTCAGCGTTCTCCGAGCAGTCGCGGCAGCAGGTAGCGCATCAGCAGCGGCTGCAGACGCGTCACGCCTCCCAGCAGCTGCGGTCGCAGCAGCGAGAGCGCCAGCGCGGCGGCGCCGAGCAACCCCCACCCCGACCGACCCAGCAGCGCGCGCATGATGCGGCTGCGGGGGAACGCGGCCGGCGCCCCGGGCCCCGGCGCGGCATCCCGGCGCCCGCGGGCGCCGCCCTGCAGCGCGAGCGCGAGTGCGACCCACTGCTCACGCGAGGCGGCCAGGCGCCGCTGCAACTGCGCCACGCGCTGCTTATTCGCGCCCGCCACCCTGCCCACCCATCGCAGGGTTGCCGGGCTCTGCGACCAGCGTCGGGTCGAGCCGGGCAATCTCCTGCAGGTCCGCGCGCCACTCGGCGCGCAGTTGCTCGAACGGCGCACCGCGCGAGCGTTCGCCGACGGCGTAGGCACCACCACTGATGGCGATCAGCAGAAAGCCGATGCACAGCCCCCCGACGGCCCACAGGCGGTTGGGCCCGTCCCAGGTCGCCGCGATGATCCACAGGCAGCCCAGTCCCACGGCGAGCACCCCGGCCAGCAGCGCCACGGCCGCCCCCAGGATGCGCCGTCGCACGCGCTGCAGCGCTTCGTGGCTCTCCTCGCACAGCAGCTCGCCGTAGGCGAACAGGTGCCGCAGCAGCGCCTGCATCAGCCGCGGCAGCAGCTCCAGGGTGGACCGCAAGCCGGCGTCCCCCCGTGGTGCGCTCAGCGGCGGCCGCGCGTGGCCGCGGACATGCCCGCGCCGAGCAGCACTCCGAGCGCGGCCGCGATCCCGATGGCCGCCCACGGTTGCTCGCGCACGTACTCGTCGGTCGCATGCACGGCAACGCGCGCGCGCGCGCGCAGACTGTCGGCGGTATCGCCCAGGGTGTTGCGCATGTCGGCGAGTGCATCGGCCACCCGCATGCGCGCCCGCGCGACCTCCGCGTCGGAGATGTCCGCTACCTTGCGGAGCAACTCCTCCACGTCGGCGAGAAAGGCCCGCAGCTCCCTCATCGCGGAGTCGCGGCTGTTGCCGCTGCGCTTGCGCCAGCCCGCGGTCGCGTCCCTGCTGGCTCGCGAGATCCCGTCGGCGGCATCGGTGGCGGTGGAATTCATGTGGATTGCTCCTTAAAGAAAGCTCGTTAAGACAACCTCGAGACTGACTTGCGAGCCGGTGATGATGCTTGCGTCATCGCCTCAGCGGCCTGCGCCCTGCAGCTTTCGATGATCTTCGACCGCAAGCGCAACGAGCATCGCACTGTGCATTGGGCTATATTGTCCGCACGGCGCGGTAAGCGCTGTAGGATCAAGCGCACAGCGACGCTCCTATGATTCGCATCCTCCCGACCCGGCGCGCAGTGCTGCTGACGCTCGTATTCGTGCTGCTGCTGGCACTGGTGGTCGTGGCCGAGATCGGACAGAGCGGCCAGAATCGCATCGCTGCATTGATCCAACGCTCGCAGCAGCGGCAGATCCTGCTGGCGAACGTACTGCACGATCTGAGCGCCTCGCAGGCCGCGCAGCGCGCCTTTCTGCTGACCGCCGACGCGCAGCAGCTGGTGTTTTATCGTGCCGCGCGCGCGCGCATCGCTCCGGGGCTGGCGCGGCTCGCGGCGCTGTCGCGTGCGGACGCGACGCTGCTGGCGGCCAGCGGCGAGCCGCTGGCGATCGGGCAGCTGCGGCGGCTGGCGGACACGGAGCTGCGTGCGCTCGCCGCGGCGCTCACGCTGTATTCGGCCGAGGGGCCACAGCGGGCGATGACGCTGATCCGCGCCGATCTCGCCCAGCCGACGATGAGCGAGATCAACGACGAGGCCGTCACGGTGCGCGACGGCGAGCAGCGGCTGGTGGAGGCACAGCTGGCGCGCGCGGCGCGCCTGCGCGTGCAATCGCGTGAGCTGATGGGCGCGGTGGCCCTGCTCAACGTGCTGCTGCTGCTCCTCGCGGCGCTGCTGCTCGCGCGCGACGCGCAGCGTCGCGCCGCACAGGCCGAGCGGCTGGCGCGCGAGAACGAGCGGCTCGAGGGGCGCGTGCGGCAGCGCACCGCCGAGCTGTCGGCGCTGTCGAGCTACCTGCAGCAGCTGTCGGAGAAGGAGAAGGCCGCCCTGGCGCGCGAGCTGCACGACGAGCTCGGCGGGCTGCTGATTGCGGTAAAGATGGATGCTTCCTGGCTGCACAAGCGCTGGCCGAACCCGACGCCGGAATTCGAGGCGCGCTGGGCACGCGTATTCAAGGTGCTGGACGACGGTGTGGACTTCAAGCGCCGCGTCGTGGAGAACCTGCGTCCGACGCTGCTGGACAACATGGGGCTGTTGCCCGCGGTGCGCTGGGTCGCGCAGGAGACCTGCAGCCGCGCCGGGCTGCAGTGCAGCGAGCTCTACCCGGACAGCGAGCCGCAGCTCACCGACGAGGCCGCGATCGCGGTATTCCGCCTGGTGCAGGAGGCGCTGACGAACATCGTCAAGCACGCGCAGGCCACGCACGTGCGCCTGCAGATCGAGCTGCAGGGGGAGGAGATGCTCGTGCTGATCGAGGACAACGGGGTCGGCATCGACCCCGAGCGACGCGACGCCGTCGGCTCCCACGGCCTGGCGATCATGCGCCACCGCGTGCGCAGCTGCGGAGGCAGCCTGCAGATCGACGCGGCTGCGCCGGGCGGCACGCGGGTGCTGGCGCGCCTGCCGCTGGCGGCGGTCCTCAGGACCGCCAGGCCCGCCCCCGCCGAGCGCGCACAACCCACGCTCGCGCAGTCCTCGCTGCGCCTGGCGCACACACACAGCGCCGCGCGCTCCTAGCGCCGCGGCACGCAGCGCCGTGGGGCTCAGGTGGGTTCGGTGGCCCCGCCCGCGTCGCTGGCGTTCGCGGCGGAGCCGCCCCCCGAGCCCGTGCCGCCCGCGGGCGGCGCGCGCGGCGCCCCGGCATCGGTGCCGATCTGTTGCAGCAGCGTGGGCAGACGGTCGAAATCGCGCAGCTTGTCGAGAAAATGGCGCGCCCCGAGCGCCGCCGCGGCGCGCCGGTACTCGGCCAGGTCGTAGTTGGTCAGCACGATCACCACCAGCTTGCCCGCCTGCTCGCCGCCCAGGGCCCGCAGCACGCCGAACCCGGTCCCCTGACGCAGGTGCAGATCCAGCAGCAGCACATCGACCGGATGGCGTTGCAGAGCCGCGATCGCCTCGGCCTCGCTGTCGACGGTCCCGGCGAGCTGCACGCCCGGGACGCTCAGCAGCGTCTCGCGCAGCCGCTCGGCAAGCACTCGCGAATCCTCCACGAGCAGTACGGACAGCTGATGCGGACTCTTGGCGACGGCATGCATCTCGGGCCACGCGTTCATGCCATCAGGGTGGGCCAGCTGCGGGCTCGGAGTAAATTCCTCTGCGCAGGACCGTGCGATCGGAGCCGGCCTACAGCGACCGGACGAGCCGCGCCGGCGCGGCGGGCGGGAACGGCACGACCGGCGGCACCAGCGGCACCAGCGGCACCAGCGGCAGCGGCGGCAGCGGCGGCAGCGGCGGGACCGGCGGGGGCAATGCCGCTACTGGATGATGCCATTGCGTAGCGCGTATGTCGTGATGTCCGCGTTGGTCGTCAGACTCATTTTCTCGAGGATGCGGGTGCGATAGGTGCTCACCGTCTTGACCGACAGACACAGCTCGTCGGCGATGGAGGAGACCGCGCGGCCGGCGGCGAGCTTGCAGAAGATCTGGAACTCGCGCTCCGACAGGCGCCGATGCAGCGGCTGGTCGCTGTCGCCGTCCAGATCCGACAGCAGCAGCTCCGCCAGATTGGCGCTGACGTAACGGCGCCCCTGCAGCACCGCGCGCGTCGCCTTCAGCAGCTCCTCGGGCGCGCACTCCTTGGGCAGGTAGCCGCCGGCGCCGGCCTTCAGCACGTTGATCGCGTACTGGCGCTCGGGGAAGCCGCTGAGCACCAGCACCTTGGTCTCGGGATAGCTCGCGCGGATGTAGCGCAGGATGTCCAGACCGCTGCGGTCCGGCATGTTGATGTCCAGGAGCACCAGGTCCCAGCTGCCCGAGCGCAGCCGATCGAGCGTCTCGTTGCCGGAGGCGGCCTCGCCGATCTCGGTGATGCTGCGATCCTCCTCGAGAAACTGCCGCAACCCGGCACGTACCATCGCGTGATCGTCCGCTATGAGTATCTTGGCCATGCGCTCACCGCCTTGCGTCGAAGCATTGACATATGCGACTGAGGTGACGCCGGGATGTTCCCCCTGTGCGATCAGGCGTGCGCCTGCAGCGCCTGCCGCTCGTACATCGCCAGCTTGTTATACAGCGTTTTCAGGCTGCAGCCCAGGGTCTTGGCGGCGCGATTCTTGTTGCCCGCCCAGTGCGCCAGCGTCGCCTCGATCAACCAGCGCTCCGCCTGGGCGAGCGAGGAGCCGATCGGCACGCGGATGCCGCCTTCGCTGTCGTGCATCACACTGCGCGCGCCTTCGGGAGGATGGATGTGCATCGGCTGCAGCTCCATCTCCTGCTCGCAGACGATGAACGCGCGCTCGATCGCGTTCTTGAGCTCGCGCACGTTGCCCGGCCAGGGATACTGCCGCAGCGTCTGCAGAGCGCTCGCCCCGAACAGCTTGCGCGTGCCGTGCCGCGCATTCAGTTCCGCGAGAAAATGCTCCGCCAGCAGCAGCACATCATCGCCGCGCTCGCGCAGCGGGGCCAGATTGATCGGGAATACCGCCAGACGGTACAGCAGATCCTCGCGCAGCACCCCGTCGCGTACCGCCTGCACGGGCGAGCGGTTGGTCGCGGCGATCACCCGCACGTCGGTGCCGATCTCCTGCGAACCGCCCACTCGAAAGAAGCGCTGCGTCTCCAGGAAGCGCAGCAGTCGCGTCTGCATGTCCGCGCTCATCTCGGTGACCTCGTCGAGGAACAGCGTGCCGCCCGAGGCGCGCTCCACCAGGCCGGCGTGGCTGCGCGCGGCACCGGTGAAACTGCCGCGCTCGAAGCCGAACAGTTCCGACTCGATCAGCGTCGGAGGCAAAGCGCCGCAGTTGATTCCCAGAAACGGCCCGCAGCTGCGCGGGCTGCGCGCATGGATCGCCTGGGCGACCAGCTCCTTGCCGGAGCCGCTTTCCCCGGAGATCAGCACGGTCGCCTCGGTCGGCGCAACCTTGCCGATCAGATCGCGCACCGTCTCGATCGCGCTCGAGCGGCCGACCATCCAATTTGACATATCAGTCATTCCCCTCTCCTGCCTTGTCGATCCAGGTGATGCCGGGAAAATGTGTTTGGCCGTTTGTAACAACCGCTGCTGTTCGGCTGCAGCGGCCCCCACCGAAGCGCTCGTCGGACCCTGCAAAATTTTCCGTCGGTGTTCGTCCTACAGCGCGGGATGCGCTGCGGTCGGAGTCACCAGCCGACGGCTTCGCCGTCCTTGCGATGATCGGAGGCGGCGCGATAGACGCCCGCGATCGGCGCGCTGCCCGGCGGTCCCGCCGCGGCCGCCGCGACCGGTGCCCCCGCCGCCTGCTGCAGCAGGATCGCCTGAAAGCCGCCCATGTTCTCGCCGTTGGCCGACACCACGTGGTGCCCGAGCGCGCGTAGCCGCGCGCCCACGAGCTCGTAGAGGCTCGACTCCAGATTCACGACATTGGCATCCTGCTCGTGCCAGAAGCGCGCCGCATCGCTCGCGGCCTGAGGATTCGCTCCCAGGTCGATCATATCGACCAGCACCTGCATGTGCGCCTGCGCCTGCTGACTGCCGCCCATCACCCCGTAGGCCATCAGCGGCCTGCCATCCTGCATGACGAAGCCGGGAACCAGGGTGTGGAACGGGCGCTTGTGCGGGGCGATGAGATTCGGGCTGCGCGGATCGAGCGAGAAGAGCGCGCCGCGGTCATTCAGCACGAAACCGTAGCCGGGAACCGTGACCCCCGACCCGAAGGTGTCATAGATGCTGTAGATGAAGGAAACCATGTTCCCCCAGCGATCCGCGACCGCCAGGTACACGGTGCCGCCGGCCGGATCCGCGGTGCTCCTGGGCGTGCTGGCATGGTGCGGATCGATGCGCGAGCACAGCGTGGCCGCGTACGCCTTGGAGGTCAGCCGCTCCACGGGAACCTGCACGAATCCCGGATCGCCATCGAATTGATAGAGATCCGCGTACGCGAGCTTCTTGGCTTCGATCAGCAGATGCCAGTATTGCGCCGATCTCGGCCCGAGGCTCGCCAGATTCAGGCCCAGCCTGGGCGCGCACACCTCGAGGATGTTCATCATCTCGAGGACCGCGAACCCCTGCGTCGGGGGCGGCATCTCGTACAGATCGTACCCGTGGTAGCGGGTGGTGAGCGGCGTCTCCCAGGTGGCGTGCGTGTCGGCGAGATCTGCCATCGTCAGGGTGCCCCCGAGGGAGCGGGACTTCGCAACGATCGCCCGTGCGATCTCGCCGCGATAGAACACGTCCCGGCCCTGCTCTTGCAGCAGGCGAAACGTGTGCGCGAGGTCGGGGTTGCGAAACACCGTGTAGGCGCCGGGCGCATTGCCGTCGACGAGGTAGGTGCGCGCCGAGTCCGGGTCCTGCCTGAGCAGCGCCACCCCTTCGAGCCAGTCGTGCTGGATGCGCTCGGTGACGCCGAAGCCCTGCTCGGCGAGCGTCGCCGCGGGCTCCAGGACTTCCCGGAAGCTCAGGGTCCCCGCTCGCTTCAGCAGCGCGTCCCAGGCGTCGACCGCGCCGGGAACGGTGGCTGACTCGATGCCATGCTGCGCCATGACGCGGGTGAAGCCGCGCGCGGCCAGGTGCTGCGGCGTCGAGCCGCTGGCGGCGCGACCGGCGCCGTCGAGCGCGATCAGCCGCTGCTCCTTCGCGTCCCACGCCAGCACGAACACATCTCCGCCGACGCCCGCGCTCTCCGGCTCGACGACGTTCATGACCGCGGCCGCGGCCACCGCGGCATCGAACGCATTGCCCCCCTTCTTGAGGATGTCCAGTCCCGCCTGCGCCCCGAGCGGCTGACTGGTCACGACGACGCCGTTGCGGGCGAGGACCTCGGAGCGCGATTGCGGCAGCCAGCCGCTGACACGATCTCCGCGGACGGCATCAAACGTCTGGGACAGGACCATGGCTGGCCACACTATCGTCAAAACGACGCCGGCCGTGCAAGACCCGGCGCCCGGGCGTCGCGCGGCCATCACCACCTGACCATGACGTGGCGCGCGACGGTGTAGTCCGCGAGGGCGTGCACCGACAGATCCTTGCCGTACCCGGAGCGCTTGAGCCCCCCATGAGGCATCTCGCTCACGAAGGTGAAATGGGTGTTCACCCAGCTGCAGCCATACTGCAGGCGCGAGGTGACCTGCATCGCGAGGGAGACATCGCGTGTCCAGACCGAGGAGGCCAGTCCGTACTCGGAGTCGTTCGCCCACGCCACGGCCTGCTCGGCGCTGGTGAAGCGGGTCACCGAGACCACCGGGCCGAACACCTCGCGCTGCACGATCTCGTCCTCCTGGCGTGCGCCGGCAAGGACCGTGGGCTCGTAGAAGAACCCCGCGCCCTCTCGCGCCCGCCCTCCCGTCGTCACCTGGATGTGCGGCTGCGCCGCGGCGCGCGCCACGAACGCGGCGACCCGTTCGCGCTGCGAGGCGCTGATCAGCGGGCCCATCTCCACTCCGGCCTCCTGCTGTGCGCCCACCCTGATGGTGCTCACGGCCCGCGTCAGATCGGCGATCAGGCGCTCGTAGATGCGCGACCCGGCGTACAGACGACAGGCGGCGGTGCAGTCCTGACCGGCGTTATAGAATCCATAGGTGCGTATCCCGGCGACCACCGCCGGCAGGTCGGCGTCGTCGAACACGATCACGGGCGCTTTGCCGCCGAGCTCCAGATGCGTGCGCTTGAGATTGCCTGCCGCCGCGGCCAGCACCTTCTGGCCGGTGGCCACGTCGCCGGTGAGCGAGACCATGCGCACCCGGGGATGCGCCGCGAGCGCCGCGCCGACCGACTCCCCTCGTCCGCAGACGATGTTGACCACACCCGCGGGCAGCAGCTCGGCCAGTGCGCCCGCGAGCTTCAGGGCCGTGAGCGGGGTCTGCTCGGATGGCTTGAGCACCAGGGTGTTGCCGGCGGCGATGGCTGGTGCGATCTTCCAGGCCGCCATCATCAGCGGATAATTCCACGGGGCAATGCCGGCGACGACGCCGATCGGATCACGGCGCACGAAGCTCGTGTGGCCATCGAGATATTCCGCGGCCGCCATATCCTGTGGCGTGCGAGCGGCGCCGGCAAAGAAGCGGAACACGTCCACGATCGCCGGCATCTCATCCGCGAGCATCGCCTGCAGCGGCTTGCCGGTGTTGCGTGATTCGAGCGCCGCGTAGGCGGCCGCCTCGGCCTGCAGGTGCTCGGCGATGCGCAGCAGCTGCTCGGAACGTTCCTTGGGTGAACGGCGCTGCCAGCCCGCGAACGCCCGCTCCGCGGCCAGCACCGCGCTATGCAGCTGCGCCGCCGTGGCCTCCGCGACCAGCGCGATCTGTGCGCCGCTCGCGGCGTCCAGAATCTTCTCCGCGGTCCCTTCGCCCGGGACCAGCCGGCCGTCGATCAGCAGCGAGGTTTGCATGCGAACCCCAGACCCCCGGGTTCGAAGTGGCGATGGATGCTTCTGCGCCGTGCTCCGCTGACGGCCGCACGGATTGTCGTTGGCGCGAGCGATCGTACACCACGCCGTCATCGCGCGTCTGAAGATGCTCGCTTGGCCGCGGCGCTCGGCCTGGATTGATCACTCCTGGGTCAAGCACACGCCGCCGCGCCCGCAAATGGTGCGCACACGCTGCACCGTATTCTCGAACCCTCTGCCGCGGCTCCCCGCTCATCTCGCATTGGTGCTGAACTCACGCTACCCTGCGGGCGTATCCCGCGACGAGCCTGCGACGAGCTGCGACGAGCCTGCCGCCGACTCCGTGACAACCACACCGCACTGAAATCTTAAGATCAGGGAGAGCACCGTGAACAAGTCCACCCGTCTGAAGGTCGGATTGCTGATGCTGGCGGCCGCCACCAGCGCGCTGGCCGCCGAGCATGGCTGGCAGTATTTCACCAATCCGCCGACCGGCACCGCCGCAGCCCCGCCCTTCAGCGAGGCGCTGCTGGCCGGCCGCACGCTCTACATCGCCGGACACCTCGGCACCGATCCGAGCACCCGCCGCGTACCGGCCGACCCGGCGCGCGAGGCGCATCTGGTGTTGGACGCCATCCAGCACGAGCTCGGCCAGGCGGGTCTCTCCATGGACGACCTGGTGTCGGTGACCATCTTCTGCACCGATCTGAGCCTCTACGGAACTTTCAACAACGTCTATCGCGGCTACTTCCACGCTCACTACCCGACGCGCGCATTCATCGGCGTGAGCAGTCTGCTCAATGGCGCGCACTTCGAGGTCGAGGGCATCGCCCTGAAGCGCTGAGCCGCTGCGCGCGCAGAACGCGGCGGGCGCGGCGCGCGTCCGCCATCGCACCGCCCCCCGCCATCGCACCGCGCCCCGCCGTCGCACCGCGTCCCGCCGCCACGTCGCGCGCCCCGCACCCGCGCCGCGACGGCCGGCGGCGCGGACATACACGGCGTCTATCGGCGCGATCAAATCAGTCGATTGGACCCTGACGTCGGGCTGCCCTCAGGATATGCGCGAGCCCAGGCAATCCGGATGATTCGCAGCAGCTGCCCCATGCGGGGCCCACAGACGGCAGGAGGACTGCACCCGTGTCCAGCGAAACCCAATGCCCGTTCGCGCCCGCCAGCGGCGCGCGCACCAACCGAGAGTGGTGGCCGAGGCGGCTGAACCTCGGCATTCTGCGGCAGAACTCGCCGAAGTCCGATCCGATGGGCGCGAGTTTCCGCTACGCGGAAGAGTTCAGGAAACTCGATTTCGCGGCGCTGAAGCAGGATCTGGCTGCGCTGATGACCCACAGCCAGGACTGGTGGCCGGCGGATTTCGGCCACTACGGCGGGCTGATGATCCGCATGGCGTGGCACGCCGCGGGCACCTACCGCGTCGGCGACGGTCGCGGCGGGGCCGGCACCGGGCAGCAACGCTTCGCGCCGCTCAATTCCTGGCCGGACAATGCGAACCTCGACAAGGCGCGGCGGCTGTTGTGGCCGCTCAAGCAGAAATACGGCCGGCAGATCTCCTGGGGCGATCTGATGATCCTCGCCGGCAACGTCGCCCTCGAGTCGATGGGCTTCAGAACATTCGGGTTCGGCGGCGGGCGTGCCGATGTCTGGGAGCCGGACGAATCGGTCTACTGGGGCAGGGAGGACGCCTGGCTCGCCGACCAGCGCTACAGCGGCCAGCGGGACCTGGAGAATCCCCTGGCGGCCGTGCAGATGGGTCTCATCTATGTGAATCCGGAGGGCCCCAACGGCAAGCCCGATCCCGCGGCCGCCGCCGTGGACATTCGCGAGACCTTCAAGCGCATGGCCATGAACGACGAGGAGACCGTGGCGCTCATCGCCGGCGGCCACAGCTTCGGCAAGACCCACGGCGCCGGGGATCCGAAGCTCGTCGGCCCGGAGCCCGAGGCCGCACCCATCGAGCAGCTGGGTCTGGGCTGGAAGAGCCGTTATGGCAGCGGCATGGGCAGGGATGCCATCACGGGCGGCCCGGAGGTCACCTGGACGCAGACGCCCACGCAATGGAGCCACTCTTTCTTCGACAACCTGTTCGGATACGAATGGGAGCTCACCCGCAGCCCGGCCGGCGCGTACCAGTACCGGGCCAAGGGTGACGCTACGCCCATCCCCGATGCCTTCGAGCGCACCCAGCGCCGCGCCCCCACCATGCTGGTCACGGATCTGGCTTTGCGGATCGATCCGGCCTACGAGAAGATCTCCAGGCGCTTCCATGCGCATCCGGACGAGTTCGCCGATGCGTTCGCACGCGCGTGGTTCAAGCTCACCCATCGGGACATGGGACCGCGCTCGCGCTATCTGGGGCCCGAGGTTCCGGCCGAGGAGCTGCTCTGGCAGGACCCGGTGCCGGCGGTCGATCACCCGCTGATCGATCCGACCGACGTCGCCGAGCTCAAGGGCAGGATCCTCGCCTCGGGACTGTCCGTGCGCGAGCTGGTCGGGACCGCCTGGGCTTCCGCCGCGACGTTCCGTGGTTCGGACAAGCGTGGCGGCGCCAATGGAGCGCGCATCCGTCTGGCACCTCAGAGGGACTGGGCGGTCAATGAGCCCGCGCAGCTGGCCAGGGTGTTGCGGACACTCGCAGCGCTGCAGCAGGGGTTCAACGCAGCGCAGTCCGGCGGCAAGCGGGTATCGCTCGCGGACCTGATCGTGCTCGGCGGCTCGGCGGGGATCGAGCACGCGGCCGCAAGCGCCGGGCAGCGCGTGACGGTGCCCTTCGCACCGGGCCGCACCGACGCCTCTCAGGCGCAGACCGATGTCGAATCCTTCGCCCATCTGGAGCCCGTCGCCGATGGGTTCCGCAATTACCTCGCGGCCCACTGCGCCGCGTCCGCCGAGGAGCTGCTGATCGACAGGGCGCAGCTGCTCACCCTGACCGCGCCCGAGATGACGGTGCTGGTCGGTGGCCTGCGGGTCCTGGGTGCGAACCACGCAGACTCGCCGCGTGGAGTCTTCACGCGTCGTGCGCAGACACTCACCAACGACTTCTTCGTGAACCTGCTGGACATGAGCACCGAATGGCGGGCGACGGCGGATGCGAACGTGTTCGAGGGATACGCGCGCGCCACCGGCCAGCTGCGCTGGAGCGCCAGCCGCGTGGATCTCATCTTCGGCGCGAGCTCGGAGCTGCGCGCCCTGGCGGAGGTCTACGCCTCCTCGGACGCGCAGGTGAAGTTCGTGGCCGACTTTGTGGCCGCCTGGAGCAAGGTCATGAATGCCGACCGCTTCGATCTGGCCTGATTTCGCCGAGGTTCCGGGGCCCGCCGCTGCGACAGCGCGCACGCCGTTGTGCGGGCGAACCCTGTCAAGCGTCGTGCGCCACGCCGTCCCGCGCAACCCGGGCCTGGACACGCGGCCGGATCACATCAGTATTTTTCCCAATGCCGAGCCAGGGCACAATGCCGCTAGCCTCACGCGCGTTGCGGCTTCGAGACGTTACTGCCCATGACTGGATTGGCGATGTCCACCGGCGTGCACACGCTGCACACCCGTCGCGTACGCGGGGCTGCGATCGCAGGCTGCGCGCTGCTGGCTGTCCTCCTCGCTCCAGAAGCGCACGCCGTACCCAGTTTTGCCCGTCAGACGGGGTTGTCCTGTGAGGCCTGCCACACCGTGTTCCCGGAGCTGACCCACTTTGGCCGTATGTTCAAGGCCAACGGCTATACGCTGGACAATCTCAAGCAGGTCCGTGACATCAATTCTGAAAAGGATACCCTGCTGCTGCTCCCGATCCAGGCGCCGCTGTCGGTGATGCTGCAAGTGTCTCAGACCTGGCTGAATCAGTCGCTGCCGGACATCTCCGGCAAGGGGCGCTCGCAGACCAGTACCACCGGCTTTCCGCAACAGCTGAGCCTGTTCTACGCCGGCAAGGTCGCTCCGCATTTCGGCGCGATGATCCAGATCACCTACGACAATGCCTCCGGCTCCATCGGCATGGACAATACGGACCTGCGGTTCGCCAATCTGCTGCTGCTGCCGGACGATCGCTCGCTGATCTACGGCATCAGCCTCAACAATAACCCCACGGTGCAGGATCTTTGGAACAGCACTCCGGCCTGGGGGTTCCCCTATGCCGCGAGCAATGCCGTGGTGTCGCCGATCGCGACACCGCAGATCGATGGCACGTTGGCTCAACAGGTTGCCGGACTCACGGCCTATGCCATGTGGAACGAGTCCCTGTACGGCGAGGCCGGCGTGTACCATTCGGCCCAGCAAGGAGCCACCAATCCGATCACCGGCGCCGCCGGTCCATTGGACGGCAGCGCCTCCAATGTCGTCGACGGAGTGTCGCCTTATGCGCGCATCGCCTTTGAGCATCAATGGCAGCGCCACGACCTGGAGATAGGCGCCTACGGCGCGCAGTTCCGTCTCTATCCCGGTGGAACCTCGGCTGCGCCAACGCCGCTCAATGGACCGATCAATCAGTTCACCGACCTTGCCGCGGACCTGCAGTATCAATTCATCGGCGAGGAAAACATCGTCACCGCTGCCGCGACCTACATCCACGAGTCAATGCATCTGGATGCCGCCTCTGCCACCGGGGTCAGCGCCAATCCGACCGATGAGCTCGCCACGACGCTGCTGACCGCCACCTATTACTGGCGGCGCCGGATCGGCGGGACCCTCCAGCACTTCGCCACGACCGGCAGTACCGACACCGGTCTGTACCCCGGGGGCCCCGCGCCGGGCGTGATTACCAGTGCCAGCGGCAGCCCGAACACGCGCGGCTGGATCGCGGAGATCAACTACCTGCCCTGGCTCAACACCAAGCTGTCACTGCAGTACACGCGCTACGACGAGTTCAACGGCGGCACGCTCGACTACGATGGCTTCGGACGCGACGCCGGCGCGAACGACACGACCTATCTGCTCGTGTGGTGGGCATTCTAGCCGCGGGGGAAATGCCATGTTGCTCGGACGAGCCCTGATCCCGCGTGCCTGGCTGCTGCTCGGCGGCGTCGCGTTGCTGCTGAGCGCCGGCCTGGTGCGCGCCGCCGAAACCGATGCGGCCGCACGGGCCGCAGCCGAGCGGGCCGCCGTGGGTGTTTGCGCCAACTGTCATGGTTGGCGCGGCCACAGCATACAGCCCAAGTTCCCGGTGCTCGCCGCTCAGCATGCCGACTACCTGTTGGCCCAGCTGCGCGCCTTCAAGGCTCAGACACGCGGGGATCCCGACGCCCTCGCGTACATGTGGGGAATGGCCTCGCCACTGGATGACGCGACGATGTCGGCCCTGGCCGACTATTACAGCCGGCAGAAGCCCTGGGCCGGCGAGCGCGGCGACCCGCGGCTGATCGCCCGCGGGCAGCAGATCTATCAGCACGGCGATGCGACCGAGGGCATTCCGCCCTGTGCCGCGTGTCACGGCCCCGAGGCCGCCGGCACCGACCTATACCCCCGGCTGGCCGGCCAGCACGTGCAGTACCTGATGAAGCAGCTGCGCTCCTTTCAGAACAATCTGCGGGACGTCGCCATCATGCACGGTGTCGCCCAGGGGCTGAAGGTCGCGGATATGCACGCCGTCTCCGAGTACCTGCAGGCGCTCGGGCCATAGTTGCATCGCGTGCTCCGCTTACGCGGCGTGCTACGAGCCGCGACACAGCTGTATGGCGAGGGCAATGGCCACGCCGATCGCACCCAGCGAGCAGATCAGCACGCCCGCGGCCGCACAGTCCTTGACGATGCGAATCTCCGGATGGACCTCCGGATGCAGATGGTCGACGAGCCGCTCGATGGCGGTGTTGAACAGCTCGGCGGCCAGCACACTGCTGCTGGCCAGAATGACCAGCGCCCACCACAGCGGCGCCGGACGCAGCACGACCAGGCCGATCAGCACGGCCACCAGTACGAGCGCCTGGGTGCGCAGACTGTGCTCAGCGCGCAGACCATGCGCTACGCCGGCCATGGAGTAGCGCAGGCGCCTGTGGAACGGCTGATTCTTACGGATTTCCATGCATGCGATCCGGGCTGCAGCAGTTCGGGCCAGCTTAGCATCGCCGTGGACCGGTCGAGGTTGCCGACGAGCGAGCGCCTCAGAAGCGCTTCGATATGCCGATCGTGACCCCTCCCGGCAGGATATGCACCGACAGCGGCACGCGCAGCGTGCTGGTCCAGTAGCCCGCGCCGGTACCGAGCATCCAGCCGGCGATCGTGTCGCTCTGCCAATGGCCGTGTACCTTCATGCGCCCGATCGCATCGTAGATCGGCAATAGCTCGAGCGCGGCGATCCACGGATCCTTGCGCACGTAGTCGAAGATGATCGGTGTCACGAAGGCGGCCTGCAGGGTCACCTCGCCGCTCGGAAAGCTCTGGCCGTGGCCGAACCACAGATTCGGGTTGTCTGCCTGAGAGGGCCGCGCGCGCCCGAACGCATACTTGAGCCCCTGTGCCGCGACACTCGAGAGCGCCTCGGCATCGATGTCCTGCCAGAGGGCATGCCCGAGCGGGTCATCATTGCCGAGCCACAGCGCCCCGATGCCCGTGGTGCCGAGCACCGCGTACTCGAGATCCAGCTGGTAGCTGCGCGTCCAGATGCCCGCATCGTCGTAGCGCAGCTGGTAATCGATGCCCAGCGGTCCACCACCCGCGTGGGCGCAGCCGCATGCCAGCGGCAGCCACACACATGCGCTCAGTGACACGGCGCTCGGCCAGGCCGCGCGCGCGCGCACCCGGTGCGAAGGATCCCCGCTCACCGTACACTCCCGTGGCGTCAGCGTGCTCGCCTGCAGATCGCAGTGACTTTGCACGGCAAAGTATGTGCCCCGTCCGGATCGGTCGCAAGGCGGACGGCGCCGCCCGCGCGACATCGGCATGGACTTTGGCGTCGCAGTTCAATCGGATGTGACCTTTACCCACATCCAGCCATCCGCCGGTCGCTCGATTGCCTTCATGCGCATGTGATGTGATCGAGGATCGCGCGCCGGATTGCCGGTGACGATCACGTGATCGCCGGCTGTGAGCGTATCGCGATTGATGTCCTCGGCACGCAGCGCGGTGGCAGGCAGCCACTGCAGGACCCAGGTCACCAGGGTGCCGTTCTTGTCCGTCGTCATCACATACACCAACGAATAGGGATCGCGAAACGTGAACCGCACCACCATGCCTTCGATCGTGACCGTCTGATGGACCGAATACACATCGGGCGAGGAGGGCGTAGCCGCCGGCGCCGGGAAGCTCACCGCTCCCAGCAATCCCGCCAACATCCCGCTGGTCACCATCGCTTTCAGGATGCTCATGCCCGCCTCCTAGAAATCATCCTGCCTGTGATGATGTCTACCGCGGCGGCGCCTCGCGATTCGCAGCTCTACCTAATCGCGTGCCACGACTACCTATGCTCTTTCGCAAGCGAGTGGCGCGCCCGGAGGGATTCGAACCCCCGACCCTCAGGTTCGAAGCCTGATGCTCTATCCAACTGAGCTACGGGCGCACCGCCTGCCCATGCTCGCACGAAGCGGTGACGGCCGCACCCGCGCCCTCCGTCCCGGCACCTTGCCTCTGCGACTCCCGCCCGCTCGAGGCCCTGCAGAGCGTCATCGGCGTGGTGGCTGCCGCGCCCTTCCTTAGCGCAGTGCAGCACTGCCGGCAGGATACCCCCGAGGTCGGCGGCGCGCGGAGGGGTCGCAGCGAGGGTTTCATCTCCCGATTGCGTATTTTTATCTTGAGAATCACGGCAGGGCGGCGTGCAGGTGGGCGAGTGCTCTCGGCTTGATCGACCGCTGTCTCGTTTCTATGATTCGACAGCTGCCGGGCAGCGCATCCACGCTGCCGGCGCAGCGGAGGCATCATCGGCGACATGGTCACTGAACCTTCACTGGAGAGACTCGAGCAGGACGTGCTGTCGCGGATCAGGACCCATCGGGAGCGCGCCAGCAATCGCAGCGCCCTGCCCGTGGGTGCCGTGGTCACGGCCTGCGCTCTGATCGTCGGACTGGGCGTTGGCGTCGCCAGCGCGCAGCATCGGCAGAGCGCCGGGGCGAGCGAGGTGGTCGTGCTGGGCGAGGATGCGTCGCTGGCGCCCTCGAGCCTGCTCGCGAGCGGTCCGTGACGCCCTTCCAACGCCAGCTGATCCTCACGGTTCTGCTGGCGGGTATCGCGGGCTTCGTCGGGGTGTGGGTCGGCGTCAACCGTCTGGATGCGAGCCTGTACCCACCGGCGCAGCCGCTGCGTGCCGCGGTGGACGAGCTGTCCCGGCGCGGCCTGACGGGCCTGACCAGCCAGCAGAAACAGCAGATCAACGCCATCGACCAGCGCTACGCCCACACGCGCACCGTGCTGCGCGCGCGCATCGCCGCCGCCAACGTGGAGCTGAGCAACGCGCTGGCCGAGGAGATGGGATTCGGCCCCGCCGTCGAGAAGTCCATCGATGACCTCAAGACGCAGGTGGGCGAACTGCAGCGGCAGACGGTATTGTATGTCCTGAGTTTGCGAGCCGTGCTGACGCCGCCGCAGCAGGCGATATTCGACGAAAAAGTCGTTGCGGCACTGATGACGGATACGCGTTGACCGATACCGGGGGGGAGTCGGATGCGGCCTTGGTGCAACGTGCGCTGAGCGGTGACGACACCGCTTTCGCGCACCTGATGGGCCGCCACAAGCAGTGGGCTTATAGGTTCGTGCGGCGCTACGTAGGCAATGCCGATGATGCCTACGATGTGCTGCAGGATACCTTTTTTTCCGCGTGGCTCGCGCTCGCGCGCTATGAGCCCGCACGGCCCTTCGACATCTGGCTGCGTCGCATCGCGCTCAACAAGTGTCGCGACCGTGCGCGCCGCGAGGCGGTGCGGCGCGTGTTCGCGCACCTCGGCGGCGACGATGTCGACACGCTTGATCTGCCCGACGCCGCGGCCGGACCCGAGAGCTCGGTGGCCACCGGGCAGGAGATCGAGCACCTCGAGCGCTCGCTGGCGGTGCTGCCCCGCTCGCTCAAGGAGCCGCTGCTGCTCACCGCGCTCGAGGGGCTGTCGCACCAGGAGGCCGGCGAGGTGCTCGGACTGAATGCCAAGGCGGTGGAGATGCGCATCTATCGGGCGCGAGAGCGCCTGAGCGCCCTGCGCGCGGCGCGCGCGCGCCGCTGAGGGCACCAACGGCAGCCGCGGGTTAAACTCCCGCCGCATGCTCGATCCGCCTGCCGCAGACAAGCTCATCGGCGACCACCTGGCCTGCCTGCCCATCGAATCCCTGCCGCTCGGTCAGTGCGGAGGGGCGGTATTACGTGAAAACATATACGCCGAGCGCGATCAGCCCCCCTTCGATCGCGTCGCGATGGACGGCGTCGCGCTCGCCTCCAGCACGACGGCGGCCGGCTGGCGGCGCTTCAAGCTGCAGGGCACTCAGGCCGCGGGGGATCCGCCGCTGACGCTGGCCTCCGGCGAGCACTGCATCGAGGTGATGACCGGGGCGGTGCTGCCCGGCGGCTGCGATGCCGTGGTGCCCGTCGAGCAGACTCGCAGCGCCGAGGGCTATGTCGAGCTCACCCTCGAATCACCCGCGGTGCCCTGGATGCACGTGGCACGCCGCGCCAGCGACCGTACCCAGGGGGCGCTGCTGCTGCCATCCGGGAGCGTACTGCACGCGCCCGAGGTCGCCGTGGCCGCCTCGGCGGGGATGGCGCGGCTGCGGGTCAGCAGCCAGCCCGCGATCATGGTGGTCTCCACCGGCAACGAGCTGGTGGAGCCGGGCGAGCCTATTGCACCGCATCAGATTCGCCGCTCGAACGCCTATGCCGTGGCCGCGGCGCTGCGCCAGCAGGGCTTTCATCGCGTCGCCGAGGATCACCTGCCCGATGATGCGGGCCTGCTGCGCGACCGGCTGCGGCTGCACCTGACGACGCACGAGGCGCTGGTCCTGTCGGGCGGGGTGTCCATGGGACGCTTCGACCTGGTGCCCAAGGTGCTCGAGGAGCTGGGGGTGCGCTGCGTCTTCCACGGCATCGCGCAGCGCCCCGGCCGCCCGATGTGGTTCGGCACCTCGGGGGAAGGCAGCGCGGTGTTCGCACTGCCCGGCAATCCGGTCTCGACGCTCGTGTGCCTGGTGCGCTACGTCGTGCCGGCGCTGTTCGGCGCGATGGGCAGGCCGCTGGTGACCCCACAGCGCGTCGCGCTCGCCGAGCCGGTGGACTGGCAGCCGGCGATGACGGGTTTCCTGCCCGTGCGGGTGGCCTTCGACGACTGGGCCCGGACCTGGGCCACACCCTGTCCGACCCACAACTCGGGTGACTTTGCCGCTCTGGCGCGCACGGACGGCTTCGTGGAGCTGCCCCCGGGCCCCGCCGAGCTCGCCAAGGGGTACGTGACACGACTGTTTCGCTGGTAGCCCACGGCACTGGTAGCCTTGGGACATGGAACCCACGGGAACGGCCCGGCCAGCGGCCGGTCAGGTAGAGCAGGTATGAGCAAATCCGCCGCCCAGGTGCATCCGCTGCTGCCGCGCACGCGCCAGCCGCAGGATCGGCTCGGCCGACCGCTGCGGGACCTGCGCCTGTCGGTGACCGATCGCTGCAACTTCCGCTGCCCGTACTGCATGCCGCGTGAGCGCTATCACGAGCAGTACCGCTTCCTGCGCTCGACCGAGCGGCTGAGCTTCGAGGAGCTGGTGCGTCTGACGCGGCTGTTTCTGCCCCTCGGCGTCACGAAACTGCGCATCACCGGGGGCGAGCCGCTGGTGCGCGCGGGGCTGCCCGACCTCATCGGCGACCTGACGGGCCTGGCCGGTGTGCGCGACATCGCGCTGACGACCAACGGCGTGCTGCTCTCGCAGCACGCGGCCGCGCTGCGTGCCGCGGGGCTGAAGCGCGTCACGATCAGCCTGGACAGCCTGGATCCACAGGTGTTCGCCGCCATGGCCGGCGGGTTCGCCCAGCTCGGGGAGGTGCTCGCCGGCATCGAGGCCGCACGCCACGCCGGCCTCACGCCGATCAAGATCAACGCGGTGGTGCAGCGCGGCCTCAACGAGCATACGGTCCTCGATCTGGTCGAGCACTTCCGCGGCAGCGGCGCGATCGTGCGCTTCATCGAGTACATGGACGTGGGCAATCGCAACGATTGGAATCGCGAGCGCGTGGTGCCCTCGCAGGAGCTGCTCGAGCGCATCCATGCGCGCTGGCCGCTCGCGCCGCTCGAGCCGGCCTATCGCGGCGAGGTCGCGCGCCGCTATGCATTCCAGGACGGCGGCGGCGAGCTGGGCTTCATCTCCTCGGTCACCCAGCCGTTCTGTGGAGATTGCTCGCGCGCGCGGCTCACCTCGGATGGCAAGCTGCACACGTGTTTGTTCGCAGCGACGGGCACGGACCTGCGTGAGCCCCTGCGCGCCGGGGCGAGCGATGCGGAGCTCGCGGAGCTGATTCGCTCGGTCTGGGAGCGGCGTATGGACCGCTACAGCGAGCTGCGCGACCAGCTGCGTGCGCGCGGCGTGCAGCACGTCGAGATGAACTATCTGGGTGGCTGATGGGCGCGCTCGACAGAGGCACTCCGGTGGCTCGCCGCCTCGCCGCGGCGCCGGCGAAGCGCGCGGCGGCCGCCGTGAGACGGCGCACCGCCCGGGCCGCCGCCCACGGGCCGTCGGTGCAGCCGCGGCCGGCGGGCTCGGGCCCGATGCTCTCGCACCTGGATGCGAGCGATCGTCCCACCATGGTCGATGTGGGCGCCAAGGCGGTGACCCACCGCATCGCCGAGGCCGAGGCGCGCGTGCGGCTGCCCGCCGCCGTGGCGGCGGCCCTGCGCCGCAGCGGTCATCGCACGCGCAAGGGCCCGGTGTTCGATACCGCGATCCTGGCGGGGGTGATGGGCGCCAAGCGCACCGCCGAGCTCATCCCCTTCTGCCATCCGCTCTCGCTGGAGCACTGCCAGGTGAGCATCGACTTCGGGCCGCGCGCCGCGCGCTCCCCGGGCGCCGCGCGCTCCCCCGCCGTCGTCTCGGTGCGCTGCCGGGTCGAGGTGCGTCACAAGACCGGTGTGGAAATGGAGGCGCTGACCGGCGCCGCCGTCGCGGCGCTGACGATCTACGACATGTGCAAGGCACTCTCGCACGACATCCGCATCGAGGGCCTGCGGCTGCTGTCCAAGAGCGGCGGCCGGCGGCGGGTGGGCGCGTGAGCGTCGCGCCGCTGAACGGGCTGGTGCTGACCGGCGGGCGCAGCCGCCGCATGCAGCGCGACAAGGCGTCGCTCGCCTACGCCGGTCGCACCCAGCTCGAGCGCACGGTGCAGCTGCTCGCGCCGCGCGTGCAGCAGGTGTTCGTTTCGATCCGGCCCGAGCAGCGCGCCGATCCCGCGCGTGCCGCCTACCCGTGCATCGAGGATCTGCGGCCCGATCTGGGCCCCATCGGCGGCATCCAGGCGGCGCTGCACGCCGATGCCAACCGCGCCTGGCTGGTACTCGCCTGCGACCTGCCGTTCCTGACGGCCTCCACCCTCGATCATCTGATCGCCAGCCGTGGGGCCGATCACCTCGCGACCGCGTACCGCAGCAGTCACGACGGCCTGCCCGAGCCGCTGTGCGCGATCTTCGAGCCCGCGAGCCGCGCGGCCGTGGATGCCTGGATCGCGCAGGGTCAGCTCTGTCCGCGGGCGCTGCTCGGCGGCGTGGATGCGCGGCTGCTCGAGCCGCTCGAGCCGCGCGCGCTGGACAACATCAACACCCCCGAACAGTACACGGCGGCAACGGCGCAGCTGGCGCGGCGGCGGCTGCGGGTGCGCTATTTCGCGGTGCTGCGCGAGCAGGCCGGCCGGGGTAGCGAGGAGCTGCAGACGCTGGCCGCCACCCCGCTGGAGCTGTACGAGGAGCTGCGGCAGCGGCACGGGCTCGCGCTCGCGCCGCAGTTCCTGCGGGTCGCGATCAACGATGAGTTCGGCGACTGGCGCACGCCGCTCGCCGAGGGCGATACCGTGGCTTTTTTGCCGCCGGTGGCCGGTGGCTGAGCCAGCCGAGGCACCCGCCATGAGCCCGCCCACGGGCCCGGCAGCGTTCGCCCTGTACGATCACGCGCTGCCGCTCGAGCAGCTGCGGCGCTCGCTGCAGCAACCCGCATGCGGCGGCTACGTCGCCTTCGAGGGCTGGGTACGCGACCACAACGAAGGCCACCGCGTGCTGCGCCTGGAATACGAGGCGTTCGCGCCGCTCGCGTGCCGCGAGGGCGAACGCATTCTCGCAGAGGCACGGCAGCGATTCGGGATCACTCATGCGCTGTGCGCGCACCGCGTCGGGCCGCTGGGGATCGGCGAGATCGCCGTGTGGGTCGGCGTGAGCGCCGCGCATCGCGGCGAGTGCTTCGAGGCCTGCCGCTACATCATCGATGCGGTCAAGCACCGCGTGCCGATCTGGAAAAAGGAGTACTACGAGAGCGGTGACTCCGGCTGGGTGAACTGCGAGCACTGCGCCGCGCCCGCCGCTGGCGCCTCTACGGACGCACCTGCCCAGAGCCACGCACTACATACTTGTAGCTCGTGAGCTGCTCGACGCCGACCGGGCCGCGGGCGTGAAAGCGATCCGTGGAGATACCGATCTCCGCGCCCATGCCGAACTCCCCACCATCGGCGAACTGTGTGGAGGCGTTGTGCAGCACGATTGCGCTGTCCACGCGCGCCAGGAAGCGCTCGGCCGTGGCTGCGTTGGCGGTGATGATCGCCTCGGTGTGCGCCGAGCCGTAGCGCGCGATGTGCGCGATCGCCTCGTCCACCCCATCCACGACGCGCACGGCGATCATGGCGTCCAGGTACTCGGTGAACCAGTCCGCCTCGCTCGCCGCGCTCACGCGCGCATCGGCCGCCTGCGCGCTCGCATCGCCCCGCACGGCGCAGCCGGCGGCGATCAGCTCGCCGATCAGCGCCGCCAGATGCCCGGGCGGGCAGCCACGATCCACCAGCAGCGTCTCCGCCGCCCCGCAGATGCCCGTGCGGCGCATCTTGGCGTTGAGCGTGACCCGGCGCGCCATGGCCAGATCGGCGTCGCGATCGACGTAAACGTGGCAATTGCCCTCCAGGTGGCCGATGACCGGCACGCGCGCCTCGCGCTGTACGCGCTCGACCAGGCTCTTGCCGCCTCGCGGGACCAGCACGTCCAGGAATTCCTGCATACCGCCGAGCATCTGCCCGACGGCGGCGCGGTCCGTGGTCGGCACCAGCTGGATGGCCGCGGCCGGCAGCCCGGCGGCCGCCAACCCCTCGACCAGGCAGGCATGGATCGCCGCGCTCGAGCGCACGCTCTCGGAGCCGCCGCGCAGGATCGCGGCGTTGCCGGACTTCAGGCACAGCGCTCCGGCGTCCGCGGTCACGTTCGGCCGGCTCTCGTAGATGATGCCGATGACCCCGAGCGGCACGCGCACCCGCTGGATCATCAGCCCATTTGGCCGTGTCCACTGCGCGATCACCGTGCCGACCGGATCGGGCAGCGCGGCGACCTCATCCACGCCGGCCGCCATCGCCTGCACGCGGCGCTCGTCCAGGGCCAGCCGGTCGAGCATCGCGGCGCCCAGCGCGCGCGCGCGCGCCTCCCGCACATCCTCGGCGTTGGCCGCGAGAATGGCGCCGCCCTGGCGCCGGATCGCCTGTGCCGCCTCCGTCAGCGCCCGGTTCTTGGCGGCCGTATCCGCCAGCGCCAGCTCGCCCGCCGCGGCCACGGCGGCTCGCCCGAGTCGGCCCATGAGCTCCACCACCGCCGCATCGGGGGCGGCAGGCGCCGCGGCGTCCGCTGCAGCCGTCATGGCGGCACCTTGCAGGAGCGATTCTCGGTCCCGGTCGTGGATCCCTGCGGGTCCTGCCCGGGGTGCAGGATCACCAGATCATCGCGGTGGATCATTTCCTCGCGGCCGCGAAAGCCCAGCAGCTCCTCGATCTCGCCGCTCTGGCGCCCGATGATGCGCGCGGCATCGCTGTCGGAATAGGCGCTGATGCCGCGGGCTACCTCGGCACCGTCGGCGCTAAGCACGCTGACCGTGTCACCGCTCTCGAAGCGCCCCAGGGTGGCGGTCACCCCGGCCGGAAGCAGGCTCTTGCCGCTGCGCAGGGCCCGCAGAGCCCCTGCGTCGATGTGCAGCGCCCCGGCGGGCCGCAACGTGCCCGCGATCCACTGCTTGCGCGCCGCCAGTGGCGTTGCCGAGGGGATGAACCAGGTGCAGCGCGCCCCGCCCTCGATGCGCCGGATCGGGTGACGGTGATGTCCCGAGGCGATGCAGAGGTGGCAGCCGGCGTTCACCGCAATGCGCGCCGCGGCGATCTTGGTGGCCATGCCCCCCGAGCCGACCGCGGAGCTGGAACGTCCTCCCATGGCCTCGATCTCCGGGGTGATGCGCAGCACGCGCTCGATGAACTGCGCATCGGGGCGGCGGTTCGGGTCCGCGGTATACAGACCCTCCACGTCCGACAGCAGCACCAGGCAGTCGGCGCTGGCCATCTGTGCGACACGCGCGGCCAGTCGGTCGTTGTCGCCATAGCGCAGCTCCGCGGTGGCGACGGTGTCGTTCTCATTGATGACCGGCAGGGCCTGCAGGCGCAGCAGCGCCTCCAGGGTGGCGCGGGCATTCAGGTAGCGGGGACGCTGCTCACTGTCCTCCAGCGTCAGCAGGATCTGCGCCACCGTGACCCCGACCGCCTCGAGCAGCTCCTTGTAGGCGTGCGCGAGACGGATCTGACCCACCGCGGCGGCGGCCTGGCTTTCCTCCAGTCGCAGCGCGCCATCGGACAGTCCCAGATCGCGGCGCCCGAGCGCGACCGCGCCCGAGGACACCAGGATCACCTGCTGCCCCCGCCGCCTCAGCCGCAGCAGATCGGCGATCAGCGTCTTGAGCCAGGCGCGGTTCAGGCGGCCGCTCCTCGCGTCCGCCAGCAATGCCGAGCCGACCTTGACCACCACGCGCCGTGCCTCGGTGAGCGGCGTCGCCGCGCGGCCACGAGCGCCGGCGGCGGCGTGCGCGGCGCGCGCGCCTTGCGCCGGGGGTACATCGCTCGGCGAATCGCGCTGCGGGTCGTTCACTGGTTCGGCCACGTTCCTGTCGACTCGATCGGCTGTCTCGTCTGGGGCAAAGGGCGGCCCGCCCACCCGGCGACCGATCGGCCCGCCGCCCGGCACTTCGCGGACCAGCGCCGCTATTGTAGGTCAACTGCAACGCAGCGATTGCCTGCCAGCGGCACCAGCCCTAATATCGGGGCGTCCCTGTGCGTCTCACCCCCGTCGGCCCACTACGAGGTCTAATCCCGTGGCGAGAGAATACGAGCCCGTCGTCGGGCAATGGTACGAAAACGTCGATGAGAACGAGAACTTCCGCGTGCTGTCGGTCGATGAGGATGCAGAGCTGATCGAGGTCGAATACCTCGATGGCGACATCGAGGAGATCGATCTGGAGACCTGGCGCGAGATGGATCTCGACAAGATCGACCAGCCCGAGGGCTGGTCCGCCAGTCGCGCCGAGGACAAGGAGGAGGAGGACGAGGACCTCGATGAAACCTGGGACGAAGACGAGGAAGAGGACGAGGACGATGACGACGATGACGACGATGACGACGATGACGACGAGGATGAGGACTGGGACGAGGAGGAGGAGAGCGACCGATATTGATGTGTGTCGAGCGGCGCTGAGCGCCATGCCGAGCCGGCATTGACGCACCAGCAGCCGTCCACGGCCGGACGCGTCCCATGAAGCGAATCGCACTGTTCGTCCTGACGAATATCGCCATCCTGGCGATGATCAGCCTCATCGCCCAGCTGACCGGCCTGAATGCCTGGCTCGCCGAGCGCGGCGGCAATCTCGGCGCCCTGCTGGTGCTGGCGGCGCTGTTTGGCTTCGGCGGCTCGCTGATCTCGCTGGCGATCTCCAAGTGGATGGCGGTACGCAGTCTCGGCGTGCAGGTCATCGGCGAGCCGCGCTCGGGCGGCGAGCACTGGCTGCTCGAGACGGTCCGCTCCCTGGCACACGGCGCCGGGGTCGGCATGCCGCAGGTCGGTATCTTCCCCTCCCCGCAGCCCAACGCCTTCGCCACCGGTGCCAGCCGCGACCACGCGCTCGTGGCGGTCAGCAGCGGACTGCTGAACCTCATGAATCAGTCGGAAATCGAGGCGGTCCTCGGCCACGAGCTGACCCATGTCGCCAACGGCGACATGGTGACGCTGGCGCTGATTCAGGGGGTCATGAACACCTTCGTCATGTTCCTGTCGTGGATCGTCGGCAATATCGTGGATCGCTCGATCCTGCGGGACAACGCCGGCCGGGGCATCGGCTATCTGGCAACGGTGTGGTTGACGCAGATCGTGCTGGGGATCCTCGCGATGTTGCTCGTCATGTGGTTCTCGCGCTGGCGCGAGTTTCGCGCCGACGCCGGCGGCGCCCGCCTCGCCGGACGCGAGCGCATGATTGCCGCGCTCGAGCGGCTGCGCGGCGCGCAGGATGCGCCGCTGCCGGGCCAGATGCATGCGTTCGGCATCTCCGGGGGCGAGGGTCGTGCCTGGGCACGGCTCTTCATGAGCCACCCGCCGCTCGAGCAGCGCATCGCGGCGCTGCGCGCCGCGCCGGAGTGAGCCTCGCCAGTGTCCCGCGTCACCCGTGTCACCCGTGTCACCCTCCCAGAGCCTCACGACCCCATGAGCGTCCCGAGCCTGCCTGCCGCTGCCATCGCCGGCGCCATCGGTATCCCCGCCGCGCACGACAACTCGGTACAATGCCGGCCAGTCGCCGTGAGCCGGCCGGGCGGGGAGTACCCGGCGGCCCGCGGCGAATCCTCCGGGGGGGCGATGTCGGTACCCGCTCATTCGGCACGAGGTCTCGGCGGCGCATCGCTGGCCGCGGTGCTGCGGCTGCTGCGGCTGCTGCGCGCGGCGGGCGGCACGCTGCTGCGCTGGTTCGATACGAGCTGCGATTACGTGCAGGCGGCGCGCGACACGCTGCCGGACCGCATCGACTGGGCGCGCATCCTGCCGTTCGTGCTGACGCACGTCGCCTGCCTGGGGGCGATCTGGGCGGGCGTGAGTCCCATCGCGCTCATCGTCGCGGCGGCGGCTTATCTGGTGCGCATGTTCGCGATCACCGGGTTCTACCACCGCTACTTCGCGCACCGCTCCTTCAAGACCTCGCGCGTCGGACAGTTCATCTTCGGCCTGCTGGGGGCCTCGGCCGTGCAGCGCGGGCCGGTGTGGTGGGCCGCGCATCACCGCTTTCACCATGCCAATTCCGACAAGCAGAGCGATCCGCACTCGCCCATCCAGCACGGCTTCTGGCGCGCGCACATGGGCTGGTTCATGTCGATCAAGGGGTTCTCGCCGGATCTGCGCTTCGTGCGCGATCTGCTGAAGTTTCCCGAGCTGCGCTGGCTGGACCGCTTCGACATCCTGGTGCCGGTCGCCCTCGGCGCCGGCATGTTCCTGCTCGGCATGCTGCTCGAGCACACGGCGCCCGAGCTCAGGACCAGCGGCCTGCAGATGCTGGTGTGGGGGTTCTTCATCTCCACGGTGCTGTGCTGGCATGCCACTTACACGATCAATTCGCTCTCGCATCTGGTCGGCCGCCAGCGCTATCGCACCGGTGACACCAGCCGCAACAACTGGTTCCTCGCGCTGCTCACCCTCGGTGAGGGCTGGCACAACAATCATCACTACTACCCCAATGCCGCGCGCCAGGGCTTTTACTGGTGGGAGTACGACTTCACCTACTACCTGCTGAAGCTGCTGTCGTGGCTCGGGCTGATCTGGGACCTCAAGCCGGTGCCGATCGCCGTCCGGGAAAACCCGCTGCGCAGGTTGCGCTGAGGGCACGCGGGCGCAGCGCCCCATGAAGCCGAGCATCGTTCCCGCGCCCGGTCAGCAAGCCCACGCCGGCGGCAGCGGCGGCACCCTGGCCCACGGAGTCTCCTTCCAGTCGAGCACCGCCGCGCGTGCGCCCGGCGGCCTGCGCGCGGCCATCGGGCGCGGCGCGCTGCTGCGCGCCCTCGCGGGACTCGAGCATGGGGAGATCCGTCTCATCGAGGGCGCCCGCGAGCATCGCTTCGGCAGGCGCACGCCACGCTGCGCACTGGCCGCGACCGTGCGGGTCCTCGATGCGCGCTTCTACGGCGCGGCCGCCTTCGGCGGCAGCGTCGGGGCCGGCGAGGCCTACATCCACGGCTACTGGAGCTGCGATGACCTGACCACGCTGGTGCGCATCATGGTGGTCAATCGCGCCGCGCTGACGCGCATGGAGCGCGGCTGGGCGCGAGCCGGCGCGCCGCTGCGGCGCGCGGCTCATTGGCTGCGCCGCAATACCGTGGGCGGCAGCGCCCGCAACATCGCCGCCCATTACGACATCGGCAACGAGCTGTACCGGCTGATGCTCGATGACACCATGGCGTATTCCTGCGGCATCTTCCAGAGCGACGAGTCCACGCTGGCGCAGGCCTCGCGCGCCAAGTTCGACGCGGCCTGCCGCAAGCTCGCCCTCGGGCCGGACGACCACCTGCTCGAGATCGGCACCGGCTGGGGCGGACTGGCGCTGCACGCGGCGCGCCATTACGGCTGCCGCGTCACCACCACGACCATCTCGCGCGCCCAGTACGAGTATGCGCGCGAGCGGATCGCCGCCGCCGGCCTCGGCGAGCGCATCACGCTGCTGCAGCAGGACTATCGCGCCCTCTCCGGGCGCTACGACAAGCTGGTCTCGATCGAGATGATCGAGGCGGTGGGCGCCGGTTTTCTACCGACATTCTTCCGCCAGTGCGCTCGGCTGCTCGAGCCGCACGGCGCGATGCTGCTGCAGGCGATCACGATCCAGGATCAGCTGTATGCCGAGGCGCTGCGCAGCGTCGACTACATCCAGCGCTGCATCTTTCCCGGCAGCTTCATTCCGTCGATCAGCGCGCTGACGCGCGCGATCTGCGAGGCCAGCGACCTGAAGGTGTTCCACCTCGAGGACATCGGACCGCACTACGCGCGCACGCTCGCGGCCTGGCGGCAGAATTTCTTCGCGCATCTGTCCGAGGTGCACCGCCTCGGCTATCCCGACAGCTTCGTGCGCCTGTGGGAGTTCTACCTCTGCTATTGCGAGGGCGGGTTCGCCGAGCGGCAGCTCGGGGATGTGCAGATGCTGCTGACCAAGCCGGCCTGCCGCCGCGCGCCGCTCGCGACGGTGTGAGCGCCGCGCAGCTACGCGACGAGCTCGCCGCGCTGCTCGATGCGCCGGGACTGCTGACCGAGGCGGCCGACATGGCCCCGCTGCTGGTCGATCACCACGCGCGCTACCACGGTCGGGCGCTGGCGGTGGCTCTGCCGAGCAGCTTCGAGCAGGTGGCGGCGGTGGTGCGCTGGTGCAACCGGCGCGGCGTGGGCCTGGTCCCGCAGGGTGGCAACACCGGCTACTGCGGCGCGGCGACGCCCGACGAGTCGGGACGGCAGCTGGTCATGGCCATGCGACGCATGCACCGGGTGCGGCAGGTCGATGCGGATGACTTCTCCATGACCGTGGAGGCCGGCTGTGTGCTCAAGAGCGCGCAGCAAGCGGCGCAAGCGGCCGGCCGCTTCTTCCCCCTGAGCCTGGGATCGGAGGGCAGCTGTCAGATCGGCGGCAACCTCGCGACCAACGCCGGCGGCGTGCACGTGCTGCGCTATGGAATGATGCGCGAGCTGGTGCTCGGCATCGAGGCGGTGCTCGCCGACGGCAGCGAGCTGCACGCGCTGCGCGCGCTGCGCAAGGACAACACCGGCTACGATCTGAAGTCGCTGCTCGTCGGCTCGGAGGGCACGCTCGGGGTGATCACCGCCGCGACGCTCAAACTGTGGCCGCCGCCGCGCTCGAGCGCCACGGCCTTCGTGGCGCTCGCGCAGCCCGCGGACGCGGTGGCGCTGCTGGGGCTGCTGCGCGCGGCCTGCGGTGATCGGCTCAGCTCCTTCGAGCTCATACCGCGTATCGCCGTGGAGCTGACCGCGCGCCACATCCCCGGGGTGAGCGATCCGCTCGGCGGCGTGTACCCCTGGTACGTGCTGTGCGAGCTGACTTCCCCGGCCGATGAGCCGCTCTCCGAGCTGCTGCAGGAGGCGCTCGCGCAGGGCAGCGAGCGCGCGCTGCTGCGCGACGCCGCGCTCGCCAGCAGTGAGCGCGCACGGGCGGCGTTCTGGCGGCTGCGCGAGACGATCCCGGAGGCACAGCGCCTGGCCGGGGTGAATATCCGCCACGACATCAGCGTGCCGGTCGCCGCTCTGGCGCGCTTCATCGCCGAGGCCTCGCAATGGGTCGCCGAGCACGTGCCCGAGGGCGTGCTGGTCTGTTACGGTCACGCCGGCGACGGGAACCTGCACTTCAACATCAACTGCCCGGCGGGCCCGTCCGCCGGTGCCGCGCGCCCGCCCGCCGGCGTGGCGGCGGCGTTCCTGGCCCGTGAGCCGCAGGTGCAGCGCGCCATCCATGATCTGGTGGCACGGTTCAACGGCAGTATCAGCGCCGAGCACGGCATCGGGCTCAAGAAGCGCGCGGAGCTGGCGCACTACGCGCCGCCCGCGACGCTGGCGGCGATGCGCGCGATCAAGCGGGCGCTCGATCCCAACGGCATCATGAACCCGGGCAAGCTGCTGTGAGCGCCGCCTCGGCGTGCTCTGGCCCAGGCGTGCTCTGGCCCAGGCGTGGTCTGGCCCGGGCCTGATCTGGCCCCGGCCTAGGCCGACACGCGCATCAGCCCCTCCTGCGCCGTGCTGGCGACCAGGCGGCCGTCGCGCGCGAAGATGCTGCCGCGGGCGAAGCCGCGGGCGCCCGAGGCGCTGGGGCTGTCGGTCGCGTACAGAAACCACTCATCGACGCGCACCGGCCAGTGAAACCACATCGCGTGGTCGATGCTCGCCAGGAAGCGCCGCCCACTGGCGAACAGCCGTGCATGCGGCCGCGTCGCGGTGCGCAGCAGGTGAAAGTCCGATGCATACGCGAGCAGGCAGCGGTGCAGCGCATCGTCGTCGGGCAGGTGGTCGACCGCGCGCACCCAGACCTGCTGGCCCGTGGTATCGGTCTGGAACCCGGCCCCGGCCCCGCCGGCGTCCGCGGGCTCCGGGACCAGCCGGAACTCGAACGGCCGCTCGCGCCGGTAGTACTCGCGCATCTTCTCGGGCATGACCGAGAGCTCGGCCTGCGTGGGCAGCGCGCCGCTCGCCAGCGCCTCGGGGGGCGGCACCGCAGGCATCGGCAGCTGGTGCTCCACGCCGGGCTGCGGCAGCTGGAAGGACGCGGCCATGTGGAAGATCTGCTCGCCGTGCTGGATCGCGGTCACGCGCCGGTTGGAGAAGCTGTGTCCGTCGCGGCTGCGGTCCACGAAATACACGATCGGCGCCTCGCAATCCCCGCGCTTCAGGAAGTAGGCGTGCAGCGAGTGCGCGTGGTGCTCGGAGTCCAGCGTCGCATAGGCGGCCCGCAGCGCCTGGCCGAGTACCTGGCCGCCGAACACCTGCGGGGCGCCGATGTCGTTGCTCGCGCCACGAAACAGATCATTCTCCAGCCGCTCGAGCCGCAGCAGGCGCAGCAGCTCGGCGAGCCGTGCATCCATCGGGCGGCCCTCAGGCCGTCACGGCCACGCCGAGTCGCTTCTGCATCGCCGGACTCGTGGTGGTGTACTGCAGGAACTGCTTCTTGGCCGGGTACAGGTGGTGCTGGACCGCAAACGCCGCCAGCGCGGCCTCGTGAAACGCCGACAGGATCAGTTTCTTTTTGCCCGGATAGGTGTTGATGTCGCCAATGGCGAAGACGCCCGGGATGTTGCTCTGGAATTTCTCCGTGTCGACCCGGATGGCCTTCTTATCCAGGTCCAGGCCCCACTCCCCGATGGGGCCGAGCTTGGGGGCGAGGCCGAAGAACACCAGCAGATGCTCGGCGTCCAGCAGCTGCAGCTCGCCGCCGGCGGCCTTGACGTGCACTCCCCTGAGCGCCCCGGCCTCCGTGTACAGCGCATGCGCCAGCCCTTCGACGACCTGCAACCGCCCCTCGGCCGCGAGCGAGCGCACGCGTTCGGCCGAGGCCGGCGCGCCACGGAAATCGGGCCGCCGATGCACGAGCGCGATGCTCGCGGCCCTGGGCGCAAGGTCCAGGGTCCAGTCGAGCGCCGAATCCCCGCCACCGAAGATCACCAGCCTGCGGCCGTGAAAGTCGGCGGCGCTCTTCACACGGTAATGAATCTGCGTGCCCTCGAACTGCGGGGCGTTCTCGAGGCTCAGACGGCGCGGCTGGAACGAGCCCACGCCCGCGGCGATCACCACGGCCCCGGTATCGAAGACCGTGCCGGCGCTGGTGACCAGGCGGAAGCGGGCATCCTCGCGCCGCTCGAGCTGCAGCGCCTCCTCGCCGAGATGAAACTCGGCGCCGAAGGGACGGATCTGCTGCATCAGCCGCTCGACCAGCTCGCTCGCCCCACACACCGGCAGCGCGGGAATGTCGTAGATGGGCTTGTCCGGGTAGAGCTCAGTGCATTGCCCGCCGGGCTGGGACAGCGAATCGATGATGTGCGCCTTGATGCCGAGCAGCCCCAGCTCGAAGACCTGGAACAGACCCGCCGGGCCGGCGCCGATGACCACGACCTCGGTCTGGACGACCGCGCCGTTGGAAGAGGAGTTTATCTGGTCATTCAAGGCGCTGTCTCGCGATCCTGCAGTGAAGGCGCGCGATTCTAGCGACGCCGCTCCCCGCCGGGCAAACACATTGGGGTTTTGAGCTTATGAGCATGGCTTATGGCTCCGGGGCCGTAGCGGGGCGTCGGCACGCGGCTGCATCGGGCCATGGGCAGAAGCGCTG
>DATJSD010000103.1:0-13738 GCA_035504335.1 Steroidobacteraceae bacterium | reverse complement strand
GTCGGGCTGCTCGCCAAGCGCGTGGACATGGAGCGCACGCACCTGTATCGCAAGCTGCGCTCGCTCGGCATCGTGATCGGCCACGGAGCTGAGGAGTGACCCACGCGGATGTGCGGTAGCGCCAGGCGAATACGTCAGATGTATTCGCCTGGCGCTACCGCACATCTGCGTGGGTCACTCCTCAGCTCCGTGGCCGATCACGATGCCGAGCGAGCGCAGCTTGCGATACAGGTGCGTGCGCTCCATGTCCACGCGCTTGGCGAGCAGCCCGACCTTGCCGTTGCACAGCTGCAGCTGCTGCTGCAGGTAGGCGCGCTCGAACTGCTCGCGCGCCTCGCGCAGCGGCAGAGCGAGCAGGTCGTGCTTGACGAGCGGCTCGCCCACCGGAGTCTGCGCCGACAGCTCCCGCTCGACCTCCTCCAGGCCGATCTCCTCGGGCCCCTCGTTGAGCAGGAAGCGGCGCGTGAGATTGCGCAGCTCGCGGATGTTATCGGGCCACGGGTAGTGGCGCAGCCGGTTCTGCGCCGCGACGCTGAAGCGCCGGAAGCGCAGCCCCGCGGTTTCGGTCAGCAGATCGACGTGGTGACGCAGCAGCTCCGGCACGTCCTCGGCGTAGTCACGCAGCGACGGCACGCGCACCACCAGCACCGACAGCTGCGCGTACAGATCGCGCCGGAATTGCTCCGTCAGCACCCGACTGGTGATGTCCGGACGCGCCGAGGCTATCAGCCGCGCCGACAGCGGCACGCTGGCGTTGTCGCCGCTGCGCACCAGGGCGCCGTTGGCGAGCACGCCGCTGAGCAGACGCTGGGCGCCGGCCGGCAGGTCCTCGATCTCCCCCAGGAACAGCGTACCGCCCTGTGCCTGCTCGATCAGCCCCGGATTGGCAGCGTCCACGCCCAGCAGGGTGACGGCCGCCGTCTCCTCGCGCAGCATGCGCCCGTCGAGCACCACGAATGGGCCGGCCGCATTCGGACCGCACTGATGCACGAAGCGTGCGAGCTGCTCGCGCTCGGTGCCGGACTCGCCCATCAGCAACAGCGGGGCGCTGGATGCGGCCAGGCGCGCGAGCTCGCCGCGCAGCTGCGAGACCGCGCGGCTGCGACCCACCGGCGCGGCTCCGCCCGCGGTGGCGGTGCCGACGAACTTGCCGCCCGGGCGCCGCCCGCGCGCCTCGAACGCGTGCCGCACGACGCGCAGCAGCTTGGCGAGCGACACGGGCTTCTCGATGTAGTCGTACGCCCCGAGGCGCGTGGCCTCGACTGCCGTCTCGACCGTACCGTGCCCGGACATCATCACCACCGGGCAGCCGTCCAGCGCGTCCGCGGCCCACTCGCGCAGCAGCGTGATGCCGTCGGTATCGGGCATCCAGATGTCCAGCAACACCAGGTCGGGCCGCAGGCGCTGGCGTATGGCGCGCGCCTGAGCGGCGTCGGCCGCGACCTCGACCTCGTAGCCCTCCTCCGAGAGGATCTCCTGAAGCAGCCGCCGGATATCGGTCTCGTCGTCGACCACCAGAATCTTGCCCGCATTCATGCGCGCTCCCTCCGCAACTCCATGCGTCGTTCCACCCCGGCGAGCAGTGCCCGGTCTTCGGTGCTGACCGGTATCCACACCCGCACGCGGGCGCCGCCTTCCGGGCGGTTCTCGGCCTCGATGCGGCCCCCATGCTCTTCGACTATACGCTTGACGATGGCGAGACCCAGCCCCGTGCCGCGCGGTTTGCTGGTGACATAGGGATCAAACAGGCGCCCGAGGATCTCCTTGCGGAACCCCGGCCCATTGTCGCTTACGCAGATCTGGGCCACGCCCCGGGCCCGCGCCGGGGCCTCCGCGGAGCCGCCGGACCCCTCCACCGCCGGCGCGCCGGGGGTCTGCTGCAGCTGCGTGCTGATTTCGAGCTCTCCCCGCGGCTGCTCGGCGAGCGCCTCGATGCCGTTGGTGATGAGGTTGGCCAGGATCTGGCGCACGCGGCCCCGGTCGGCCTCGATCTCGAGCAGGCGCGGATCCAGCTGCAGGCGGATCTGCGCGGCGGGGGCCTGCAGGCGGTAGAGCTCCGCGACCTCGCTGACCAGCTGGTTGAGACTGAAGTGCGCCAGCTGCATGTCGGGGGCGCGCGCGTACTCGGAGAACGCGTTGACCATCTGCTTCATGGCATCCACCTGCTGCACGATGGTGTGCGTGGCGCGCTCGAGCAGCTGCGTATCCTCGGCGTTCATCGCCGGCAGGAGCTTGCGTCGCAGCCGCTCGGCCGACAGCTGGATCGGCGTCAGCGGGTTCTTGATCTCGTGCGCCAGCCGCCGCGCCACCTCCCCCCAGGCGGCTTCGCGCTGCGCGGCCAGCAGCGCGGTGATGTCATCGAACACGATCACCACCAGACCGCGCTGGTGCTCGTCGGGCAGCGACGTGCAGGCCCACAGCAGCACGCGCTCGCCGCTCTCGCCCGGCAGCGTCAACTGCTCGCGCCACTCGAGCAGCCCCGCGGCCAGGCGCTGCGCGAGCTCGCGCACGAAGGCCGCCAGGCGCCGATTGCCCCCGGCCAGCTGGTCGAGCGCCTGTCCCGGGCCGGCCTCGAAGCGCGTCGCCAGGATCGTGCTCGCCGACTGGTTCGCGCTGTGCAGCACCAGCTGCTGGTCGGTGACGATGACCCCGGTGGACAGGCGCGAGAGGATGATCGAGAGCCGCTCGCGCTCGCGCTCGACCGCCTGGCGGCTGCGCGCGGCCTCCTCGCTCGCCCGCCGCAGCCGCTTGGTCATGTCGTTGAACGAATGCACCAGAAAGCCCATCTCGTCGCGCGAGGGCAGCGGCAGGCGCGTACCGAAGTCACCCTTGCCCACCGCGCGCGTGCCGGCGATCAGATCCTGCACCGGACGCGTCAGGCGCTGCGCCGAGAAGATCGCCCCGTAGATCGCCGCCAGCAGGGTCAGCAGCACCACCAGCGTGAGCGTCAGGCGAAAGCTGATCTTCAGCGGCTCGCGCATCGCCGACAGATCCCCGTACTGCGAGGCGGTATGCTGCACGGCCTCGGCCAGCTCCGAGAGCTCCTGCGGCACCATGTAGTTGATCAGCACATAGCTGGTCGGCCCGTGGCGCGCGGCGCCCGCATCCGCGCCGATCGGGGCGGCGGTGGTGATCGTGTATCGGCCGTCGGCGAGCGGATTGAGGCTGACATACGGCCTGCCGGTGGCCAGCTGCAGCGTGACCTCCGGCGCCGGCGGGGCCGGCTGCTGCGCCATCGGCGTGGCGCTGCTGATGGCTTCGGCGCGGTTCTCGGCATCGTACACGATGATGTCCTGCGCCTCGGTGGCGCGCCGCTCATCGTCCAGGCGCGCCAGCAGCGCCGTCCCCGACAGCGTGCGCAGCGCGCGCGCCAGACTGTCGGTGCGGCGCGCCTGCTCGCGCAGCCGCAGGTCCAGCGCCGCGCGCGACAGCACCACCGCGTCGTTCAGCCCCTGCTTGATCTCCACGCGGAACCAGCTGTCGATGCCGCGGTTGATGAAGTCCAGCGAGAACAGGTAGACGATCACCAGCGGGGCGATCACCAGCGAACCGAAGATCCATACGGTGCGCATCGTCAGGCGCGAGCCCGGCACATGGTTGCGGAAATCGCGATACAGCTGCCAGAGCTTGCGCGCCAGCAGCACCGCGAGCGCCAGCACGCCGCAGATGCTGAACAGCAGGATCCAGGGCTGCCAGCGCGAGAAGGTCGCCGAGTTCGCCACGCTCAGCCCCAGCAGCACCAGCGCGGCCACTCCCGCCACCAGCGCCACCGCGGCCAGCGCCCGCACCCCCAGACGTCTCAGAGCGTGAGCATCCACGTGTACCATCCGCTGTTGCGGTTCCAGTCCCCGCTCCAGAACATCAGCGCCCGCAGCGCCGCCGGCATGCGCCCGCGACGCACCCCGGCGCGCACCGACACCTGCCAGGGCCCCTGCCCCAGCTGTGACTGCACCAGCACCGGCAGGTCCTCGATGTGCCCCAGATGACCGAGTGCCTCCTCCAGCGTCGCATAGCTCTGTTGCGCCGCGTTTGCCTCGTTGCGCACGATGTAGCGCCCCGTGACCGCGTGATAGGTCAGCTCACGCCGCAGCGTCGTGTCCAGCAGCGTCGCGTTGAACCAGAAGCGCCGCGGACGGCTGATGATCACCTCGACGTCGAAGGCGAGTGTCACCGCATCCTGCAGCGCCGTGCGGATGCGGGCATTGTCGGGAAAGCGGATCTGCGCATTCAGCTCCAGCACGTCGTGGTCGAGCACCACGTAGGCGGAATCGATCTGGAACACCCCGTCCAGCGGTCCGGCGGCGTGGGCCGGCGCCGCCGCCCACGGCGCCACCAGCAGCGTCGCCGCGAGCAGCCCCACCAGGGGGAGCGCGGCGCGGCCAGCGCCCGCCCCAGCACCGCCGGCGCCGGCTCGGGCGCGCGGGCAGCCATGGCCAGCGCGGGGCCAGGTCGGGAACGGGCAAAGTATGCGCATGTACGTCGAATGTCGTCTCGAATGTCGGGCGAGTGCGTCCGCGGCCGAGCGGGCGCAGTGATTGGGCATCCTCGGCGATCGCCGCGCCACTCTCAGGCCACTGTCAGGCAAGCATAATAAAAGCCATCGGTCAGCGCCGCATTGCCCGGCAGCAGCTGCACCCCGTGCACGCAGGCCCGAGCCACGGAGGGCAGGCCGGGCAGCAGCGACGCCGGCGGCAGCACGCGCGCTTCGGGGGCCACTCGCAGGGCCGCCTCGACCACGCGATCGTTCTCCTCGGGCAGCACCGAGCAGGTCGAGTACAGCAGCCGTCCCCCGGGGGCCAGCAGACCGAGGCACCGGCACAGCAGGCGCCGCTGCGCGCTCGCCAGCGGCTCGATATCCGCGGCGCGCCGCAGGACCTTGATGTCCGGGTGACGCCGGATTACCCCCACCGCCGAGCAGGGGGCATCCAGAAGGATTCGATCGAAGCGCCGGCCATCCCACCATTGCGGGTCGTGCCCGAGATCCGCCTCCACCAGCCGCGCCGAGCGACGCAGCCGCGCCAGCGTCTCGCCGACCCGGGCAAGACGCCGGGCGTCCACGTCCAGCGCGGTGAGCTCGATGTCGCCGCCGGCGGCCTCGGCCGCCTCCAGCAGCGCCCCCGTCTTGCCGCCCGGGGCCGCACAGGCGTCCAGCACGCGCTCTCCGGGCCGCACTCCCAGCAGCGGCGCCGCCAGCTGGGCGCCGGCATCCTGCACCGACACCAGCCCCTCCGCAAATCCGGGCAGCTGCTCGACCGGCACCGGCCGCTCGAGCAAGAGCGCGGCCGGAAAGCCGGGGAGGGGGACGGCCGTCATCCCCTGGGCGGACAGCCGCGCGCGGTAGTCCTGCAGTCCGCAGCGCGAGCCGCTGACGCGCAGCGTCAGCGGCGGGGCGCTGTTGTCCGCGGCGATGATCCCCGGCCAGTCCGCGGGCCAGGCCTCCTGCAGTGACTGCAGCAGCCAGGCGGGGTGGGCGCTCGCGGCCACCGGATCGGCCGCCAGACGCTCGTGCCACTCCGGGCGCCCGCGTAGGAAGCGCCGCAGCAGCGCGTTGACGAGACCCGCGGCGCGCGGCTGCCCGAGCAGGCGGGCCGCATCGACCGCGCGCGATACGCTCACCTCGGGCGCATGCCGTGAGTACTCGAGCTGAAACAGCGCCGCCACCAGCAGTCCCATGACCGCGCTCGCGACCTTGCGGCCCTCCAGCAGCTGGCTCGCGAGCCACGAGAGCCTCGGGTACCAGCGCAGCGCCCCCAGGGTCACCGCCTGGACAGCCGGTCGTGGCGCGCTCGCGCCAAACGGCACCGCCGCCTCGAGCGCCGCCTCGGCGCTCCGACCACGTCGCGCCACGGCCGCGAGCGCCCACGCCGCCCCGGCCAGCACCCGCGCACCCGTATCGGCGCGCGCAGCGCCGGCACGCGCGGCGCGGCCGGCGCGCTCCCCGCGCGCGCGCGCGTGGGCGCCACCACTAGATCCCAAGCCGCTCTCCGGCGCTCACCCTGCCGCGCGCGAACTCCGGAGCCGTCACCGGGCGACGGCCCGGCAGCTGCACGCGTGTGATCGCCAGCGCCTCCCCGGCGCCGCACAGCACCAGCAGCGAGTCCGCCACCAGGCCGAGCACCGTACCGGGCACCGCTGTCGCGCCGGCCGGAAGCGCCTGGACGGCCAGGGCCGTGCGGGCGCGCTCCGCGACATGTCCCTCCCAGATGCGCAGCGGCGAGCCCCGCCAGCCGGTGAATGCCACGGGTCGGGGATTGAAGGCGCGTATCTGACGATCGATCTGCAGGGCGCTGCCGCCCCAGTCGATCTGCGCCGCCTGCCGCTCGAACTTCGGCGCATAGCTGGCATCCTGCTCACCCTGCGGCTGCGCCGGGCAGCTTCCCGCTTCGATCAATGCGAGCGTCTCCGCCAGCAGCTGCGCACCGGCGTGCGCGAGGGCGTTCTCCAGCTCGCCCGCGGTGGTCGTCGCGCCGATCGCCAGGCGGCGGCTGGCGAGCACCGGGCCGGTGTCCAGGCCGGCGTCCATGCGCATGAGGGTCACGCCGGTGTGCGCATCGCCCGCGAGGATCGCGTGCTGGATGGGAGCCGCGCCACGCCAGCGGGGCAGCAGCGACGCGTGCACGTTCACGCCGCCCAGCCGCGGCAGCTGCAGCAGCGCGGCGGGCAGGATCAGTCCATAGGCCACGACCACCAGCAGCTCCGGCGCCCAGGCCGCCAGCTGCGTGCGTACCTCCTCGCCCCGCAGCTGCTGCGGCTGCAGCAGCGGCAAACCCAGCTGCTCGGCGAGCTGCTTGACGGGACTGGCCGCGGGCGCACGGCCGCGGCCCGCGGGCCGGTCAGGCTGCGTGAGTACGCCGACCAGGCGGTGCGGGGACGCGGCCAGTGCCCGCAGTGTCGGCAGTGCGAACTGCGGCGTTCCGGCGAAGGCGATGCGCAGCATGGCTCATGTCGCTCTCATGTCGCTCATGTCGCGCGTCAGATCACGCGGCCGGCCGCATGCGCCGGCGGCTGCGCCGCGGGCTTCGCCGCCGGCTTGCCTGCGCCGCTGGCCCGCTCGCGACGCTCCTTCTCGAGCTTGCGGCGGATGCGCTCGCGTTTCAGCATCGACAGATAGTCGACAAACAGCTTGCCCGCCAGGTGATCGAGCTCATGTTGCAGGCACACGGCCGCGAGCCCCGTGAGCTCGCGCTCGAATAACTGGCCCCTGACGCCCTGGGCGCGCGCGCGCACGCGCGTCGCGCGCTTGACCGGCTCGAACACATTGGGCACCGACAGGCAGCCTTCCTCCCCGACCTCGGAGCCCTCGCGCTCGAGGATCTCGGCGTTGATATAGACCTGCGGGTCATTCTTCTCGACGCTGGTGTCCATGACGATGATCTGGCGGTGCACGTCCACCTGGGTGCCCGCCAGCCCCACCCCCGGCGCCGCGTACATGGTCTGCAGCATGTCGGCCACGAGCTGCTCGAGCGTCGCATCGAATGTCTGTACCGGCCGCGCCCGTGTGCGCAGGCGCGGATCGGGGAATTCCAGTATGGGCAGCAGGGCCATCGATTCGCTCTCCGTCAGGCATGGTGGGGGAACGGCCCGGGAAATCAAGCACCGCGGGCCCAGCGCCACCAGCGTGATCCAGTGCACAAACTGTGCAACCGAGGGTGTGTACGGCTCGCCGTTAAGTTTATAACAGCCCGAGCCGCAAGGCCCCCAAGACCCTCAGAGGTAGCCGGGATGTCGTCGATGCAACTCTTCAGTGCCAGGCGCGCGGCGCTCGCCTGCGCCGGGCTCGCGCTCATCCTCACGCTGGGGAGCTGCTCGCTGCTGCATGGCCGGCCGCGCACCGCGGCGGCCACGCCGGCCGAGCCACCGATCGCGCAGGCTGACGACACCGCGGCCGTCCAGACCTCACCGACCGACACCGAAGCCGCGATCGATTCGGGCAGCCCCGACGCCGCGGCCGCTGCAGCGTCCCAGGCCGCGCCCGACGCCATCGGTGGGGCAGCCGATGGGGCGGCCGATGCGAACCGGGGCGCCACCACCACGGTGCTCGCCGACGCGGGCCCGGCGCTCAAGGCGAGCGCGCCGGAGAATTATGTCGTCAAACGTGGCGATACGCTCTGGGGCATCGCCAATATGTTCCTGCGCAATCCCTGGGAGTGGCCGGAGATCTGGTACGTCAACCCCGACATCCGCAATCCCCATCGCATCTATCCGGGCGACACCCTGCACCTCGCACTCGCCAGCAACGGGCGCACCGTGCTGCAGCTGGTGCGTGGCCCGATCGGGCGCGCGGCGACCGCGCGGCTCACGGGGTTCACGCGGCTCGAGCCGCTGCTGCGCAGCTCGCCGCTCGACGCACCCATCGAAAGCATTCCCTACAGCGTCATTTCGGCCTTTATTTCCCGGCCAACCGTGCTGACGCGCGAACAGATCGAGTCGGCGGCGTACGTGGTGGCGCTCGCCGAGGATCACGACATCGCGGGCACGGGCCACGAGCTGTTCGTCAGGAAGACCTCGGCGCAGCCCGGCACGCGCTACAGCGTCATGCACATCGAAGAACCGCTGGTCGATCCGGACAGCGGCCATCGGCTCGGCTACGTGGCCATCTATACCGGCACCGCGCAGATCACCCGCCCCGGACCGGTCGCGGAGGCCGTTCTGACCAACTCGGCGCGCGAGACGCTGCAGGGAGACGTGCTGATTCCCGAGGAGCGCACCCCCACCACCGATTTCGTACCCCACGTCCCCGCGCAGCCCGTGTCCGGCAGCGTCATCGACGTCATCGACAACGTGCTGGAGGCCGGCCAGGACCAGGTCGTCGCGATCAACCGCGGATCGGCCGACGGCGTGGAGCGCGGCACGGTGCTCACGATCGATCAGCTGCCCTCGCAGGCCCTCGATGAGTGCGCCGAGATCGATAATTCCAGCACCTGCGTCGTGCATCACTCGGTGAATCTGCCGACCGACCCGGCGGGCAACCTGCTGGTGTTCCGTACCTTCCCGCACCTGAGCTACGCCCTGATCCTCGCCGACACCGTGCCGGTGCAGCTCGGCGATCGCGTGCACGGCCCCTGATCGAGCCCGACCCGCCGGGCCGCAGCGCGCCGTAACCGGCGATTCACGCAGCGGCGGCGTGGCCGCCCGCCGCACACCCTGCCGTATGCTGTCGCGATGGACGCGACGGACCTGCTGCTGTGTCTCGGCCGGGCGCCCGGGCTGACCGCGCAGCAGCTGCACGGCGCGCTGGAACGGCTCGGCGCGGGAGCCGGGCTGGCGCAGCTGATCGGGCAGTCGCGCGCGCGGCTCGAAGCCCTCGGGCTGCCGCCGGCCGCGAGCGCCGCGCTGGCCACGCCCGAATCGGCGAGCCTCGCCGCCGATCGCACCTGGGTCGAACGCGAGCGCATCACACTGATCGATGCGCTGAGCCGCCAGTACCCGCCGCTGCTGACGCAGATCGCGCCCGCTCCGGCCCTGCTGTATGTGCGCGGAGAGGCCGGTGCGCTGGCTGCGCCGCAGCTCGCCATGGTCGGCAGCCGCAGTCCCACCGCGAGCGGACGGCGCACCGCCGAGCAGTTCGCCGCTTTTCTGGCACGGGCAGGGCTGACGATCACCAGCGGACTGGCGCTGGGAATCGACGCCGCCTGCCACCAGGGTGCCCTGCGGGCCGGCGGCAAGACGATAGCGGTCCTGGGCAGCGGACTGGATCAGGTCTACCCGCCCGAGAACAGCGCGCTGGCCGCGCGCATCGCCGCGCAGGGAGCGGTGCTCAGCGAGTTTCCGCCGGGGACGGCGCCCCTGCGCGCGAACTTTCCGCGTCGCAACCGACTCATCAGCGGCCTGGCCATGGGCACACTGGTGGTCGAAGCGACGCGCCGCAGCGGTTCACTGATCACCGCACGACTCGCCGGGGAGCAGGGCCGGGAGGTGTTCGCCATACCCGGCTCGATCCACAACCCGCTCGCCGGGGGCTGCCACGAGCTCATCAAGAGTGGCGCAAAGCTCGTGGAGAGCGCTCAGGATGTGCTCGACGAGTTTGGAATTCACCCGTCACAACAATCACTTACCGCATCGCAGGAGCCACACGGAGCGATGACGCCACGGGCCCCAAAGTTGGACAAGGAATACGAAATCCTGTTAGATGCCCTCGGATTCGAGCCCGGCAGCATTGATTCGCTGGTCGAACGCACCGGCCTTCCAAGTCCGGCGGTCGCCTCCATGCTGCTGATTTTGGAGCTCGAGGGCGCCGTGGAATTGCAGTCCGACGGTCGCTATGTGCGGTTACCGGATAGCTGACGTCAGTCCGGTCCTCCAGCATCGGCGCAGGCGATGGCGGCGCGCGAGTCCTGTTCGAAGTGTGCGTGTGATGAACAACTCCGTATTCGACATACTGATCTACGTCTTCGATCGCTACCTGTTGGAGGAATTGCCCGCCGCCGAGCGCAGCGAGCTGGCGCGCGACCTGGAGAACGCCGGCTTCGGCGAGGCCAACGTCGAACGGGCTCTGGACTGGCTGGCGGACCTGGCCGAGCAGCGCGAGCGGCCGGCGCCGCACGGCGGCGGCTCCTTTCGCGTCTACGCCCCCCAGGAGCTGACGCGGTTGGACGCACGCTGCCGGGGGCTGCTGAGCTCGCTGGAATATGCCGGCATCCTCTCCGAAGCGCAGCGCGAGCTGGTGATCGATCGGCTTCTCGCCCTGGATGCCGACGAACTGGACCTGGATCACGTCAAATGGGTCGTGCTGATGGTCTTATCTAGCCAACCAGGCCAGGAAGTCGCCTATGCGAAGATGGAGAATCTGGTGTTCGATATGTGTCCGCGCGAACCGCATTGAGCACGCAGTTCCCACCTCCAGGTGAACCATCCGCGGCCCGTCCGCGGTTTTTCGTTTATGGCCCTGCCCGGAGCCGGGCTCATCCGCAAGAGCGTCATGGCTGAAAACCTCGTCATCGTCGAGTCCCCCGCCAAGGCTCGCACCATCAAGAAATACCTCGGCAAGAGCTACGAGGTGCTGGCGTCCTACGGCCACGTGCGCGACCTGATCCCCAAGGAGGGCGCGGTCGATCCGGACGCCGGCTTCGCCATGAAGTATCAGATCATCGAGCGCAACGCGCGTCACGTGGAAGTCATCGCGCGCGCGCTGCGCCGCGCGCAGTCGCTGTATCTGGCGACCGACCCGGACCGCGAGGGCGAAGCCATCGCCTGGCATCTCTACGAGATCCTGCGCGCACGCGGCGAGCTGGCGCACAAGCAGGTGCACCGCGTCGTGTTCCACGAGATCACGCGCAACGCCATCCGCCAGGCGGTCGAGTCCCCGCGCGATCTGTCGCACCCGCTGGTCAACGCGCAGCAGGCCCGACGCGCGCTCGATTACCTCGTGGGCTTCAATCTGTCTCCACTGCTGTGGAAGAAGGTCCGCCGCGGCCTGTCGGCCGGCCGGGTGCAGAGCCCCGCCCTGCGCCTGATCTGCGAGCGCGAGGCGGAGATCGCCGCCTTCAAGCCGCAGGAATACTGGACCATCGACGCGCAGGGGGAGCATTCCGAGCAGAGCTTCCCGCTGCGCCTGAGCGAATATCGCGGACAGAAGGTCGAGCAGTTCAGCTTCCCCGACGCCGCGCGCGCCCACGAGGCCGAGCGCACACTGCTCACGGCGGCGGCGCAGGCCGGCGCAGGCGCCGGCTCCGACGGCGGCGCGGCCGACGGCGGCGCGGCGCGCGGCCTGCTGCGCGTGCTGCAGGTGGATCGCAAGCAGCGCCGGCGCAACCCGGCCCCACCGTTCACCACCTCGACGCTGCAGCAGGAGGCCTCGCGCAAGCTCGGCTTCTCCGCACAGCGCACCATGCGGCTCGCGCAGCAGCTCTACGAGGGCGTGGACATCGGCGAAGGCAACGTCGGGCTCATCACCTATATGCGCACCGACTCGGTATCGCTGGCGGCCGAGGCCGTGCAGGAGATCCGCGAGGTGATCGCGCGGCTGTACGGCGCGGAGGCCGTGGCCGAAGAGGTGCGCGTCTATCGCACCAAATCCAAGAACGCACAGGAGGCGCACGAGGCCGTGCGTCCCACCTCGGCGGCGATCGTGCCGGCGGATATCGAGGGCAAGCTCGATCCGGACCTGTTCCGGCTGTACGCGCTGATCTGGAAGCGCGCCGTCGCCTGCCAGATGGCGCACGCCGTCTTCGACACGGTGGCGGTGGACATGCTCGCCGGCCCCGACGGTCCGGCGCGCCACCTGCTGCGCGCCAACGGCTCGACGCTGGTGCGTCCCGGCTACATCGCGGTCTATCAGGAGAGCCGCGACGATGCGGTCGAGGAGGAGACCGAGCGCATGCTGCCGGCGATGCAGGCCGGCGACGCCGTGCGGCTGCTGTCGATCACGCCGCAGCAGCACTTCACCGAGCCGCCGCCGCGCTACACCGAGGCATCGCTGGTCAAGACGCTGGAGGAATACGGCATCGGACGACCCTCCACCTACGCCAGCATCATCTCGACGCTGCGCGACCGCGGCTACGTGGAGATCGACAGCCGGCGCTTCACCGCCACGGACATCGGCAAGATCGTCAACCGCTTCCTGACCGAGCATTTTCATCGCTACGTGGAGTACGGATTCACCGCGGCGATGGAGGATGAGCTCGACGCGGTGTCGCGCGGCGAGGAGGAATGGACCACGCCGCTGACCAAGTTCTGGAAGCCCTTCATCCACCAGGTCGAGCACACCGAGAAGCACGTCACCCGCGAGCAGGTCGCGCAGGCGCGCGAGCTCGGGCGCGATCCGGCGAGCGGCAAGCCGGTCAGCGTGCGCATGGGCCGTTTCGGACCCTTCGTGCAGATCGGCACCAAGGACGACGCCGACAAGCCGCGCTTTGCCGGCCTGCGGCCCGGTCAGAAAATGGACGGCATCGGCCTCGCCGAGGCGCTCGAGCTGTTCAAGCTGCCGCGTACCCTCGGTAGCCTCGAAGGCGGCGAGACCATCATCGCCAACATCGGCCGCTTCGGGCCGTACCTCAAGTACGGCGACAAGTACGTCTCGCTCAAGCAGGATGATCCCTACACGATCACGCTCGAACGGGCGGTCGAATGCATCCGCGCGAAGCAGCTGGCCGATGCCAATCGCCTGATACGGCACTTCGAAGCCGAAGGGATCCGGATCCTCAACGGCCGCTACGGCCCCTACATCACCAACGGCGAGAAGAACGCACGCATCCCCAAGGATCGCGATCCGCGCAGCCTGACGCTCGAGGAGTGCCAGGCGCTGCTCGCCGCCGCCAGCGCGCGTCCCGCGGGCGGACGCTTCGGCCGCCGGGGAGCCGGCGCCAGGGCCAGGACGCAGGCGCCGCCGGCGGCACCCGCGACAGCGGCAGCACCGCAGAAAGCGGCAGCACCGGGGAGAGCGGCAGCGCCGGCAACCGCGGCGACACCAGCGATGGCGGCGCGCCCGGGTCGGGCCGCTGCGAGCGCCTCGAAACCGCGGGCCGCATCGACCGCCCCGGTGACGCCACGCTCGCGCAGTGCTCCGCCACGGCCGCACGCGGTTCACGGCGCGGCCTCGAATGGACGCGCAACGCACGCTGCGGCCAAGGCCAACCGATCCCCGCGCAAGGCCAAGAAGGCCGCGGGCGCCGGCAAGCTGCGCGGCCGCGGCGCGCGTGCCGCGACCGCTCGGCCCGCGCCGAAGAAGGTCGCCGGCGCCTGATTCCCGTCCCCGTCGCGGTGTGGGAGCTTCGGGCGAATACCTCAGATGTATTCGCCC
>DATJSD010000102.1:0-24097 GCA_035504335.1 Steroidobacteraceae bacterium | reverse complement strand
ACCGCGCGCGCGCTGACGGCGCGTATGGCCGTGCTGTCCGCCCGCGAGACCTTCCAGTACGCGACCCCGCCCGCCGCCAGCACGACGATGATGATGCCGATGAGAAGGCCGGCGCGCCCCGGGCCTGCGCCGCGCGCCCGCACCGGCGGCCCGGAGGGCCGCTCGATCCGCAGCTGCTCGAGAAGCGAGGCCTTGTGCTCCATATGCGCTCCTGGCGCCCCTGTGAGTGTCTCTAGCGCAGTCCCGGCAGCGTCCCGGGATCCTCGCGATGCCACCAGCCTCCGCCGAGCGCCTGGAACAGCGACACCGTATCGGTGTAGCGGCTGGCGAGCGCGCGCACGTAGGCGATGCGGTCCTGCTGATAGGTTTGCTGTGCCGCCAGCAATGTCACCGCATCCACCGCACCGACGGCATACTGCTTCTGCGTGAGATCGAGGCTCGCCTGCGCAGTCTGCAGCGCGTCGTGCTGCGCGGCCAGTGCCTGGGCATCATTGTCGAGCGCCGTGAGCGTATCGGCGACGTTCTGGAAGGCCTGCAGCACCACCAATCGGTACTGGGCGATCGCCTGCTGATAGGTGTCCACGGCGGCGCGCCGCCGCGCGCGCAGTGTTCCCCCCTCGAACAGCGGCGCGGTGATACCGCCCGCGAGATTCCAGATGTTGGAACTCGGGGAGAGCAGGTCGGCGAACTTGAAGGACTCACCGCCGAAGGCGCCGGTCAGCGTGAGCTGCGGCAGCATGTTCGCCGTGGCAACTCCCACTGCGGCGCTGTCCTGGCGCACGACCGCCGCCTGCGCGCGCACGTCCGGCCGCTGCGCCACCAGGGCGGACGGCAGGCTCACCGGCAGGTCCTGCGGCAGCGTCAGATCGCTCAGGTGCAGCTGCACCGGTGCGGCCTCGCGCGGCGAGCGGCCGGTCAACACCGCCAGCTGGTGCTCGGCCTGCGAGAGCTGCTGCTGCAGCGGCGGCAGCGTCGCGCGCACATTGGCGAGGTTGGCCTGCTGCTGCAGGATGTCCGCGCGCGTCTGGCTGCCCAGCTGGAAGCGGCGCTGCACCACGCCGAGCTGCTGCTGCTCCAGCGAGAGGATCGAGTGCGTGGCCGCGATCTGATCCAGCGTGGAGGCGATTTGAATCGCGGCGCTGGCGACGTTGGCGGCGAGCGTCAGATAGCTTGCCTCCAGCTGAAAGTCCTGCTGCACCGCCTGCGCCTGCAGGCCCTCGAGCGTGCGCCGCTCCTTGCCGAACACATCGAAGGTGTAGGAGACGTTCACCGCGCCGTAAAAGAGGTTGTAGATGAAGCTCGGAAAACCGGGAGCGAGCGCCGCACTCTGCTCGCGCGTGGCCTGGGCCGTCCCCTGCAGCTGCGGATAGAACGCGCCAACCTGCGCGCTGAGGTTGGCGCGGGCTTCCCGCAGCGCCGCCTGCTGGGCCGCGATGTCCGGGTAGCTCGCCATCGCCTGCCGGATCAGTGTGTCCAGCTGCGCAGAGCCGAACAGTGTCCACCACTCGCCCGGCAGATCGCGCCCGAACTCGAAGCGTTGCGGCTCACCGCCGGTCACGCCCGTGGACACGGTCTGGGCCGGAAGCGTCTCGGGGGTATAGCGATCGTCCGTCGGCGCGGGTGCTCGATGATAGTTCGGGCCGACCGCGCAGGAGGCCAGCGCCAGTGCCAGCATGAGCGCCGGCGCCACGGCAATGGCGCGCGCCGCGGCCGCAGTGGCAGCCGCGGCAGCACAACGCGGCGGCACGCGCCGCGCGGTCGCGACGCTCATGGTTGAGTATTTCTGCACTGACCCGTCACGAGCGACCGCCCCCGGGGCAGCTGCCGTTCCCCTGTACGATTGCGTGCGGTAACGCCGAGGCCGGCCGGCCGCCACCCGCGGCTATTAGACTCCAACACCGGCCGTTTGGCTGCATTTTCTTCTGCGCGCAGACGCAGCCAAACGCCGGCGGCCATCGGTCTTTAATAGTCTCTTCTCTGAATGATCGTCACAGCGGCCGCGAGAGACAGCACCGCCACACCGCACGCCGCGATGATCGTGACCCAGGGGATCTGCCGCGTGGACAGCGGCACAGCCACCAGTCTGAAGATGTCGATGGACGGCGGAAGCGCGGCGGATCTGGCCAGGCCCTGACGCTGCGCGCCGGCTCCCAGGAAGAAAAGCACCAGCATGATGAGCATGCTGAGCCTGAAGCGCCAACCCTCATCGCAGAACGTGGACAGGCACGCCGAGATCGCATAGGCAGCCAGACTGCACGCGACGATTGCGGCGAAGCAGCCCAGTCCGCCGCCGGCGTTCACCAGAATCGCTGGTACGAACAACCATACGATCACGGCAAACAGCGTCAGCAGCGCCACGGTCTCGAGCACCCCGATGAGAGTCCGCACCGCAAACAACCTGGCGCGCGTCACCGGCAACGACAGCGTGAACACTGTCGACTCTTCGCCGCTTTTCTCGGAGCGGCCTGGCCGGGTCAGGGCCGTCTGGATTCCCGAGCCGGCCAGCGAGATGGCGGTAATACACGCCAGCAGCAAGCCCATGCTCCCCAGGAGGGTCGGGAGCAGCCGCGGCCGAACGGCAACCGGTGCATCTCGGAGTATCTGGAGGGGAACGCTCAAAAGGAATACGCTCACGAACAGCACAAAAGCCATTCGCCAGCGGGTCTCGAGCCATCCCTTCAACCAGAGCATCGGTGGTCTCCCACGTGTTCCAGAAAGAGGTCCTTGAGCGTCACTGGGAAGCGCTCGACCACTGCGCCCGGCAATTGTCGCAGCCGGGCGGCGACCTCCTCGGCATTGCGGCTCACGAGGATCGAAAGCATCCGACCCTTGCGGCGTACGCTTTCGACCCCGTCCAACCCGGCGATGTCACCCGGCGGCTCGGCCGGGCACACGACGCTGAGCCGCTGGTAGTGAGCCTTCAGATCGTCCAGCTGGCCGCAGACCAGGGTCCTGCCGCCGTCGATGATCGCCACGTGATCGGCGATCTGCTCGACGTCGGGAAGCTGGTGCGAAGAGAAGAAGATCGTCGTGCCATGTTCCGCGGCAATGGCGACGAGCTCGCGCAGCAGCTGCTCGACCACCACCGGATCCAGGCTTTCCATGGGTTCGTCGAGAATCAGCAATTCGGCGCCGTGCGAGATGGCCAGCAGCAGCATGAGTTTCGCCCGCATGCCCTTCGATAGCTGCGCGATCGAGCGGGTGCGCGGCAGATCGAATAGATCGAGATAGCGTTGCTCCAGATCGCGCCGCCAGCCGGGGAAGAACGGGCGCGTGAAGCGAATCATGCCCTCCACCGTCATGTACGGATACAGACCCTTCTCCTCCGTGACGCAGCCGATCCTGCGGCGCAGGCCGACCCCGCCGACCCCATCGGCTCCCACGGTCTGCCCAAAGATGCGCGCGCAGCCGCCGTCGGCTTTGATCAGACCGAGCAGGTGCTTGATCGTCGTGGTCTTGCCGGCGCCGTTGCGCCCCAGGAAGCCGAAGACGCTTCCCGCCGGAACCCGCAGATCCAGCCCGTCGAGCGCCGCATGATTGCCGAAGGTCTTGCGCAGACCGTCGATTTCGATCACCGCCTCATTCATGTCGTCTCCGTCGCACGCTTCTTTCGGGCCACTGCGAGCTCGCTCTCCACGATGCGGCGAATCTCCTCCTCCGACAGGCCGAGGGCACGCAACCGCTCGATGACGGTGCCGACCAGCTTTCCGGCCCTGGTCATGACCCCACCGCGCTCGACGACGGTGGACCCGATATAGGCGCCCGAGCCCTGTCTGAGCTCGACCACGCCCTCGTGTTCGAGCTCCCGATAAGCGCGCACCACGGTATTTGGATTGATCACCAGCTCTTCCGCCAGGCTGCGGATCGTCGGCAGTCGCTCGCCCGCCCGCAGCGCGCCGGTCTCGACGCCGTGTCTGATCTGCTGCATCAATTGCAGGTAGACGGGAATGCCGGAGGAATGGTTGAGGTAGAAGATCACGTACTGTGCTACTCTGTTAGCACAATACACAGGCGGCGGGATCCGGTCAAGGAGGACGTCCGGGCGGGCAAGCCATCCCGGCGACGACCGTGCGCGCCCGCCGTCCGGATGCTGCTACCCTTCATCCGCAGCTTCCCTGCCCCGCCGGCCCGTTCGGCGCGATAATCCGCCTCGGCCCCTCGCTCTGACCGGAGCATCGTCATGCCATTGGGAAGACTCGGCGTCTGGACGGGGATCGATAGCCTGACGGCATCCCAGGCTGCCGCCTTCGCGCAGCGCGTGGAAGGCTGGGGCTATGGTGCGCTGTGGATTCCCGAGGGGGTGGGGCGCGAGGTGTTCTCCACGGCGGCGTGGTTGCTCGCCCATACGCGCACGCTGACCTTGGCCAGCGGCATCGCCAATATCTACGCGCGCGATGCGGTCAGCGCGGCGGCGGCGCAGAAGGGGCTGAACGAGATGTCCGCGGGCCGCTTTCTGCTGGGTCTGGGGGTGTCGCACATCCCGCTGGTGCGCGACGTGCGGCGGCATGAATACGGCAAGCCCGTGGCGACGATGCGCGCCTATCTCACGGCGATGGCGGGCGCACCGTACCGTTCCGTGATGCCTCCGGCGCCGCTCAAGACCGTGCTCGCGGCGCTCGGGCCGAAGATGCTCGAGCTCGCCGCGGAACTCGCGGATGGGGCGCATCCCTATAACGTGCCGCCCGAGCACACACAGCAGGCGCGCCTGAGCCTCGGTCCCGGCAAGCTGCTGTGCGTCGAGCAGGGGGCGATGCTCGAGACTGACGCGGCGCAGGCACGCGCGCGGGCGCGACAGTTCCTGTCGCTGTACCTCGGCCTGCCCAACTACGTCAACAACTGGAGGCGCCTGGGATTCCCGGATGCGGAGCTCGCCGGCGGCGGATCCGATCGGCTGATCGATGCGGTGATCGCCTGGGGCGATGAGCGCGCCATCCGCGCGCGCATCGAGGCGCACTGGCAGGCCGGCGCCGATCACGTTTGCGTGCAGGCCATCGGGCGCGAGGGCGCGCCCGATGAGCGGCTGCTCGCGCTGCTGGCGCCGCGCTCCTCGTGAGCCGCGCCGTCAACCGGGTGACGCGCCCCATATCGAGTGTGCGCGCCATGCATGCCCCGCGGGGAGTCTGCGCGCTCGTGCCGATCAAGCGGCGCGAGCAGTGCAAGCTGCGCCTCGCCTCGCAGCTCGCGCCGCAGGCTCGCCTGGGCCTCGTGCGCTCGATGCTCGCGGCGGTGCTGGCGGCGGCGCGTGCGGCGCACACGGTGCGCGAGGTCGTGGTGATCAGTCCCGAGCGCGATGACGTACCGGCCGGCATCCCCGTGATGCAGGATGGCGGCGCGTCTCTCAACGAGGCGCTCGTGCAGGCGTTCGCGACGCTGGGCGGGCGTGGCCGGCGTGGGTTCGTGATCCTGCCGGCCGACCTGCCGCGCATCACGGCCGGGGAGATCGACGCTCTGGTGCGCTCGGGACAGCGCGGCGGCTTCGCCATTGCGCCCGATGCGGTCGGCGGGGGCACCAACGCGCTGTACCTGGCAGCGGCGTCGAGCAGCGCTGGCGCATTTCGGTTCCAGTTCGGTCCCGACAGTTGTCGTCTGCATCTGCAGGAGGCGCGGCGGCTGCGCCTGCCCCCGCGGGTGGTGCGCCTACCCGGCCTGGCATTCGATGTGGACACGCCGGCGGACCTGAACCGGTTGAATCTCGATGCAGCATCCGAGCCGCAGCCATGGCCCGCACCGCTTCGCGCCTGAGCGACCTGCTCGCCCGGCTCGTGGCGGGTGAGCGCCCGGGCGCGGCCGACGCGCTGGAGCTGCTGCCGCAGGCGGGCGCCGCGCAGCTCATGCCGCTCGCCGAGGCGCTGACGCAGTCCGGCTTCGGGGAAGTCATCACCTATTCGCGCAAAGTCTTCATTCCGCTCACGCAGCTGTGCCGGGATGTGTGCCACTACTGCACCTTCGCCAAGGCGCCGCGCCGGCTGAAGAGCCCCTACCTGTCGGCCGACGAGGTGCTCTCGATCGCCCGGCAGGGCGAGGCCGCCGACTGCAAGGAGGCGCTGTTCACGCTCGGGGATCAGCCCGAGGCCCGCTACGCCGCGGCGCGCGCCGCGCTCGCCGAGCTGGGCGCTGCCAGCACGCTCGAGTACCTCGAGCGCATGGCGCGCCGGGTGCTGCAGGAGACGCGGCTGTTGCCGCACCTGAATCCCGGCGTCATGGACGGCGCGGCCCTGCAGCGGCTGCGACCGGTGAGCGCCTCGATGGGTCTGATGCTGGAGAGCGCCTCAGCGCGGCTGTGCGCGCGCGGCGGCCCGCATTTCGGCTCTCCGGACAAGCTGCCGGCGACGCGGATCGCAACACTGCGCGCCGCCGGCGAGCAGCGCATCGCGATGACCACCGGCCTGCTGATCGGCATCGGCGAGACGCGCCGCGAGCGCATCGAGTCGCTGCTGGCGCTGCGCGAGCTGCAGGACGCGCATGGGCATCTGCAGGAGCTCATCATCCAGAACTTCCGCGCCAAGCCGGGAACGAAGATGGCGCTCGCGCCCGAGCCGGCGCTGCACGAGCAGCTCTGGACGATCGCCGTCGCGCGGCTGCTGTTCGGCGCGCACCTGTCGATCCAGGCGCCGCCGAACCTGCAGCCCGAGGGGCTCGCGAGCCTGGTGCGCGCCGGCATCAACGACTGGGGCGGGGTCTCACCGGTGACGCCCGACCACGTGAATCCCGAAGCGCCCTGGCCACATCTGTCGGCGCTCGAGCGCGCCACGCAGGCGGCCGGCCGTGAGCTCGTCGAGCGCCTGGCGCTCGTACCGCGCTACGCCGCGCAGCCGGAAGACTGGACGCACGCCGAGGTCACGACCCGCGTGCGACGCCTCAGCGACGCCCGCGGCTTCGCCCGGCCGGACCGCTGGTTCTCCGGCGCCGGCAGCGAGCTGCCCGCCGTCGCGCAGCGCTGGTCGGACGCGTCGCACAGCGCCGCCCGGGCCGATGCTGTCCGGGCCGCCGCGGCCCCCGGCGGCTGCGGTACGCGCCTTGCGGCGATCCTGCGCGCCGCGCGCCGCGGCGAGACGCTGTCGGAGGCGGATGTCGTGCGGCTGTTCGGCGTCGAGGGGCGCGAGCTCGACACACTGATCGCCGCCGCGGATGAGCTGCGGCGCGAGACCGTCGGCGACACGGTCACGTATGTCGTCAACCGCAACATCAACTACACCAACATCTGCCGCTACCACTGCGGCTTCTGCGCCTTCTCCAAGGGACGCGGCGCGACGGACCTGCGCGGGCCGGCCTACAACCTCGACCTCGAGGAGATCGCGCGCCGCACGCTCGAGGCCGCGGCCGCCGGCGCGACCGAGGTCTGTCTGCAGGGCGGCATCCACCCGAGCTTCACCGGGGATACCTACGTCAGCATCGTCCGCGCCGTGAAGGAAGTCGTGCCGTGGATGCACGTGCATGCCTTTTCGCCGCTGGAGATCCGCCATGGCGCCGGTACGCTGGGTCAGCCGCTCGCGCGCTACCTCGAGCGGCTGCGCGATGCGGGACTGTCGACGCTGCCGGGCACGGCCGCGGAGATCCTGGACGATGAGATCCGCGCGATCATCTGCCCCGACAAGCTCAGCACCGACCAGTGGCTGGAGGTCATCGGCACCGCACACGCGGTGGGACTGCGCACCACGGCGACGATCCTGTACGGGCACGTCGAGCAGCCCGTGCATTGGGCACGGCACCTGCTGCGCGTGCGCGCGCTGCAGGCGCGCACCGGCGGCTTCACCGAATTCGTGCCGCTCGGGTTCGTGCACATGGAGGCGCCGCTGTGGCGGCGCGGGCGCACGCGCAGCGGCCCGACGCTGCGCGAGGCGCTGCTCATGCATGCGGTCTCGCGGCTGGCGCTGCATCCGTTGATCCGCAACATCCAGACCTCATGGGTGAAGATGGGGGCGCGCGGCGCGACGCTGTGCCTGGACGCCGGCGCCAACGATCTGGGCGGCACGCTCATGAACGAGTCGATCACGCGCGCCGCCGGCGGCGTGCACGGGCAGGAGCTGAATGCGGCGCAGCTCACGCAGCTCGCACGGCAGATCGGCCGGCCGGCGCGCCAGCGCACCACCCTCTACGGTGAGCCGCACGCCCCGCCGCGCGCGCCTGCCGACGCCCCGCCGCAGGCGCGGCCCGCGACAGCGGCCGGCGCCGCGCCCGCGTGCGATGCGGCCGCGGCACGCGGCTTCGCGGCCGCGAGCGGCTGAGCCGGCGCCGGTCCGCGCAGTGGCGGCGGTGCTGCGGCTCGGCTACAAGGCATCCTCCGAGCAGTTCGGACCCAACGAGCTGCTCGGGTTCGCGCTGCTCGCGGAGGCATGCGACTTCGATTCGGTGTTCGTGGCCGATCATTTTCAGCCCTGGCGTCACACCGGCGGACACGCGCCCTTCTCGATCGCCTGGCTCGGCGCGCTCGGCGCGCGCAGCTCGCGCATCCTCATGGGCACGAGCGTGCTCACGCCGACCTTTCGCTATCACCCCTCCGTGGTGGCGCAGGCGTTTGCGACCCTGGGCACGATGTTCCCCGGCAGGATCATCCTCGGAGTGGGCAGCGGCGAGTCACTCAACGAGACCCCCGCCACCGGTATGAGCTGGCCCGAGCCCAAGGAGCGTACGGCACGACTGAAAGAAGCCCTGCAGCTCATCCGTCAGCTCTGGAGCGAGCAGCGCGTGAGTTTCGCGGGCCGCTACTACCGCACCGAGAAGGCGACGATCTACGACCGGCCCTCCACCGCCCCGCCGATCTACGTCGCGGCCGCAGGGCCGGTCATGGCGAAGTATGCGGGCCAGTCCGCCGAGGGCTTCATCTGCACCAGCGGCAAGGCACCGGAGCTGTATCGGGATACGTTGCTGCCCGGCGTGGCCGCCGGGGTGGCCGCATCCGGCCGCGCGGCGCAGGACGTCGATAGGATGATCGAGATGAAGGTGTCGTTCGATCCGGATCCGCAGCGCGCTCTGCAGGACACGCACCATTGGGCGGCTCTGGCGCTGTCGCCCGAAGAGAAGGTCGGTGTCGAGGATCCGCTGCAGATGGAGCGGCTCGCGGACGCCCTGCCCGCCGAGCGCACGGCCAGCCGCTGGATCGTGTCGTCGGATCCCGACGAGCACGTGGAGCGTATCCGCGCGTACGTTCAGATGGGCTTCCGGCACCTGGTGTTTCACGCTCCCGGGCCCGACCAGCCGCGCTTCCTGCGACTCTACGGCGAGCAGGTGCTGCCGCGGCTGCGCGCGGCGTTCGGCTGAGCCGGTGCGCCCCACGAGCCCGCCCCCCCACGAGCCCGATGAGCCCGTGACGATGAGCGCCACGCCCGAGCTGCGTCTGATCGCCCTCCCCGGCTTTCCGCAGGTGCAGTCCGGCGATGATCTCGCGGAGTTGACCCGCGCGGCGCTGCAGCGCGCGCAACTGCGCCTGCAGCGCGACGACGTGCTGGTGTTCGCGCAGAAGGTGGTCTCCAAAGCCGAGGGCCGGCGCATCGAGCTCGCGCAGGTGACGCCGGGCACGCAGGCGCTGCAACTCGCGCGCAGCGTGCGCAAGGACCCGCGGCTCGTGGAGCTGATCCTGCGCGAGTCGCGGCGCGTGGTCCGCGCGGCCCCCGATGTGCTGATCGTCGAGCATCGCCTGGGTCTCGTCATGGCCAACGCCGGCATCGACCAGTCCAACGTCGCGGATCCGGCGGGCGGCGAGTTTGCGCTGCTGCTGCCGCAGGACCCGGATGCGAGCGCGGCGCGCCTGCGCGCCCGGCTCGGCGCGCTGACCGGCCAGGAGCCGGGCGTGCTGATCAGTGACAGCTTCGGCCGGCCGTGGCGCATCGGCACCGTGGGTGTTGCGATCGGCTGCGCCGGCATCCCCGCGGCGCTCGATCTGCGCGGCCGGACGGACCTGTTCGGGCGCGCGCTGCGCGTCACCGTGGTCGGCCACGCCGACGAGATCGCGTCGGCGGCCTCGCTGCTCATGGGACAGGCGGATGAGGCGCGGCCGGTGATTCTGCTGCGCGGCCTCGGCGCCCTGCAGGAGACAGGCCGGGCGAGCGCGGGCGGGGCGAGCACGGGGCCCGGCGCGGAGCCCACCGCACGGCCCGCCCCCCGCGCAGCCCGCCGCCGCGCTCATCCGTCCGGCCGAGCAGGACCTGTTCCGGTGAGCCATCCTGGCACCGCGCCCGAAACCCTCGACGTGCGCGGCCCCGTCGTCGCGCTCAGCGGGGGCGTGGGCGGCGCAAAGCTGGCGCACGGACTTGCGATGGCGCTCGCCCCCGATGAGCTCACCCTCATCGTCAACACCGGCGATGACTTCCGGCACCTCGGCCTGCACATCTCACCGGATCTGGATTCGGTGATGTACGCGCTCGCCGGCCTGTCCGACCCCGCGCGCGGCTGGGGGCGGCGCGAGGAGACCTGGACGTTCATGAGCGCGCTGGCCGGGCTCGGCGCGGAAAGCTGGTTCCGGCTGGGTGATGCGGATCTCGCGGTGCACGTGGAGCGCAGCTGGCGGCTGGCGCAGGGCTGGCCGCTGAGCCGCGTCACCGCGCATCTGTGCGCACACCTGGGTATCGCCGCGCGGGTTCTGCCGATGAGCGATGATCCGGTGCGCACACGCGTGCTGACCGATGCGGGCTGGCTCGATTTTCAGGACTACTTCGTGCGCCAGCAATGCCGCCCGACGGTGCGGCAGTTCGAGTTCGCCGGCGCCGCGAGCGCGCGCGCGCAGCCCGAGGCGCTGGCCGCGCTTGCGCGGCCTGATCTGCGCGCCATCGTCATCTGTCCTTCCAATCCCTTCGTCAGCGTCGAGCCCATCCTCGCGGTGCCGGGGCTGCGCGCGGCGATGCTGGCCTCGGGGGCGCCGATCATCGCCGTGACCCCCATCATCGGCGGCCGCGCCGTGAAGGGACCCGCGGCCAAGATGCTGGCCGAACTGGGGCTGGAGGTCAGCGCCGCGGCGGTGGCGCGCCGCTATGCCGGCCTCGTCGGCGGCTTCGTGACCGACGCATCCGATCCGCCGCCGGCGGCGGTGGCGGGGATGGTGTACTTTCGCGCCGCGACACTGATGGGGACGGATGAGGATCGGCTGCGACTCGCGCGAGAGGTGCTGCGGGCGGCCGACCAGCTGCGCGCAACGCACCCGCCGCTCGCATCGGCGCGGCCACGGGGGTAGTGTATGCCGGCGCGCGCGCCTGGGCGCACCGCGCCAGATCGCGTCGCATCGGACCGCGCCGCGCCGCGCCGAGTGGAGGACCGCATGGCTGAGTCAACGGCTCCGAGGGAGCTTCCGGCCTGGATCAAGGATCACGTCACCCGCTATCTCGCCACCGATGGCAAGGACGGCTATCTGTGGGATGCGAGCATCGGTGGCGGCAAGGGCATGGTCCCGACGCTGCTGCTGACCACCACCGGCCGCAGGTCGGGCCGCGAGCTCACGCTGCCGCTGATCTTCGGGCGCTCCGGGGCGGACTACGTGGTGGTGGCTTCCAAGGGCGGCGCGCCCAACCATCCGGCCTGGTATCTCAATCTGGACGCCAACCCCATGGTGCAGGTGCAGGTGAAGGCGGATAAATTTGCCGCGCGCGCGCACACGGCGAGCGCAGCGGAGCGCGCCGGGCTGTGGAAGACGATGGTGGCGATTTACGCTCCTTACGAGGACTATCAGAAAAAGACCCAGCGGCAGATCCCCGTCGTGGTGCTGACCCCGCAATAGGCCGCGCGGCGGCACCGCGGACGGTCGCACCGCGGGCGGTCGCATCGCGGGCGGTCGCATCGCGGGCGGTCGCACCGCGGGCGGCGGCACCGCGCGCCGTCCGTGCGGGCTGCAGATCGCCGCGGCCCCCGTCCATCGGTACTAATCTTTATTACTTTTTTATGCCTCCGGCGGCACGATCGCGTGCGGTCGATCGACCGTGGAGGGATCGGCATGGATGTCTGGTTCATCGGGCTGATCATCGTCTTGGCGCTCCTGACCTGGGGCGGCGTCGCGCTGTGCGCGCGGCTGCTGCAGCAGCCATGAGCGTGCTCTACTGGATCGCGCTGCTCGTGAGCCTCGGGCTGCTCGCCTACCTGCTGTATGCCCTGCTCAGGGCGGAGAGGTTCTGAGCGCAGGCGGCCCGCTCGGGGACTGCGCAGGAACGCTGGCGCACGCACTCGCGGGACATGATCCGGGCAGGATCCGCTGTGGTCGCCAAATCATCATGAGGAGCAGCGCACATGACGGGTAACGGCTGGCTGCAGCTCACCATCTATCTGGTCGTGCTGCTGCTGCTGGTGAAGCCGCTCGGCCTCTACATGGCCGATGTGTTCGACGGCACCGCGTCGGTGACCCGCTGGTGCGGGCCGTTCGAGCGCGCGCTGTACCGTTTCTGCCGCATCGACGGCACGGTGCAGATGGATTGGAAACAGTATGCCGTCGCCATGCTGGTGTTCAACGCGCTCGGGGCGCTGGCGGTCTACGCCCTGCAGCGCCTGCAGGGTGTGCTGCCGCTCAACCCGCAGCACATGACGGCCGTGTCGGCGGACTCATCGTTCAACACGGCGGTGAGCTTCGTCACCAACACCAACTGGCAGGGTTATGGCGGCGAATCCACGATGAGCTATCTGACGCAGATGCTCGGACTGGCCGTGCAGAATTTCCTGTCGGCGGCCACCGGCATCGCCGTGCTCGTGGCCATGATCCGCGGCTTCCGCGAGAAGCAATCGCGGGCCGTCGGCAACTTCTGGGTCGACCTGACGCGCTGCACCCTCTACGTGCTGCTGCCGCTGTCGTTCGTCCTGGCGCTGATCCTCGCCGGTCAGGGCGTGGTGCAGACCTTCCGGCCCTACCAGACGGCCGCCCTCGTCAATGCCATCACCGTGACCGAGCCGGTGACCGATGCGGCGGGCAACCCGGTGAAGGACGCCAGCGGCAACCCCGAGACCAGGGGCGTGCGTATCGACACGCAGACCATTCCGCTCGGACCCGCGGCCAGCCAGATCGCCATGAAGCAGCTCGGAACCAACGGCGGCGGCTTCTTCAACGTCAATTCGGCTCATCCGTTCGAGAACCCCACGCCGCTGAGTGACTTCCTCGAGCTGCTGGCGATCCTGCTGATCCCGGCGGCGCTCTGCTACACCTTCGGCCGCATGATCCGCGACACGCGCCAGGGGTGGGCGGTGCTCGCGGCGATGCTGGTGCTGTTCATACCGCTGCTGGTGGTCGACGCGTGGGCCGAGGCGCGCGCCAATCCCGCCTACCCGGGCGTCGTGGCCCAGGCTGCCGTGGCCAGCGGTCCGGCCCAGCAGGCCGGCGGCAACATGGAGGGCAAGGAGACGCGCTTCGGGATCGCCGACTCGGCGCTGTGGGCGGTGGCCACGACCTCGGCATCGAACGGCTCGGTCAACTCCATGCACGATTCGTATACGCCGCTCGGCGGGCTGATCCCGATGTGGCTGATCCAGCTCGGCGAGGTGATCTTCGGGGGCGTGGGCTCCGGTCTCTACGGCATGCTGGTGTTCGCGATCATCGCGGTGTTCGTCGCCGGGCTGATGGTCGGGCGCACACCCGAGTATCTCGGCAAGAAGCTCGAGTCCTTCGAGATGAAGATGGCCTCGCTGGTCATGCTGATCCCGCCGTTCTGCGCGCTGGTGGGCACGGCGATCGCCGCCTCGGTGGCCGCGGGCCGCGCCGGCACGGCCAATCCCGGGGCGCACGGCTTCTCCGAGATCCTGTACGCGTTCTCCTCCGCGGCCGGCAACAACGGCAGCGCCTTCGCGGGGCTGTCGGCCGACACGCCGTTCTACAACACCGCGCTCGCCATCGTCATGTGGATCTCGCGCTTCTGGCCGATGGTGGCGGTGCTGGCGATCGCCGGGAGCCTCGCGGCCAAGAAGCACATCCCCGCCGGCGCGGGCACTCTGCCGACCCACACGCCGCTGTTCGTGGCGCTGCTCGCCTCGGTGGTGGTGATCGTCGGAGCGCTCGCGTTCTTCCCGGGGCTGGCGCTCGGGCCGATCGTCGAGGAGCTGCAGTTCATCCATCTGCACTAGCCCGTCTTCAGCCCGAGGGTAGCCCATGACAACGACCACCATGCTCCGGGTGCGGCCACTGTTCGATCCGCCGCTGGTGCGCGCCGCCATCCGCGATTCCTTCATCAAGCTCGCGCCCTGGGTGCAGTGGCGCAATCCCGTGATGTTCGTGGTGCTGGTGGGCAGCGTGGTGACCTCGGGGCTGTGGATCGCGCAGCTGTCCGGGCATCTCGCCAGCGAGGGAACCCGTGGCTTCGTGCTGGCGATCGCGCTGTGGCTGTGGGCGACGCTGCTGTTCGCGAACTTCGCCGAGAGCCTCGCGGAGGGGCGCGGCAAGGCGCAGGCGGCGTCGCTGCGCGCCAGCAAGCATGACGTCATCGCGCGGCGCTTTCCCAGCGGGCGCACCGACCGCGGCTACGAGACCGTGGCGTCCCGCGAGCTGCGGCGCGGCGACGTCGTGCTGGTGGAGGCCGGCGATACCCTCCCCGGGGACGGCGAGGTCATTCACGGCACCGCCTCGGTCGATGAGAGCGCCATCACCGGCGAGTCCGCGCCGGTGATCCGCGAGGCGGGCGGGGATCGCTCGGCGGTCACGGGCGGCACACGGCTGCTGTCCGACAGCCTGCACGTGCGCATCACCGCCAATCCGGGCGAGGCGTTCCTGGACCGCATGATCGCCATGGTCGAGGGAGCCAGGCGCCAGCGTACCCCGAACGAGATCGCGCTCGCGATCCTGCTGGCGGGCCTGACCGTCATCTTCCTGAAGACCACGGCGACGCTGCTGCCCTTCTCCATCTACAGCGTCGGCGTGGCGGGACACGGCGTGCCGATCTCGATCACGGCGCTGGTGGCGCTGCTGGTATGCCTCATCCCGACCACCATCGGCGGGCTGCTGTCCGCGATCGGCATCGCGGGCATGGATCGGATGATCCAGGCGAACGTCATCGCCACCTCCGGCCGCGCGGTCGAGGCGGCCGGCGATGTCGACGTGCTGCTGCTGGACAAAACGGGCACGATCACGCTCGGCAATCGTCTGGCGTCGCGCCTCATCCCTGCCCCCGGCGTGTCGATGGATCAGCTCGCCGATGCCGCGCAACTCTCATCGCTCGCCGACGAGACCCCCGAGGGGCGCTCGATCGTGGTGCTCGCCAAGCAGCAATACGGCATCCGCGGCCGCGATCTGCACGCCCTGGGCGCGCGCTTCATTCCCTTCAGTGCGCAGACGCGCATGAGCGGGGTGGACTTCGAGGGCCGGCGCATCCGCAAGGGCGCCGCCGATGCCATCGGCGCGTGGCTCGCCGAGCAGCAGCAGCAGGAGGGGCCACCACGCTCGGCCCTGCCGTCCGAGGTGCAGCGATCGGTCGACAGCCTCGCGCGTCAGGGAGCCACGCCGCTGGTGGTGGCCGACGGGGCGCGTGCCCTCGGCGTCATCGAGCTCAAGGACATCGTCAAGGGCGGCATCCGCGAGCGCTTCGCGGAGCTGCGCCGCATGGGCATCCGCACCGTGATGATCACCGGAGACAACAAGCTGACCGCCGCGGCCATCGCGGCCGAGGCCGGTGTCGATGACTTTCTCGCCGAGGCCACCCCCGAGGCCAAGCTCAGGCTGATCCGCGAGCAGCAGGCGCAAGGGCGGCTGGTCGCGATGTGCGGCGACGGCACCAACGATGCGCCGGCGCTGGCGCAGGCCGACGTCGCCGTGGCGATGAACACCGGCACGCAGGCCGCCAAGGAAGCCGGCAACATGGTGGATCTGGATTCCAATCCCACCAAGCTCATCGAGGTGGTCGAGGTCGGCAAGCAGATGCTGATCACGCGCGGCTCGCTCACGACCTTCAGCATCGCCAACGACGTCGCCAAGTATTTCGCGATCATTCCCGCCGCGTTCGCCAGCACCTATCCGCGGCTGGGTGCGCTGAACATCATGCGGCTCGCCAGTCCGCAGAGCGCCATTCTCTCGGCGGTGATCTTCAACGCGCTGATCATCATCGCGCTCATTCCGCTGGCGCTGCGCGGGGTGCGCTACCGCGCCGTGGGCGCCCAGGCGCTGCTGCAACGGAATCTGCTGCTCTACGGGGTCGGCGGACTGATCGCGCCGTTCCTGGGCATCAAGCTGATCGATCTGATCCTGAACGTGCTGCACCTGGGGTGAGTGGCGCCCCATGGAGCCGGCAGCGCGTCACAGCTGAGGAATCCGCCATGCTCAAGACCCTCCTGCAATCCCTGCTCGTGCTCGTGGCGCTCACGGTGCTGACCGGCATCGTCTACCCGCTGCTCGTCACCGGAGTGGTGCAGCTGTGCTGCCGGCAGCAGGCCGACGGCTCGCTGATCCGGATGCAGGGCCGCATCGTCGGCTCGGCGCTGCTCGGCCAGCCGTTCGATCAGCCGCGCTACTTCTGGCCGCGCCCCTCCGCGACCACGCCGCAGCCCTACAACGGGCTGTCCTCCAGCGGCTCGAATCTGGGCCCCACCAACCCCGCGCAGTTCGACGCGGTGCGTGCACGCGTCGCGGCGCTGCAGGCGGCCGACCCGACCAACCGGCTGCCCATCCCGGTCGACCTGGTGACGGCCTCGGCCAGCGGCCTGGATCCGGACATCAGCCCCGCGGCCGCGCAGTACCAGGTGGCGCGCGTGGCCCGGGCCCGGGGTCTGGATCCCGCCAGGGTGCGCGCCCTGGTCGAGGCCCATACGCAGGGACGGCAGTGGGGGCTGTTCGGCGAGCCGCGCGTCAATGTCCTGCAGCTGAACCTCGCGCTCGATCAGCTGCACTGACGCCGGCCGGCCCGCGGACGCGCGTGGTCGCTGCGCCGCTGCCGATGGCGGATAATCCGCCCGGATGACCGAGCTGCGCGGCAACGACAGCCGTCCCGACCCGGATCTGCTGCTCGCCCAGGTGCAGGCCAGGGAGGCGCAGGCACGTCGTGGACGACTGACCATCTTCTTCGGCGCGAGCGCCGGGGTGGGTAAGACCTACGCGATGCTCGAGAGCGCCCGGCGGCGCGCCGCCGCCGGCACCGACGTGGTCGTCGGCTACCTGGAGCTGCACGGCCGCGTGGAGACCGAGCAGCTGCTCGAGGGGCTGCCGCAGCTGCCGCCGCTGCTGATCCGGCTCGGCGGAGTGGAGCGGCGCGAGTTCAACCTCGATGCCGCGCTCGCGCGCCATCCCGGCCTGCTGCTGGTCGATGAGCTCGCGCACACCAACATCAGCGGCGGGGATCCGCCGCCGCGGCACGAGAAGCGCTGGCAGGACGTCGAGGAGCTGCTCGATGCCGGCATCGACGTGTACACCACCGTCAACGTCCAGCACCTCGAATCCCTCAGCGACATCGTGGCGCAGATCACCGGTGTGCGCCAGCTCGAGACGCTGCCCGATCGCATCTTCGAGCAGGCCGATGAGATCAAGCTCGTCGACCTGCCGCCCGACGACCTGCTGCAGCGGCTGCGCGAGGGCCGCGTCTACGTGCCGCATCAGGCCGAGCGCGCCATGCAGAACTTCTTCCGCAAGGGCAACCTCATCGCGTTGCGCGAACTGGCGCTGCGCAAGACCGCGGATCGTGTCGATCAGGCGATGCGCGACTATCGGCAGGAGCAGGCGGTGCGCGGCGAATGGGCCGCGCGCGAGCGCGTGCTGGTTGCGGTCGGCCCGGACGCGCAGGCCGAACGCCTGGTGCGCGCCGGCAAGCGCGTCGCCGATCGGCTCGATGCCGAGTGGCTGGTGGTGTACGTCGAGACACCCGACCTGATCCGCCTGTCGGAGGCCGAGCGCAACCGGCGCATCGCGGTGCTGCGGCTCGCCACCTCCCTCGGCGCCGAGGCGATCACCCTGGGCGGCTCCTCGGTCGCGGCGGAGCTGCTCGAATATGCGCGCGCGCGCAACATCACCCGCCTGATCGTCGGGGCCCCTTCCCGGCCGCGCTGGCGACGGCTGTTGCGGCCGGCGACCACCGATCGGCTGCTGGACGTCAGGCGCGGCTTCGACGTCATGGTGATCGGCCGTGACGAGACCGGCGGGGGCGCGACGGACGCCACCGGCAGCTACGCGGCCGGGGGCGCGAGCCCCTACGCGGCCGCCGGCGGCCCCGGTGCCACCGGCGCCACCGGCGCCACCGGCGCCACCGGCGCCCCCGGCGAATTTACGGCGGCGGGCGGCTCCGAGAAGCGTCGCTGGCCGCGCTACCTGCTGGCGATTCTCGCAACGCTGGTCGCCACCGGACTGTGCTCGGTGCTGTACGGGCTGTTCCCGCGCGTGGGTGAAGCGAACCTGGTGATGATCTATCTGCTGACCACCGCGCTGGTGGCGGTCTACGGCGGCCGGCGGGCGGCGCTCGTGAGCGCGGTGCTCGGCGTGGCCGCGTTCGACTTCGCCTTCGTCCCGCCGCGGTTCAACTTCGCGGTCACCGACGCACAGTACCTGATCACCTTCGGCATCATGCTGGTGGTGGCCCTCATCATCGGCAACCTCAACGCGAGCGTGCGGCTGCAGGCGCGCGTGGCCGCGCATCGCGAGCGCCGCACGGCGCTGCTGTACGCGATGAGCCGCCAGCTCGCCATGGCACGCTCGCGCGCGCAGATGGCCGACATCGCCATCCGCCACGTCAACGAGGTGTTCGCCAGTCGCGTGGCGGTGCTGTTTCCCGACGAGCAGGGACGCATCGTGCGCCCGCCGACCGACCCGCGCGAGGAGGTGTACGCCTACGCCGATACCGGTGTCGCGCAATGGGTGTTCGATCACGGCAAGGCCGCGGGAGTGGGCACCGACACCCTCAGCGGCTCGGCGGGGCTGTACCTGCCGCTGTCGGGCGGCGAGCGGGTGCTCGGCACGCTCGCGCTGCTGCCGGCGAACCCACGGCGCGTCACGCTGCCCGAGCAGTTCCGGCTGCTCGAGACCTTCGCCGCGCAGATCGGGCTGGCGCTCGAGCGCGCGGACTTCGCGGCGCACGCGCAGGCGGCCGAGGTGCGCGCCGAAGCAGAGGCGATTCGCAATGCGCTGCTGGCCTCGATCTCGCACGATCTGCGCACCCCGCTCGCGACCATCACCGCGGGCGCCGCCACGCTCGCCGGCAACCTCGACAGCCTCGGCGCCGAGGAGCGGCGCGCGCTGGCGGCTTCCGTGAGCGAGGAGGCCGATCGCGTGAGCGAGCGCATCACCACGCTGCTCGACCTGGTGCGTCTGGAGAGCGGTGCGATCCAACCGCGGCTGGACTTCTATTCTCTGGAAGAGATCGTCGGCTCGGTGCTGCATCGGCTGGAGCGGCGGCTGTACCGTCATCGGGTCCGCGTGGAGATTCCCGATACGCTGCCGCTGCTGCGCATCGACGGCCGGCTGATCGAGCAGGTGCTCGAGAACCTGCTGGACAACGCCGCCAAGTACACCCCCCCGGGCACGCAGATCCGCATCAGCGCGAGCGCCGGGCGCCGCCACGTCGAGGTCAGCGTCGAGGACGACGGTCCCGGTCTGCCGGCCGCCGATCCGCAGATCCTGTTCGAGAAATTCCAGCGCGGCGCGCCCGAGGGCGCGGTCGGCGGCATCGGCCTCGGGCTCGCCATCTGCCGCACCATCCTCAGCCTGCACCACGGACGCGTCTGGGCCGAGAATCGCGCCCCGCACGGCGCCGCGTTCCGCTTCACCCTGCCGCTGCCGGAGAACGCCGCGCCGCTGCCCGCGCCGCCCGCCGACGCCGTCGCCGCGCAATGACCCTCGCCAGCCGCGTGGTGCTCATCGTCGAGGACGAGCCGCAGATCCGGCGCGTCGTGCACACGCTGCTGCAGCTCGAGCAGTTCCGCGTGATCGAGGCCGACACCGCCGCGCGCGGGCTGAGCGCCGCGCGAATGCATAAGCCGGACCTGGTGATCGTCGACCTGGGATTGCCGGACCGCGACGGCATGACGGTGATCAGCGGAGTGCGCGCCTGGTCGACGGTGCCCATCATCGTGCTGTCGGCGCGCACCGAGGAGGCGGCCAAGGTCGCCGCGCTCGAGCAGGGCGCCGACGACTACATCACCAAGCCCTTCGGGTCGCGCGAGCTCGCGGCGCGCGTGCAGGTGGCGCTGCGGCACGTGGCGACGCTGGCGGGTGCCGGCACGACGCTGCGCATCGGCCGCTGGCACATCGATCTCGCCGCGCGCAGCGCGCACGATGCCGAGGGTCGCTCGCTGCACCTGACGCCGATCGAGTATCGGCTGCTCGAGGTGCTGCGCCAGCACATCGGACTCGTGGCCACGCACCGCACGCTGCTGCGCCAGGTGTGGGGACCGGCGAGCTCCGAGCAGATCCAGTACCTGCGCGTCTACATGAAGCAGCTGCGCGCCAAGCTCGAGCCCGACCCCTCGCGCCCGCGCTGGCTGCTCACGGAGACCGGAGTCGGTTACCGGCTGGCACAGCCGGAGGGCGGCTAGGCTGGAGCCAGCCGGAGCTGGAGCTGGAGCTGGAGCTAGAGCTTCAGTGAGCGCTCCCCCAGCTCCAGCGGAGCGCGCAGCTCGTCATAGGTTCCCGATTCCAGGCCGACCTCCTCCGACCCGTCCGCGCGCGCCAGCGCCGCCTGCGCGAGCAGCTCCGGATCCTCCAGCAGATTGCGCCCGCCCGCCGGCCCCTCGTACCACAGGCAGTTGCCCTCGACCGCCTTGGCGCGGCGCTTCGCCGCCTGCAGCCACTCGGACACCTCGTCGGCATTGCGGAACCTGTGCACACTGCTGTCGACGATCGCGAGCGACAGGGTCAGCAGCGGGAACAGCCGCCGCTGCCCATAGCGATCGAGTGTTTCGATGCCGCCCCGCGCCAGGTCGGCGTCCGAGTACAGACTGCGCGCGCGCGCTGCGAATTCCTCGATGACGCGCGCCAGGCGCACGATCCAGTCCGGCGAGCGCAGCAGCAGCACGAAGTCATCACCGCCGATGTGTCCGACGAAATCGGTGCCGCGCGCCACTGCGCTGACCAGCACCTGTGCCAGCTGCAGCAGCACCTGATCGCCCTTGGCGTACCCATAGTGATCGTTGTACGGCTTGAAATCGTCCAGGTCCGCGTAACCCACCACGAACACGCGCCCCTGCTCGATCAGGCGCGTGATGCGCTCGCGCGTCGGCACGTTGCCGGGCAGCGCGGTGAGCGGATTGCTGTGCGTGGCCGCCTTGATGCGCCCCTCGGTGATGTGCATGAGCAGGTCGAGGGCGTGACCCATGCCGGCGTAGCATCCGTCGCGCACGATGATGAACTGATTGGTGCTGGCGAGGCGCAGCCGGCGCGTCACCAGGCGGCTCGCCTGCTCCAGTCGCAGCCGTTCGTCGACGATCAGCGCATCGGTGTCCATCAGCATGCTGATCGGCTTTCTCGACAGCGCCTCCGGATGCAGCGGTTTGGAATAGGTGACCAGAAAGCGATCGCGCCAGATCATGCCGAGCGGCACGCCATCGGCGCCCACCACCGGGAAGGCCGCGCATTGCGGGCGCTCCTGCACCAGCTGGAAGAAGGCCCCGATGCGCATGTCGGGCGGCACCGCCGGCACCTGCACGATCAGATCGCGGGTCGTGGTCGGCGGGTCGGGCGCCCGCAGGCAGGCGAGCGGCGCGAGCGCGTCCTCGGCGCGGCACAGCCCCGGCCGGGGGCGGCCGCAGACATATCCCTGCAGACCATCCACGTCCAGATCCAGCAGCTCCCGGCATTGTTCCTGCGTCTCCACCCCCTCGACGATCACGCGGCTGCCGACCGCTCTGGCCATGTCGATGATCGAGCGGACGAACTCCAGCTTTACCGGGTCGTGCTCGACGCCGCGGGCAAAATAGCCGTCGATCTTGATGAAATCCGGACGCAGCTCCGAGCACATGCGCAGGCCGGAGTAGCCGGTGCCGAAGTCATCGATGGCGAAATCGAAGCCGCGCGCCCGCAGCGCCCGCAGCGTCTCGCGGATCTGCTCATAGTCCTCGAGCAGCGACTGCTCGGTGAGCTCCAGCACGCAGGCCGTGGGTTCGATCGCGTACCGCTGGCAGAGCCGCTCGAGCTCCCGTGGCCATTCGATGGCCGTCAGCAGCGAATGCGGCGCGATGTTCAGGAACAGCCGGCCGGCGTAGCGCAGCCGTGCGGCCGCCTGCAGTGCGGCCGCGAGACAGCCCAGCTCCAGCTGCGGCAGCAGTCCGCTGGCCCGAGCCGCCGCGAACAGCGCCAGCGGCGCGTGCAACGGCCCTTCCGGCCCGCGCGCCAGGGCCTCGTACGCCATCAGCGCGGGCACGCGCACGTCGATGATGGGCTGGAATTCGGCCGTGATTCGCTGCCCGCTCACGATCGCGGCGATGTCACACTCCAATATCGACGTCCTTCTTCAAGCGGCCATGCGCGCGGCGGATCCGCGCGGCTGCCGGCATCGTCCCGACGCCCATCCATCCTGCGTGGATCGCACAGCACGTGGATCAGCGCCCCGAGCGTACGCCGCCCCCGGCGACCGGACTGCGACTGGATTCGCCAACGGGGGCGCTGTCACATTCCTGAAATCCCGCGAGCGCGCACCGCCTGTGATGAGGTTGGCGGTTTGCACGCCGGCCCGGCGGGCTCGCCGAGCTCAGCCCGTCGCCAGCCGGCGCCGGACGAGCGCCGGACGAGCGCCAGAAGAGCGCCAGATCGGCGCTAGATCAGCCGCGGATTGCCGCCATCGACCGGAATCTGCGCGCCCGTGGTCTTGGCGAACAGCGCTCCACAGAGCTCGGCCGCGAGCTCGGCCACGTCCTGGCTCGTGACCTCGACCCCGAGCAGATTGTTCCGCCGATACTCCTCGACGCTCATGCCATAGGCGGCCGCCCGCGAGGCCAGCAGCTCAGGGGTCCAAAGACCGGTATCGAACACCCCGTGAGGATGCAGCGTGTTCACGCGAATGCGATCCTGCGCCCATTCCAGCGCCGCAATGCGGGCCAGCTGCTGCAGGGCCGCCTTGGAGGCCGAGTACGCGGCCGCACCGCGGCCCGGCGCGCCGACGTTCTTGGAGCCGATGATCAGCACGCGTCCGCCGCGCGGGGCGAGCTTCAGCAGGGCGTGACACTGGCGCATCAGCACCAGGTTCGCATCCAGATTGATGGCCATGACGGCGTGCCAGTCCCGCATGGCGAGCGTCGAGAGCGGGGCGCTGCGCGGGAAGATCCCCGCGTTGAGCAACAGCACATCCAGCCCGCCGAAGGCGCGCACCGCCGCGTCGAGCGAGCGCTCGAGGTCGGCCTCGTGCGTCAGGTCGCCTCGCACCCCGAGATAGTCCGCCCGCCGGTGCAGCGTCGTGACGGCCGGCGAGAGGTCCAGTCCCACGACCGCCGCGCCGCGCCGCAGAAACGCCTGCACGCAAGCCTTGCCGATTCCCGAGGCCGCGCCCGTCACCAGCGCCACCTCCCCGGCGAACGGCGGCGAGGGTCCGCTGCGCTTCAGCTTGGCCTGCTCCAGCTCCCAGTACTCCACCTCGAAGACATCCCGGGCCGGCAACGCCCGCCAGCCGCCGAGCGCCGTGGCGCATGCGATCACGCGCATCGTGTGCCGATAGATGTCCTCGGCGACCTGCGCGTCCCGCGCGCTGCGCCCCGCCGTGCACAGACCGAGCTCGCGATCCAGGATCACGCGCGGGGCGGGATCGAGCATGGTGAGGCCGGCCGAGCCATAGCGGGCGAAGTCGTCCCGATAGGCACGCGCGTAGCCGGCGACATCGCGACCCAGGAGCGGGACGCGCTTGGTGCGGATCACATGGTCCGGAGTGATGGGTCCCTGCTGGCTGATCTCGCCCACGTCCGCGCGCCGCGCAAAGCTCAGCGCCTCGGCATCGGGGTGGACCGCCAGGATCAGCGGCGCGCCCGCGCTCTCGCTGACCGCGGCGCGCAGGGAAGCGATCTGCACGCGCGGCACCGGCAGGTCGACGGCCTCGGCGGTCGCATCGGCCTCGGCGGTCGCATCGGTCGCATCGGCCGCATCGGCCGCCGGCCACGATCGCCAGGCCGCGTGCCTCGCCAGATACTCCTCGGCGCGCGTGACCAGCTCGATCATACGTTCGTAGGCGAGCCTCGCGCTGTCCCCGAAGGTGAACAGCCCGTGACTCATGAGCAGCATCCCCTGCGTGTGCGACCCGGCCTGCGCCGGGAA
>DATJSD010000101.1:0-34677 GCA_035504335.1 Steroidobacteraceae bacterium | reverse complement strand
CGACCTGCTCGAACGCGCCGAGGACGGTCTGGCGATACAAAGCCAGCGCCTGATGATAGTTTTCGACGGCGGCCTTGCGGTTGAACCACGAGGTCCCTCCTTCAAACAGCGGCGCCGTGAGGTCTGCTCCGAAGCTCCACTCTCTGCCGTTCGCGGCGAAGATGCGAGTGGTCGTCAGGCCGTTGGCAGAGTAGCCCCCGCTCAAGGTCACGCTCGGTAGCAGGGCGGCCGTCGCCACCCCGACGTTGGCGCTCGCGGCATGGGCGGTCGCCTGGGCGATGAGGATGTCCGGTCGCTGCCGCACCAGATCCGATGGCAGGCTCACAGGTAGATCACCCGGTAGTTTGAGATCCTTGAGGTCGATCTGCGGCGCGCGCTCGTCGGCAGGCACGCGGCCGACCAGCGCTGCGAGCAGGTCATCGCTCTGCGCAAGCTTCTGCTCGAGCTGCGGAATGCTGGCCTCATAGGTGGCGAGCTGGCTCTGCAGACTCAGCGCGGCGGAATAGGGCTGGGTGCCGGCCCGGTACTGGATCTGGGCCAGCCTCACCTGTTCGCGCTGCAGGTCGATGAGCTGGCGCGTCGCATCGATCTGCGCACGGTAGGCTGCCGCGGCGACGACGGTATTGACGACGTTGGAAAGCAGGGTGACGTAGGTTGCGTGCTCCGTGGCGCGCTGCACATCGACCTGGGCGGCGAGCCCCTCGAGCTGCCGCCGCTCGCCCCCGAACAGGTCGAGGGCGTAGCTCGCCGAGGCAGAGAGCGTGAACAGATTGAAAACGCTGGCGCGCGAGCTCTCTCCCAGCTCCAGGGGCGAGAACCGCTCCCGCGTCGCCTGGCCGTCGGCGCGGGCCTGCGGGTAGAAGATGCCGTAACCGGCACGCAGGCTGTACTCGCTCGCGCGCAGGCTCGCCTGCGCGGCCTGCAGGCCGGGATTGTTGGCGAGCGCCTCGGCGACCACGGACTGCAGCTGTGCGGAGTTGAACAGCCGCCACCAGTCGCCCGCCACGGCCTGTCCGGGGATGAAGCGCTGCGCGATGCCTTGCGCAGCCGCCGTCCGGACCGAATCTCCTCCGGACGAGTAATGCGTCACGGGCGGGGCCGCCGGGGCGTGGAAGTTCGGTCCGACCGCGCAGCCCGCGAGCGCACACGCCAACGCGCTCGTCAGCCAGCGTCCCAGCCGCGCCGGCGCTCCGATCGCGCGCCGCCGGTCATTCGGAGCGCACATACACATCCACCAGCTGTCCCGGATACAGATGCAGGGCCGGGGCGTTCTGAAAGCTGAAAATCACCGGCAGCACGCGCACGTCGACGAGCTCCTGACGCTCGTCGGAGAGCTCGATCTTCGGCGAGACATAGGGCTGCACGCGCACGAAGGTCAGAGGCACATGCTCATCGGTGCCACGAATGAACATCTGCGCCTGCATGCTCGAGGAGTTCGGCAGCTCGTGGATGAGGATCTCGTCGATGTACGCGCGCACCTCGAGTTTGCCCTCGGGCTTGCCCATGATGATGAGTGGATCGAACCCCTGGGTGTAGGAGTCGTAGGCGCCCTGCGCGGACACGTAGCTGCCGACGGTGGCCTGCACGGTGAGCACGACGCCGTCGCTGGGGGCACGCAGGGTGTATTTCGCCAGCAGCGCGGCCGCCGACCGATAGGATCTCTGCAGGGCGGTGTAGGTGCGCTCCTGGTTCTGAACGTCGTAGATCCAGGCCCCCGCCCTGGTGAGCCGGTACTGCCGGTCGATGACCTCCAGATTGGTGGCCGCGATGCGCTCCGCGTCGATGGCGTTGTCCAGATCGTTCCTGCTCACGGACTTCGGATCCATCTGGTAGGAGCGCTGCTGCTTCGCGAGCTGATCGCGGGCGCTTTGCAGGGTGGCGCGTGCGTTGTCGAGCTGCGCGGCGGACACGGCCAGCGTCTCCGGCCGCGGCTCGGCCTGCAGCTCGCGCAGCGTGGCGAGCGCGGCCTGCGCCTGCGCCTGCAGCTGCTCGGTCGTGGCGCGTTGCACGGAATCGTCCAGCGTGAGCAGCGCATCGCCCTGGTGCACCGGCTGACCCTCCGCGACCAGCACCTGCGTAATCGGTCCCGGCACCTCCGGGTAGATGTTGATGTTCTCGCCCTGGGCCTGGTCGCTTTCGATCATGCCCTCGGAGTAGACCCCGTGCGCGTACGGATCGGCCGTCGGACGGAAGACCGGCGGCTGAGCCTGCGGCTGCTGGCTGAAGATGAACGCGCTCACCAGCGCCAGCAGCAGCGCCAGGCCCGAGGCGATGAAGACGGCTTTATTGTGCATCCAGCTCACTGCGCTCGACTCCCATGATTCTGCCGTCCTCCATCCTCAGGATCCGATCGGCGAACTCGTAGATGCGGCTGTCGTGGGTCACGATCACGATGCAGCGCTTGTCGGACAGCAGATGCTGGCGCACGAACTGCACGATGTTGCGGCCGGTGTCCCCGTCGAGCGAGGCGGTCGGCTCATCGAAGATCATGATGTCGGGGCGGCCGATGATGGCGCGGGCGATGGCGACGCGCTGCTGCTCTCCGCCGCTGAGCTTCACCGGCGGCAGCTGCGCGCGCGCTCGCAGGCCGACGATCTCCAGGTCGCGCTGCGCCTCGGCGAGCGACTCATCCCAGGCGCGATTCTGCAGCACCAGCGGGATCGCGACGTTCTCGGCGGTGGTCAGCCGCGGGAACAGGTGATAGTCCTGAAACACGAAGCCGATCCTGTGCAGGCGGAAGTCGGCGAGCGCGTCCGTGGACAGATTCCATATGTCGGTGCCCTCGACCCGCACGCTGCCGCTGTTGGGTCGCAGAATCCCGGAGATCATGCTCAGCAGGGTCGTCTTGCCGCTTCCCGACGGCCCCACGACGTACACGATCTCGCCGAAGTGCGCCTCGAAGCTCACGTCCTTGACGGCGTGAGTGCGCGGCTCGGTCTCACCGAACCACTTGTTGATGCCCTGCGCTGCGATCGCCTCGGTGGTCATCGTCAGCCCCGGAAGATGTCGAACGGCTCGATGCGCAATACCTTGCGCACGCCGAAGTAGCTGGAACAGGCGGCGATGATGACGACCATCGCGAACGCGAGCCCGAGGTTCGAAAAGGTGATGATGGCGGCATAGTCGGGCAGGTGAGCGCGGGCGAGCCAGATGAGCAGAGCGCACAGGCCGACCCCGAAGCCGTATCCGGTCAGCGCGACGAAGGTCGCCTGGAACAGGATCATCGACACGAGCTCGCGCGACTTGGCGCCGATCGCCTTGAGCGCGCCGAAGCGGTCGAGGTTCTCCAGAATGAAGGTATAGAAGGTCTGACCGGAGATCGACAGTCCGACGATGAAGCTGATGAGCGTCATCAACAGCATGTTGGTGCCGATGCCGGTCTGATACATGTAGAACCTGGAGACCTTGCTCATGAACTCGTCCTTCGTCAGAGCCAGGTAGCCATCGGCCGCGACACGCGCCTTGATCGTCGCGACGGCCGCGGGCGACTTCGGCTCGACCAGTACGTAGGAGATGGTGAAGCGGGTGTTGGGAATGTACTGCAGCGCCCGGTAATAGGTCGTGTAGAGGGTGGGCACACCGAACAGGGAGCTCGAGGCGACACGCGCCAGCCCGACGATGCGGCCGCGATGATCGTTGAGCTCGAACTCGGTGCCGATGTGCGGATTCTCGAGCTTGTAGAACTCGGAGTCCTCGATGGCGATGAAGGCGTTCTCGGCGAAGATGTCCTGGATGTTTCCGAGGATCATGTGCGGGCTGCCCACCAGGCTGGTGTCATCCAGCCCGACGATGTTGGCCGCCTGGTACGTGCCGTCGCGCAGCTTGAGCAGCGCGCTGCCGGAGTAGAGCGGCACCGCGTACTTCACCCCCGGGAGGCTGCGCACCTCATCGAGAACATAGTTCGGGAGCGGGATGGTGTTGGCGACCGTCTGCACGGCAGGATCCATCACCCAGATGGACGAGCCGATATTGATGACCGTGGAGGAGGAGCGCAGCAGGATGCCGGCGAACAGCGAGGTCATCTCGATCATCAGGAACACCGCGAAGGTGATGCCCACGAGCAGCGCCAAGAACTTCGGCCGGTCGTTGACCAGAAGCTTGTAGGCGATCCTGAGGATCCCGGGTTCCACGCCGAGATTCATGGCGGGTGGTCGAGTCCCGGGCGCGCAGCGCGACGCGCGAGCCTACGCTCTGAGATCCGGGAGCAACGCCGTATCGACCTCGGCCTCCGCCGCGAGCCAGTCCTCGAGCTCGTGGCCGGGGGTAAAGCCGCGCCGCTGGGAGCGGAAATAGGCCGCCTGCGCGATGATCTGCCGCCGATGCTCAGGGTCGTAGAACAGCGGCGCGATGGGCGTGGCATGGGTGGGACGGGTGGCCTGCGGCGCGTAAGGCCCATAGGGGGTGACCAGGCGCTCGGGCGCGCCACGCGCTGCGGCTTGAGACGGCGGGTTCATGACAGGCTCCTCGAGGGCGATGCGGGCCCCCGGCTCTCGGACCCGTATCACTGTGCTTCGAGCCGGTCGACGCGGCGATTCGGAGCTGTGCCTACGGGCTCTGTGGGGACTACCTATTGTCCGCAGCGCCCGGCGCATGCGTAATGAAACGGCACGGGCCCACGGGCGTTGGGCTGGAGGAGAGGCTGCGGCATGAGCATTCGGATCGTCGTCGCCGATGAGGCCGGCGCGTTGTTCTACGATATCGCTGATCGCAGCGCGCTGCGCTCGGCGCTGCACGTTTCCGGCCAGCTCACCGATCCGCTGGCGCATCTGCACGAACGCGACCTCGTCAGCGACAAGCCGGGCCGCAAGGCCGATCGCGCGCCGTTGCACGCCGGCCGACGCGGCGCCACCGCGCATCATGCGACCGCTTCGGAGCCGCAGGCGCGCAGACATGAAACGCAGCAGTTCGTGCAGCGCATCGGCCAGAGTCTGGCCGATGGCGTACACGCCGGGGGCATCGATCGGCTGGTGCTGGTGTGCGCCCCGCGCTTCCTCGGGGTGCTGCGCGAGGGGCTGCCCGGGGCGGTCAGCGCCCTGGTCATTCACGAGATCCACAAGGATCTCACCCACCAGCCGGAAAGCGCACTGCGCGAGCACCTGACCGCCGAGATCGAAGCGGGCCGGCTGTCGCTGCGGCCTGCCTAGGCCTTGCCTAGGCCAGCGATGCAGGCGACAGGGACAGGCCGGTCGGCGACGGCTCGGCGGCGCGCCGCCGCGCTGCGGCTCGCCGCCGTGCTGACCATCGGGTCCCTGGGCGTGGGCCTCTGCGGCCCGAGTCAGGCCGCATCCATCCGCCTGCATTCCCCGGCGTCCGAACGGCAGCGGGCGGATTCACTGTATGCGGCACGAAACGGCGCACCGCTGTGGCTTCGAGCGGGGGGCCGGCTCGGTTCCCAGGGACGCACGCTGCTGCAGGTCCTGCACGACGCCGGCGATTACGGCCTAGTCCCCGAGGATTATCAGGTCGATGCGCTGCAGAGGGCCCTTGCCGCCCTGCAGGCGCCGCGGCCGAGCGCCGCTGGCGAGCCCGACCGGGCCGCCGCACGGCTCGGCTGGCTCGGCTGGGATCGGCAGCTGTCCGCCTCGCTGCTGGCCTTCATCGACGATCTGCACGCCGGGCGCATAGACCCGCGAGCGGCCGGGTTCGAGCTGCCCGCGAGATCCGACGGCTTCGACGCGGCCGCGGCGCTCGAGCGGCTCTCGAGCGCGACCGACCCGAAAGAGATGCTCGCGGGCTTCGAGCCGGCCTTCATCCACTATCGGCTGCTCGAAGCCGCCCTGCCCCGCTACCGCGCACTCGCGCGGCAGCCGCAGCTGACCGACCTGCCGGCGTTGCCCGGGCACCCGATCAGGCCCGGCGCCGGCTACGCGGGTGCGCCGCAGCTGCGCCGGCTGCTGCGCGCGCTGGGTTGTCTGCCCGCGTCCATGGCAGCGTTCGCGCAGCCTGGCGCCGCGCCCGCAGACCCATCCGCCGCCGCGACGCGGCTCGACGGGGCACTGGTCGCGGCGCTCAGACAGTTCCAATGGCTGCACGGTCTGCAGGTCGATGGCGTGCTTGGCGCACGCACCTACGCGGCCCTGACGGTGCCGCTCGGCGAGCGCGTGCGGCAGATGGAACTGACTCTGGAGCGCTGGCGCTGGCTGCCGCCGCAGCGCCATCCGACCATCATGGTGAATATTCCCGAGTTCCGGCTGTTCGCCTTCGACGGCGACAGCGATCGCGAGCAGGGCATGCTGCGCATGGACGTGATCGTCGGCCAGGAGTACGCGCGCACCCGCACGCCGGTGTTCATGGCCGACATGCGCACGGTGGTGTTCCGGCCCTACTGGGACATCCCTCGCAGCATCGTGCAGCGCGAGGTGCTGCCGGCGTTGGCGCGGGACCCGGACTACCTGCAGCGACAGCACATGCAGCTGGTGAGCGGGCCGTCCGATGAGTCGCCGGTGGTGGCGGCGACGCCGCAGAATCTGCGCCTGCTGGCGAGCGGTGCGCTGCGGCTGCGGCAGCAGCCGGGTGCCGATAATGCGCTCGGTCTGATCAAGTTCGTGCTGCCCAACGCGCACGATGTGTACCTGCATTCCACGCCCGCGGTGCAGCTGTTCGGACGCGCCCAGCGGGCTTTCAGTCACGGGTGCATTCGTGTCAGTGACGCCGTGGCGCTCGCGCAGTACGCGCTGCAGGGTACGCCGGGAAACTGGACACGCGCGAACATCCTCGCGGCCATGAACGGCACGCGCACGCTGCGCGTCACGCTCGCGCAGCCGGTGCACGTGCTGATTCTCTACGGCACGGCGATCGCCAGCGAGGATGGGCAGCTGCACTTCTTCGAGGATCTCTACGGGCAGGACCGGCTTCTGCAGGCACTGCTCGGACTGCCGCCGCTGCCGCGCATGGTGTCCCCCGCGCAGCCGCCGTCCTCGGCAGCGGCGCCGCTACCAGAAGCGCACGCGGCCGGTATCCACGTGCACGAAATCGGAGGCCGGGTAGAAGCCGACACCGCCGCGCGCCAGCGAGCGCGCCAGCACGTGTAGCCGTGAGGTCGGGAAGCCCTCGAGCCGCACATCGATCGCGCGACCCAGCAGATGCATGCTGTGCTGGGCGACCCCTTCGGTCGTGTGCCGCAGCATCTGGTTGGTGGCCGGCGAGCGATAGCCCGAGATCACCTGGAAGGCGGCCGTGCGGCCCGCCCGCCGTTGCAGATCGAACAGAATGTCGAGCAGCGCCGGATCGATGCGATGCACCTCGCCGGTGCGGAAGTCGCGCAGCAGATGATCGACGCGCTCGAGACAGTCGGGCTGATACCGGCCCGCCGCAAAATACTCGGCGGTCAGCCGCTCGCCGGTGTGCGTATGCACGAATGAAATACGGCGTACCTCGGTGCTCGAGTCGGCAGCCGCCGCGGGAGCCGGCACGGGAGCTACGGCGATCGACGCCCGCGCCCTCACCGTCCCCGCGGCCAGCCCGCAGGCGCCCAGGATGCTCAGAAAGCGGCGGCGGTCGGCATGCTCGGCTGACATGTGATATCCATCCAACGGCTCCCTATGCGACGTGCCCCGATCATACGCCGGCGAGCGGCGGCCGGTATCGGCAGCGGTTCACGCGGCGCGCCTGCCGGCGCATCTCAGCCGGCCATGGCTTCGGTTTCCCGGCGCAGCGTACCCGCGGCGCTCACTCCTGCGGGCACCAGCAGTACATCGCCGGCGCTCGCCTGCAGCAGGGCCCGGGTGAGCGCGCCGCAGGCTGCACCGGAGGGATTCGAGGCAGTCCCGACGGCCAGCAGATCGTAGTCGCGACGCGCGATGAGACGTGGCAGGACTCCCGCAGCCTCGCCGCTGCAATACTGCAACCTTCCAAGACCCGCCTGCTGCGCCGGCAGCAGCGCGTGCAGGCGGCGATGAGCCTCGCTGGCGGTGCGTGCCCCGGCGCCCCGCGTCGGCGCGGCGTACAGATAGTCCAGCTCGGCGCCGCAGCGCCGGGCCAGCATCTCGGACAGCCCGACGATCTGATCTCCGGGCCGGGCATGCGCGTGCTCACTCAGATCCAGCGCCGCGGCGAATCGTGGCGTCGCGCGCCAGGCCCGCCCGGCCGTCAGCAGCAGCGGCGCCGAACAGCGCGTCGCCAGCTGCCATTCGAGCGGCCCGAGCAGACCCGCCGCCACGCGCGCGGCCTTGACCACGATCTGCACCTGCGCACGCCGCAGCTTGTCCGCCAGGCCCAGGACCGGCGACGGCGCGCACACGACCTCGGTGCCGATCTCGATGTCGGGCGACACGATGGTGTGACGCAACGCCCGCAGATAGCGCTCACCCTCGCCGATGCACTCGGCGCGCGCGCGCTCCGCCACCGACGTATTCCCCGTGAGCGGCGCGACCGGGTGCTGTGTCTCACACAGCAGCAGCTCCAGCCGCGCCCCGAAGTGCCGCGCCAGCAGCAATGCCTTGCTCAGACCCAGATACGGGCCGGCGCCGCGCTCGACGAACAGCAGAATGCATGACAGGGATTTCATCGGACGGCATACTGGCGCCTGTCGCGTGGCGATGCCATGCGCTGCTTCGCTTACCCCCTTGTGGCAACTACGGATGGCGTCGCAAGCGTGAGTCGGCAACTATGGATCGCGTCGCTGGCGTGAATCGCGCAGGCGTGGACCCCTTCGGCGTAAATCCTCCCGGCGTAAATCCTGCAGGCGCTCACTCGCTGGAAGCGCAGGCGCTGCTCGACGCCACGGTCGACGCGGTCATTCTGATCGATCATCGCGGCAGCATGCAGGTGTTCAATCGCGCCGCCGAGCGGCTGTTCGGCTACGGCGCGGCCGAGACGCTCGGTCGCAACGTCAGCATGCTGATGACCGAGCGCGACCGCGATCAGCACGATGGATACCTCACCCGCTACCTGCGGACCGGCGTGGCGCACATCATCGGCCTGGGCCGCGAGGTGCAGGCCCGTCGCAAGGACGGCAGCGTCTTCCCGGCCTTGCTGTCGGTCGGCCGCATCGGCTCGGATCCGCCGCGCTTCGTCGGCTTCATCCAGGACATGACGCTGCGCCAGCAGGCGCTCGCGGCACTCGAGCGCGAGCGCGAGCGGGCCAATCGCTACCTGGAGGCCGCGCAGACGATGCTGGTGGGATTGGATGCGGAACTGCACGTCACGATGATCAATCGCAAGGGCTGCGAGGTGCTGGGGCGTGACGAAGCCGCGCTGCTCGGGACGAGCTGGCCGGAAACCGTCGTGCCCGCCGGGCAGCGCGCGCGGCTGCGCGCCGAGCTCGATGCGCTGTTGCAGCAACACCCACGGCAGCCGCGCGATTTCGAGTGCCCGGTGCTCACGGCCGAGGGCGCGACGCGCCAGATCGTCTGGCGCTGTGTGGTCATCGAGGACGCGCAGGGCGCCGTCGGTGGCGTGCTGTGCTCCGGCGACGACGTCACTGACAGCCGGCGCGCCGAACAGGAGGTCCGCGAGGCCCGTGAGCGCATCATGCACGTGTCGCGGCTGGCGACCATGGGAGAGATGGCCAGCGGCATCTCCCACGAGCTCAACCAGCCGCTCGCCGCCATCGCGACCTACGCCCAGGCCGGCACGCGCCTGCTCGCGCTGGCCGATCCGGACATCGCGGAGGTGCGTGAGGCCCTGCAGCAGATCGCCGAACAGGCGCTGCGCGCCGGGGAGATCATCCGCCGGCTGCGCAGCCTGGTGCGCAACCGCAGCACCTCGCGCGAATGGGTCGATCTGAACGAGGTGATCCGCGAGCTCGAGCCGCTCACGCGCGCCGATGCGCGCGCCAGCGATGTGCGCGTAGTGCTGGTGCTCGACCCGGCGTTACCGCGCGCGCATCTGGATCCCATACAGATGCAGCAGGTCGTACTGAATCTGCTGCGCAATGGGATCGATGCGGTGCAATCCCTGCCCTCCGGTCAGCGTGAGGTGCACATCCGCACCCACGGCAGCCCCGCCGGGCAGCTGCAGATCCAGGTGCTCGACAATGGCGCGGGTGTCCCCGAGGCGCTGCGCGCGCAGCTGTTCACCCCGTTTCTGACCACCAAGCCGCACGGCACGGGCCTGGGTCTGGCGATCAGCCGCAGCATCGTGGAGGCGCATCGCGGTCGGCTCGAGTTCCAGCCCAACGAGCCGCGCGGCGCGGTCTTCACCGTGACCTTGCCCGGGGAGATGGCTGGCGGCTAGCCGCTAGCCCGTGCGCGAGTCAGGCCCGGCGTCGAACTCGTCGGCGCGCGCCTGCGCCTGCGGCGCGTGTGCCTTCACGTCCCCGCGATGTCGGCGCTCGTAGTCCTGCAGCTGCCGGCGCACGGCCCGGAACGCATCGCGCAGCGCCACATAGGCGTCCTCGTGTGCCTGGCTGTAGGGGTGCGAGTGCCGCACGCAGATCTGCCTGTCCGGCACGTCGACATCGATCCCGATCTCGAAGACGCGGCCTTGCCGGTGATGCGCGGGTGGCGCCTGCACGGTGACGCGACAGCGCAGGATGCTCGGGCTGAAGCGCTCGAGCCTCGCCGCGAGCGCGCGGATGCGCCCCTCCATCGCGGGTGAAGGCTCCAGGTGGCGAAAGGTGATCTGCGGCGCCAGCGTCATCGAGAAACTCGCATCGGGAATCGGGCTCTGCGGCACATGCTGCGTCGGACGATCCGCAGGCGCCATAGGGGCAACTACGCATTGCCCGACCCATGGCTCGGGCTAGCGTGGCGCCTCGCGCTGCGCGCCGCGGGGGCGGCTCAGGCGCCCGACCGCGAGCGCGCAAACCGCCGCGATCAGCAGGAAGGCGGCGGCGAGCAGGGCCGCCGCCAGCACGCGATGCGAGCTCCAGAAGGCGAGCATCACCGTCAGTGCCACGAGCCCGACCACGGCCGAGAGCAACACCACCAGCAGCTGGCACAGCACGTAAGTCGCCGCCGCCCGACGCACCTCGCGCCGATACGCCGCCAGCAGAGCGTCCAGCCGGTCACGCAGCGGCCCCAGCGCCGCCCCGGCGAGCCATTGGGCACCCTGCTGCAGCAGCTCGGGCCAGCGGCCCATCCGCTCGTGCTCTTCCATGGAAACCTCCCTGAGGTTGTTGGCGCGCAGCTTCTAGCGTACCCGCAGCGGCGGGGAAATACGCATATGTTCGGATGCGTACCCGTGGCGCCGGGCTTGCGGTCGGCGGGGCGTTCGTGGATGCTGCCGGCCGATATGAAGGAGCCCCCCACCACGGTTTTCATCGTCGACGACGATGAGGCGGTTCGCGATTCGCTGCGGCTGCTGCTGAAGTCGATCGGCTTGCCCGTGCGTACCTTCGCCTCGGCCCAGGAGTTCCTGCCCAGCTACGAGGTGAGCCAGCCCGGCTGCCTGGTGCTCGACATCCGCATGCCGGGCATGAGCGGGCTGGAGCTGCAGCAGCAGCTGAACCTGCGCGGCGCGACCATCCCGGTGGTATTCATCACCGGTCACGGCGACATTCCCATGGCCGTGGAGGCCATGCAGCACGGCGCGTTCGACTTCCTGCAGAAGCCGTTTCGCGACCAGGACCTGATCGACCGGGTGCAGCGCGCACTGGAGCGCGATGCCACGATCCGCGCGCAGCTCAAGGCCACCGACCGCATCCGCGAGCACCTCGCCTCCCTCACACCACGGGAGCGCCAGGTCCTCGATCTGGTCACGGCCGGTAAGCCCAACAAGGTGATGGCCGGCGACCTGGGCGTGAGCCAGCGCACCATCGAGATCCACCGGGCGCGCGTCATGGAAAAGATGCAGGCGCGCTCGCTGGCGCAGCTGGTGCGCATGCTGATGGAGGTCGAGCCACCCGCCGGCTGAGCTGCCCGCCGGCTGAGCCGGCAGCTCAGCGCCCCGGCGCCCGCAGCTGCGCAAGGTAGGCCGCGACGGCGGCGAGATCGTTGGGCTGCAGGCCGCCGAGCAGCGGGCCGTGCACGGGCTGCAGCACACGCCCGGCCGCGGCGTCCGTGAGCCGCTGCAGCAGGAAGGGGTAGCGCTGGCCGGCCAGGCGCGGAGCATCGCCCGAGCCCTGCGCGAGCTCTCCGTGGCAGCCGGCGCACAGGCGGGTGTACGTGCCGTCGGCGAAGGCCCTCGCGCCGGGGCTCAGCGAGCCAGGCGCCCGCTTCCCGGCGGAGCGCACGGCCGCGGGCAGGCTCCCGACATAGGCGGCGACGTCCGCGAGCGCCTGCGCGTCGGGCAGGCGCTGAGTGTGCGCCACCGCGCTCATGCGCAGGTCCGAGCGCATCGCCACGCGATACTCGAGCAGCTGGCGCAGCAGCACGCGCGGCGCCTGCGCCGCGATCGCCGGCACCGTCCCATCGGCGCTGCCGCCACCATCGACGCCGTGGCAGCGCGCGCAGAACGCGAACAGCTGCGCGCCGTGCGTGAGGTTCGGCCGCACGGCCAGCGCCGCCGCCAGCTGCCCCTGCACCGCCGAGGCAGCGCTCGCGGGCGCGTGCCACCCCAACGCCATCAGCGCGCACAGCGCCGCGCATCCGACGGGTAGCTTCCAGCGGGCGTTGTGCATGGCTCACTTATCCGCGTAGCGTCTGTCCGCGTAGCTATCCGTATAGCGCGGCCTCACGGCCTTCACCTCGATGCGCTCGTAGCCGCGGTAGCGATACACGAGCACCGAGCCGATCCAGGCGACGATGAACAGGCCGATGATGATGAATCCCAGGCTGTTGAAGTTGCCGTTGAGCTGCGCGATCAGCGTCCAGAAGGGCCCGGAGAGCCCGAGGTTGTCCTGCAGCAGCCCGAGCGCCTCGATACCGCCGACCAGCACGGCCACCAGCACCGATACCAGCGTGATCACCATGTTGTAGAAGAGCTTGCGGATCGGCTTGACGAACGCCCAGTCGTAGGCCCCGAGCATCAGGATCCCATCGGTGGTGTCCACCAGCGACATGCCGGCCGCGAACAGCGCGGGGAACACCATGATCGACCAGATGGAGATGCCACGGGCTGCCTGCGTCGCCGAGATGCCCAGCAGGGCCACTTCCGTGGCGGTGTCGAATCCGAGGCCGAACAGCAGACCGAGCGGAAACATGTGCCAGCTCTGACGGATCAGCCGGAACAGCGGCCGGAACAGCCGCGCGGCCAGCCCGCGCCGGTTCAGCAGCAGGTCGAAGTCCTCCTCCACGTAGCTGCCTCCGCGGCGCACGTGCCGGAAGGTCAGCCACACGGAGCGGAAGATCAGCAGGTTCATCGCCGCGATGGTCAGCAGGAACAGCGCCGAGACCGAGGTGCCGACGATGCCGCCGATGCTGTGCGCCTGCCGCCAGTGCACGTTCAGCACCGAGGCCATCGCGGCGATCACCGCCGCCGCGCAGATCACCACCGTGGAGTGACCCATCGCAAAGTAAAATCCCACGGTCACCGGCCGCTTGCCCTCCTGCATGAGCTTGCGCGTGACGTTGTCGATGGCGGCGATGTGATCGGCGTCCACGGCATGGCGCAGGCCGAAGCCATAGGCGAGCAGCGCCGTGCCGAGCAGGATGGGCTGGGAGCCGAAGGCGAGCGCGGCCCAGATCCACACCGCGACGTTGAACAGAATCAGCCACGCATACACCAGCGCCACCGGCTGCAGGAGTCCGGCACCCTCACGTCGCGGCAGTCTGCGTACGAGCTCGAACATGAGCCCATTAGGCCAGCGTCGCGGGCGCATTTTGATCCGTAGTAGCCGCAGCCCTTTGCGGATGGGTGCGCACGGGGCCGTCCGGCGTGGCCGGCCCTGCGGCGTCGCCTGATGGACAAGCGGGCCGGCCTCAGGTCAAGCTTGATCATGGACGAACCCTCTGGCGGCGCGGGTGGCGCGGGCGGCGCGGGCGGCGGCGGAGCACCGGGGCCGAGCGCCCAGGCGGTGCTGGAACTGCTGCGCGAGCTGGCGCTGGACCTGCGCTGGGCGTGGAACCACGCGGCCGATCCGCTGTGGCGCCGGCTCGAGCCGGAGCTGTGGGCGCGCACACAGAGCCCCTGGGCCGTGATGCAGACGGCCTCGGCGCAGCGGCTCACCGAGCTGCTCGCGGAGCCGGAGTTTCGCGCGCAGGTCGAGCGGCTGGCCGGCGCGCGCCGGGCGGCGGCCGCATCGCCCGCGTGGTACCAGCAGAGTCACGCGGCGGCGCAGCTCGGCCGCGTCGCCTACTTCAGCATGGAATTCATGCTCAGCGAGGCGCTGCCGATCTACGCCGGTGGCCTGGGTAACGTCGCCGGCGACCAGCTCAAGGCGGCGAGTGATCTCGGTGTACCGATCGTCGGGGTGGGACTGCTGTACCAGCAGGGCTATTTCCGCCAGGTCATCGGTGCGGACGGCAGCCAGCAGGCGCTGTTTCCCTACAACGATCCGGATCAGCTGCCGGTGAGGCCGCTGCGCACGCCCGATGGGCAGTGGCTGCGCCTGCAGATTCACCTGCCGGGCTACTCGCTGTGGTTGCGGGCGTGGGAGGTGACGGTGGGGCGGCTGCGGCTGTACCTGCTCGACAGCAATGACGTCGCCAACTACCCCGCCCATCGCGGCATCACCAGCGAGCTGTACGGCGGGGGAGCGGAGCTGCGCCTGCAGCAGGAGCTGGTGCTCGGCATCGGCGGCTGGCGGCTGCTGGAGGCGCTCGGACAGCTGCCGGAGGTTTGCCATCTGAACGAAGGCCACGCGGCGCTGGTGATTCTGGACCGGGCGCGCAGCCTCATGCAGGCGGGCGGGCAGCCATTCGCCACGGCGCTGGCGATCACCCGCGCCGGCAATGTGTTCACCACGCATACCGCGGTGCCCGCCGGCTTCGACGTGTTCGCGCCGCAGCTGATCGAGCGCTATCTGGGCAAGTACGCGGCCGAGCAGCTGCACCTGCCGCTGGGCGAGCTGCTCGCGCTCGGCCGCAGGGATGCGCACGATGATGCCGAGCCGTTCAACATGGCGTACCTCGCGGTGCGCGGCAGCGCCACCGTGAACGGCGTCAGCCGGCTGCATGGCGCGGTCAGCCGGCGCATCTTCCTGCCGCTGTTCCCCCGCTGGCCGGTGCACGAGATACCCGTCGGATCCGTGACCAACGGCGTGCACACGCCCAGCTGGGACGGCCCCGCGGCCGATGAGCTGTGGACCGGCGTCTGCGGCAAGCAGCGCTGGCTCGGGGAGCTGGGAGGCGTCGACACGCAGCTGCGCACCGTGTCCGCGGCGCGCATCTGGCAGTGCCGCGCGGCGGGTCGTCAGGCGCTCGTCAGCTTCGCGCGCGATCGGCTGTCGCGCCAGCTGGACGCGGCGGGTGCCACGCCCGAGCAGGTCGACGCGGTGCGCCACATCTTCCGCCCCGAGGTGCTGACTCTCGGATTTGCGCGCCGCTTTGCCACCTACAAGCGGCCCAACCTGCTGCTGTCGGACCCCGAGCGGCTGGTGCGCCTGCTGACGCATCCGCAGCGGCCGGTGCAGCTGATCCTCGCGGGCAAGGCCCACCCGGCGGACGCTCCGGGCCAGGCGCTGATCGCCGAGTGGGTGCGCTTCGTGCGCCGCCAGGACGTTCGGCCGCATGCGATCTTCCTGGCCGATTACGACATGCTGCTGACCGAGCAGCTGGCGCAGGGAGTGGACGTGTGGATCAACACGCCGCGGCGCCCCTGGGAAGCCTGTGGCACCAGCGGCATGAAGGTGCTGGTCAACGGCGGTCTGAACCTCTCGGAGCTGGACGGCTGGTGGGCCGAAGCGTACGCCCCGGAGCTCGGCTGGGCGCTGGGTGACGGGCGCGAGCACGACGATGACCGCGCCTGGGACGAGCACGAGGCGCAGCAGCTCTACGAGCTGCTCGAGAACCGCATCGTTCCCGAATTCTACGAGCGCGACGCGGACGGGATACCGCAGGCGTGGGTGCGACGCGTGCGCGAAAGCATGGCGCGCCTCACGCCCGAGTACTCCGCCAACCGCAGCGTGCGCCAGTACCTCGAGCAGTGCTACCTGCCCGCCGCCGCGCGCTATCGCGAGCGCGCGCAGAACGGTGCACGCCAGGGCGAGCAGATCGCCAACTGGCTGGCGGCCCTGGAGTACAACTGGCCGCAGGTGCGCTTCGGCCGTGTCGGGGTCGAGAGCCGCGAGGGCCGGCACGAGTTCAGCGCCACGGTGTACCTGGGTGCACTGCGACCCCAGTCCGTGCGCGTGGAGCTGTATGCCGAGCCGTCCGCGGCAGGCTCACCGGCCGCGGGCGAAGCGTCGCTGCAATCCGCGCAGCCCTTCCGCCAGGAGATGCTGCGCCAGCCCGAGGACGCGGGCAGCGACGCGTATCACTATGCCGCCAGCGTGCCGGCCACACGCGCCGCCACGGACTATACGGCGCGGATCATCCCGGCCCACCCGGGCGTCGAGGTGCCGCTGGAGGCGCCGTACGTGCGCTGGCAGGGCTGAGGGGTGCCTCAGCGCTCCGAGCCGCGGGTGCGCGAGTGTGCGAAGCCGGGAGTGGCCTCATCGGCTCCTGCCGGCAGGCGCGCCTGCAGCAGCGCCAGCGCCGTCGCCGGCTCATCCGCATACAGAAACAGCTGCAGGTCGGCCGCGTCGATCATGCCGTGCCGGACCAATGCCTCGAAGTTCACGATCTCGCGCCAGTAGGCCGAGCCGTACAGCAGCACCGGGATGGCGCGCTCGAGCTTGCGCGTCTGCGCCAGGGTCAGGATCTCGGTGAGCTCGTCGAGCGTGCCGAAGCCGCCCGGGAACACCACCAGCGCACGCGCCAGATGCGCGAACCACAGCTTGCGCATGAAGAAATAATGGAATTCGAAGCTCAGCTCGCGCGTGATGTAGGCATTCGGCCGCTGCTCGTGCGGCAGGCTGATGTTGAGGCCGACGCTGCGCCCGCCGGCCTCGGAGGCGCCGCGATTGGCCGCTTCCATGATGCCGCCTCCCCCGCCGGAGCACACCACGTAGCGGTGCACGTGGGAGGACAGGCCCTTGGACCAGAGGGTCAGCAGTCGGGCGAGCTCGCGAGCCTCGTGGTAGTAGCGGCCGAGCGGACCGTCCGCGGATAGCCGCGCCGAGCCGAAGAACACGATGGTATCGTGCACACCGGTGCGGCGAAGGCGCTGCAGCGGCTCCAGATACTCCGACAGGATGCGCAGCGGGCGGCCCTCCTCCCCGTTCAGAAAGGTCTCGTCCTCGTAGGCCAACGGTACGCTGCCGCCCTGACCGGATTGCATGCTCACGCCGCCGGCGCCCTCACGCGATGCGCTCGAAGTCGATGAAGCCCCGGGACACGTCGGTATGCACCAGTCTGACCGCCACGCGCTCCCCCACGTCGAGTCCTTCGAATCCCCTGACGACCCTGCCCTCGGTGGTCGGCGCGCTGATGCGCACCCAGGTGCCCTTGGCCGACGCGCCGGTGACGATCGCCTCGAAGCGCTCGCCGATGCGCGCCGCGAGCAGCAGCGCCGCGGCGGACTTACGCACCTGCCGCTCCACCTTGGCGGCGTTATCTTCCTGCAGCGTGCAGTGCCCGGCAAGCGAGCGCAGCTGCGAGGCATCGTAGGGTGATGGTCGTGCGCGCAGGGCGGCCTTGATCAGACGCTGCGTGAGCAGATCGGGAAAGCGGCGATTGGGCGCGGTCGCGTGCGTGTAGTCCTGCACTGCCAGTGCGAAATGCCCGGGCACCGGGTCGCCGGGCAGCTCCAGGACGTACTCGCCGCGGCCCAGCAGCTTCACGATCGACAGGCACAGATCCGCAAAGCCCTGCGGGTCGGCCTGCCGCCGACGCATCAGCAGCTCGTTCAGCGCGCGCGCGTCGGGCGCCGCCGGCAGGCTCTCGTGCAGCGTGGCGGCCAGCGACACGATACGGCTCCAGCGCTGCGGGGTGCGCAGCACCCGGCGCAGCGCCGGCAGCCCGCGTGCGGCCAGAAAACGCGCCGTGGCGGTGTTCGCGGCGATCATCAGATCCTCGATCAGCTCCTTGGCGCGGTTCTTCTCATCGGGCCGCAGATCGCGCAGCAGCTCGCCCGCGAAGACGGGCCGCGCCTCGAGGGTGGCCAGAGCGAGCGCACCGTGCAGGTGACGCACGCGTCGCATGCGCTGCGCGGCCTCGTCCTGCAGGCGCAGCCCCTGCGCGAGGCCCGCCACGGCCGACAAGCGCTGCGGAGGCTCCGCCCTGCCCTCCAGCCACGCGGCCACGCCGTCGTAGGCGAGCTTGGCGCGGTTGACCACGCGCGCACGATAGAGATCCGATCCCGTCACCAGGCCATCCGGCCCGACGGTCATCTCCACGATGATCGCCAGCCGCTCCTGGTGCTCCACCAGCGAGGTCAGATCGGTCGAGAGCCGCTCGGGCAGCAGCGTAAAGATCTGCGCCACGGTATAGACCGAGGTGGTGTTGATCCGTGCGTGCTCATCCACCGGGCTGCCCGGCTGCACCAGTGCATCGACGTCGGCGACCGCCACGAACAGCCGGGTGCGGCCGTCGGGCAGCGCGTCGGCGGCCGACAGCTGATCCAGGTCGCGTGAATCGTCGTTATCGATCGATGCCCAGAGCAGGCTGCGCAGATCGCGCACCGGTTCCTCCGGCGGCGCGGTTGCCGCGGCCTCGATCGCCTGCACCTGTCCGAGCGCCGCGGCGGAGAAATCCGCCAGCAGGTGCCGTGCCCGCATCGCCTCGCGCGCCAGCGCCCTGAGGGTCGGAATCGCGGCGCCCGTCACGTCCATCGGTCTGACTCCATGACTCGAGTGTAGTGCGAGTCGCAACCGGCCGCCGCCCCGGGCGGCGGCGCGCCGCCCACCGTTGTGCCAAGATGCGCCCAGGGGAGCAGCGGAGGAACCGCCACGCAATCAGGCATGCAGCTGGCCGGCACGCACCCGCCCGGCTTATACCCCCCGGCCTGCATCCCCCCGGCCTGCATCCCCCCGGCATGCACCCCCTCGGCCTGCATCTGCCCGGCCTGCATCTGCCCGGCCTGACGGTGGGCGGCACACCGCTGCTCATCGGGCTGTACGTCCTCAGCGCGACGCTGGCCGCCGTCCACGCGCTGCTCTCCAAGCCCGATCCGCGCAGCGCCTTCATCTGGATCCTGCTGTGCTGGCTGTTCCCGCTCGCCGGACCGGCCCTGTATGTGCTGTTCGGGGTCAATCGGGTACGCACGCGCGCACGGCAGCTGCGCGCGGGCCTGTCGGTCCGCACCGTCACCGACGCCGGCATCGCCTCCGCGGACGGCTTCGCCGCGCAGCTGACGCGCATCGGCGATGCGGTGACCCGCCGGCCGCTACTGGCGGGCAACGGCGTGCGGCTGCTGGAGAACGGTGAACAGGCTTTCCCCGTCATGCTGGCGGCGATCGGACAGGCGCGCCACTCGGTGTGGATGGCCAGCTACATCTTCGACACCGACGCGATCGGCAGGCAGTTCATCGACGCACTGGCGCAGGCCGCGGCCCGCGGCGTGCAGGTGCGTGCGCTGGTGGACGGGGTGGGCGAGTGGTACAGCTGGCCGCACGCCGTGCGGCTGCTGCGCCGGGCGGGCGTACCCGCCGCGCGCTTCCTGCCCCCGCGCCTGCTGCCGCCGATGCTGGCGCTCAATCTGCGCAATCACCGCAAGCTGCTGCTGGTCGACGGCCAGCAGGGCTTCGTCGGAGGCATGAACATCGGCGGCCGCGAGGTCGGCAAACCGAACCGCCGGCGCATGGCCGACCTGCACTTCGAGGTACGCGGCCCCGTGGTCGCGCAGCTCGGCGAGGCGTTCGGTGTGGACTGGCTGTTTGCGACGGGCGAGGCGCTCGCCGTGGCCGCCGGCGCCGACCCCGGCGGCAAGAGCCTGTGCCGCGTGATCACCGAAGGGCCCGATGAGGACCTCGACAAGCTGCTGTTCGTCATTCTCGGGGCGATCTCGGTCGCGCACCGGCAGGTGCTCATCATGACGCCCTATTTCATTCCGCCGCCGGAGCTCACGGCCGCGCTGCAGGCGGCGGCGCTGCGCGGCGTGGAGGTGTGCCTGGTGCTGCCCGAGCGCAGCAACCTGCGCTATGTGGACTGGGCCTCGCGTCGCTGGCTGCAACCCCTGCTGCAGCGGGGCGTGCAGGTGTACCTGCAGCCCCCGCCGTTCTCCCACAGCAAGCTGCTGGTCATCGACGGCAGCTATGCGCAGATCGGCTCGGCCAATCTGGATCCGCGCAGCCTGCGGCTGAATTTCGAGATCGCCGTGGAGATCTACGATCCGGACGTCTGCGCCGAGCTCGCCGCGTACGTGCTCGGCGCGCGCGCGCGCGCCGGCACGCTGCCGCCCGAGCCCGCCGGGGCGCGGCGCGTGGGCCGGCGGCTGCGCGACAGCCTGTTCTGGTTATTGTCACCCTATCTGTGAGCTGCTTGCGGCCCGGCCGGGGCGTAACATCGCCGGGCGCCAAGCTCCGAACCGGTACCGCCCCAGCGAGCTAGACCCATGAATCGACTCCGCACCACGCCCCCGAGCCCCCCCGCACTGCCTGCGCCCGCGCGGCCAGGCGCCGGCTGGCCTTGCGGATGGCATCGCTGGCTGGTCAGGTGCGCCGGCCTGCTGCTGCTGGCCGGGACCGGGCCGAGCACCGGCGCAGCGCAGTCAGTGCCCGCCGCCGCGGCTGTCTCCGGCGCCGCTGTCTCCGCCGGCGCCGTGCGGATCGTCGCGGCCGAGAATTTCTACGGCGATGTGGCGCGGCAGCTCGCCGGTCCGGACGCGCAGATCGTCAGCGTGCTGAGCAATCCCGACGCCGATCCACACCTCTTCGAGACCGATGCGGCGACCGCACGCGCCGTCGCCAATGCACAGCTGCTGATCTACAACGGCGCGCACTACGACGACTGGATGACGCGCCTGATCGCGGGCAGCCACCTGCCGCCCGAGCGCGTCATCGACGTGGCGGCGCTCATGCATCGCCAGGGTCCGCACGTCAATCCGCACCTCTGGTACGACCCGGCCACCATGCCGGCGCTCGCCACCGCGCTCGCGGCGCACCTGCGGGCCATCGATCCGGCGAACGCGGCCAGCTACCAGCGCCGCCTCGCGGGTTTCCTGCTGTCGCTGCGCGTGCTGGATGCGCAGGTGCTGCGGTTGCGCCGGCTGTACACGGGTGTGCCGGTCACGGCCACCGAGCCGGTCGCCGATGATCTGACCGCGGCGCTCGGGCTGGTCATGCGCAATCAGGAATTCCAGCTCGCCATCATGAACAACACCGAACCCGGGGCGCGCGAGACGGCCGAGTTCGAGCACTCGCTGCGCAGCCATGCGGTGCGGCTGCTGATCTACAACCGCCAGGCCGACAGCAACATCGTACAGCGGCTGATCGGTATCGCCCGGCAGGCGGGGGTGCCCATCGTCGGGGTCACCGAGACGGAACCGCCGACCGTGGACTACCAGCTGTGGATGCTCGATACGCTGGGCGCGCTCGAGCGGGCGCTGCGAGGACGGCCGCCATGAGCGCCGTGGAGTTCGCAGGCGTGACCCTCACGCTCGCCGGCCGCCACATCCTGCGGGATGTGGATCTGGCGATCGAGGACGCGGAGTTCGTCGGAGTGCTCGGCCCCAATGGCGCGGGCAAGACCACGCTGATGCGCGCCATCCTCGGGCTGGTCGCGCCGAGCAGCGGACAGATCCGTGTGCTCGGCGCGCCAGCCGTGCGAGGCAATCCGGCCATCGGCTACATGCCGCAGATCCGCAGCCAGGCGCCGATCGGCGGGCTGCGCGGCTGGGATTTCGTGGCCGGCGCGGCCGCGGGACACCGCTGGGGCGTGCCGATCGCGGGTGCGGCCGCACGCCGGGAGATCACCTGGGCGCTGGAGATGGTGGGAGCACGCGAGCTCGCGGCGCGCGTGCTCGCCGAGCTGTCGGGCGGTGAGCGCCAGCGGCTGCTGCTGGCTCAGGCCCTGCTCGGGCGACCGCGGCTGCTGCTGCTCGATGAGCCGCTGATCAGCCTCGATCCGCATCATCAGCGCGCGGTGGTTGAGCTCACCAGGCACCTGCAGCGCGAGCTGCGCATCGCGGTACTGTTCAGTGCGCACGAGCTCAATCCCCTGCTCGAGGCGCTCGATCGGGTGCTGTATCTGGGCAACGGCCGGGTCGCCCTGGGCACCGTGAGCGAGGTGATCACCGGGCCGACGCTGTCACGGCTGTATGGATCGCACATCGAGGTGCTGCATCTGCACGGCCGCATCTTCGTGATGTCCGGGGATCTGGAGATCGAGCGCGACGAGCACCGCCACGACGAACGCGATCACGGCGGCCGCGGTGGTGGCGGCGCGCGCCACCGCCATCATGGCTGACAGCGCCCATCGGCACGCGCGGTCGGACCCGCGCACGTATGTTTGAATACGACTTCATGCGCAACGCCTTCGGGGCCGCAACGCTCGTGGCGCTGGTTGCCGGCTGCGTCGGCTACTTCCTGGTGTTGCGCGCGCAGACGTTCGCGGGCCACGCGCTGGCGCATGTCGGTTTCGCCGGCGCCACGGGCGCGGTGCTCGTGGGGATCTCGCCGCTCTGGGGCATGCTGCTGGTGACGGTCGCGGCGGGAGCGGGCATGGGCCTGCTCGGCGAGCGGCTGGAGGGTCGCGACGTCGCGATCGGCATCGTGCTGGCGGTGGCACTGGCATTGGGTCTGCTGTTTCTGCACTTCTACACCTCCTACGCCGCGCAGGCGACCGCGCTGCTGTTCGGCAATCTGCTCGCCGTGGATCGCGGCACGCTGGCGGTGCTCGCGCTGCTGTCGGCGGCGTCGCTGGCGGCTCTGGCGCTGCTGTCGCGACCGCTGCTGTTCGCGACGCTGCAGCCGGAGTTGGCCGAGGCCAAGGGCGTATCGCTGCGGCTGGTGTCGGTGCTGTTCCTGATGGTGGTGGCCGTCGTCACCGCCGAGAGCGCACAGATCGTCGGGGTGCTGCTGGTGTTCGGGCTGATGATCGCGCCGGCGGCGGCCGCGCAGCGCCTGTGCCGCACGCTGCAGGCGGGAGTGCTCGGCTCGGCGCTGTTTGCGCTGCTCGACGCGTGGCTCGGTCTGACGGCGGCCTACTACACCGACTGGCCGAGCAGCTTCTGCATCGTGGCGGTCGGGGCGCTGACGTACCTGGCCGCCGTGCTGGGCGCGCCGCGGCGCAGCTGATGGCCGCGCGCGGCACGCGCACGCGGCGAAATAGTCGAGTGTTAAGCGCCCACCAAGCGTATTGAAATCATACACAGGATTTCGGGCGCTGCGGGCGGCACCGAGCGCTCGACCCATAGGAGGGTAGGTCGATGAATATGCTGAAGCAGGCGGCCGCGGCGCTGGTGCTCGCGGTGGCTGCCGTGGGCCTCGCCGAGGCGCATCATGCGGACAATTCGCAGTTCGATGCGAACAAGAACATGGTATTCACGGGCGTGCTGTCGCGGATGTACATCGGCAACCCGCACAGCTACCTGTACTTCATCCGCATGGCGAACGGCCAGCAGGAGAACTGGACCTTCGAGACCGAAGCGGTGCTGGCGCTGGAGCGGGCCGGCCTGTCGGTTCGCAATTCCCTGATCGTCGGGAGCAGCTACTCGCTGGTCTACTCCCCCGCCCTCGACGGGTCGAAGTCCGGTCTGATGACGGCGATCAAGCTCGGCAACGGGCGCATCATTGCCTTCCTGGCGAAGAACAATGTCAGCGCGGCCAACAACCTGCTGAACGAGAAGCTGCTGAACGGCTCACCCGGCAACCCGCAGTGACGGTCGGGTGAGCGCATCGGATACCTCTGCGGCGCGCAGCCGGGTGTTGCGCGCCGCAGCGGCGTCGGCGGCGGGCGCCGCAGCGGCGGCGGCGGTCGTGCCGCAGCGCCGGGTGGATGGCGATGAAACTCGGCGCTGGCGCCGCGCTCCAACGATCCATGCGGCAAATACGCTGCGGGTTGCGTGAACTACGGGCTTCTTGATGGCAACCTCGGTGCGATACTATACGCATACTGTATGGGGGTACCCAGCTCATACTGTACGGGGTACCGGTACCGTCAGCCGGCCGCAGCCGCGGCGACGGCACCAGACCGTGAGCGCGGCTGCGCCGCGGACGGGTGGGGATGGATGATCTTCAGCACGGGAATCTGCAGTGGATAGGTCCGACAGCTTCGGCGCCGGCTCGGCGGAGGCGCGCCAGTCGCGGCCCGAGCGGCTGCTGCGGCGCCTCGCCTGGCTGTATGCGGGCACCGTAGCGGCGTTCGCGCTGCTGCTGACGGCCGCGGCGCTGCCGGCGGGAGTGCTGACACAGGCACGCGCGCTCGCGCAGGAGTGCCTGCGCGGCGGGCTGGCGGCCATCGTGCTCGCGGCGCTGCTGCTGGCGCTCACGGGCGTGTTCGCCGCTCTGGCCCTCGCCGTGGCGCGGGCGCGGCATGCGGCGGCCCCGCCGGCCGCCGGCACCGCGCCACGCACCCGCTGGACGCTGAGCGACCCGGGATTCGCGGCGCGGCAGCTGCAGGCGCTGATCGTGCCGGCGGGCACGCTGCTGATCTGGCTGCTGGCCTGGTGGCTGTCGCCGCGCACGGCGGTCGCACCCGAGCCGACGACCGCGAACATCGCGGCGGCATTCGTGTTTGCCGTGGCGTTCATCTCGCTGGTGGCCGAGCGGGTGATGAACGAGTTTCCGGCCCCGCAGCTGCCCGAGGCGCCGATGCTGCGGCGACTGCTGCTGCTGGTCACCGTGGTGCTGGTGGCGGCCGCGTGCGTCGAGGTCGGCCGCAGCGCGCGGCTCACGTGGGTACGCTGGCCGGAGCTGGTGGTGCTGTGGATACCGGCGCTGGTGGCGCTGGAGCTGGCGCTGCGCGCGCTGGCGCGCCTGTTCCTGCCGCCACCGGCGGCGGCGCAGGCGCGCGCGGTGACCGACAGTGTGCTGGCCGCACTGATCACCGGCGGCCCGCGCGCTCCCGGGACGCTGCTGCGCACGCACTTCGGATTGGACTTCGCGCGCAGCTGGGCGTTGTCGTTTCTGAGCGCCGCCATCCTGCCGGCGCTGTTCGGCACGGCGCTGCTGTGCTGGGGCCTGAGCGGGCTGAAGCTGATCGACCTGTCGCACCGCGGCGTCTATGAGCGCTTCGGCGCGCCGGTGGCCGTCTACGGTCCCGGCCTGCATCTGCTGCTGCCCTGGCCGTTCGGCCGGCTGCGGCTGGTCGAGTACGGCACGATCCACTCGGTGGCGATCGGGGTGGGCGCTGCCTCCGCGCAAGCGGCCGGCGCCGTCAGCAGCGCCGCACTCGCGGAGGTCTCCCCGCAGCTGAATGCGGCCCTGGAGAGGCTCGCCGAGGAGGACCAGGTGAGTCTCGCGCAGCTGCCCGAGGTGTTCTCCGCCGAGGGCATCGATTACACGCAATATCGCGAGCAGCTGCGCCGGCAGTTGGCCGCTGCCCTGATGAGTCAGCAGGCCGGCCCCGCCGCGGCCCCGGCGCAGGAGATCGAGGGCGAGCCGCTGATACCCGCCGAGGCCACGCCGCCGCTGAGTCTCAATCGCCTGTGGGAGACGGCGCATGCCGATCAGGCACACTACCTGGTCGCGAGCCCGGGCACTGGCCTGCAGGGCTTTCAGAGCGTGGACACCGAGATCTACGTGCTGTATCGCGTGGGGTTGACCGATGCTGCAGCGCTGCGCTCGGTCTACACCGTGACCGATCCCGAGGCGCTGGTGCGCGAGGCGGCCAGCCGTCTGGTGCTGCGCTATTTCAACTCGCGCACGCTCGATGAGGTGCTCTACGGTGCGCAGCGCGACAACGTCGCCGGCATGCTGCGCTCGGAGCTGGCCGCCAACATCGCAGGCTATCACGCCGGTATCGACATCGTCTCGGTGCTCATCGAGGAGATTCATCCGCCTTCGGGGGCTGCCGAGGCCTACCACGCGGTGCAGGCCGCGCAGATCAACGCCAACGCGAAAATCGCCAACGAGCTGGGACGCGCGCAGCGCACGGCGGGTTTGGCGCAGCAGGAGGCGCACGAACTGGTGGCGGCAGCGAGCGCACAGGCAGCCGAGACGCGCGATGCGGCGAACGCCGAGGCCTACCGCTTCAACGCCGACCGGCGCGCGTACGCTGCCGGTGGCCGCTCCTTCGTGCTCGAGCGGCTCTATACCGGTCTGCTGTCGGCGCTGAAGGGCAAGCCGCTGACCCTCATGGATAGCCGCCTGAGTGAGAGCGACGGCCCGCTGATCGATATGCGCCCCATCGCCAGGGGTCAGGACACGGGAACCGCGGCCGGACCGGCAGCGCCGGCGTTCACGCCGGGCTTCCAGTCGGATGCCGCGTTCACGGATGCCGATTGAGATTCACACGCTAAATTCACTCGAGATTCAATCGCCATGTTTACCGACGACGAACCGGCCAACAACGGTAGCGCTTCCGGCCCCGAGGGTGAGCGCAGTGACGACGAGCGCCGCGGCGGCGGCGATCACGGCGCCCGAGCGCTGCTGCGCACGGGGGTCGCCACGCTGATCCTGGCGGCGGCGATCGCGGCCGCCTGCATCGTGATGGTGCCGGCGGGCCAGGCCGACGTCATCACGCGCTTCGGCAATCCGGTGCGCGTCATCACGCAGCCCGGACTCGCCTGGAAGCTGCCTGCGCCCTTCGAGAGCGCGATCCCGGTCGATCTGCGGCTGCGCACCACCTCCACGGGTCTGCAGGACGTGGGGCTGCGCGACGGCATTCGAGTGCTGGTGCAGGCCTACGCGGCCTGGCAGGTGCCGGATGACCCGCAGCAGCTGCTGCAGTTCCTGCGCTCGGTGCGCAACCAGCCCGATGAGGCGGCGCTGCAGCTGCGCAGCTTCATGAACGCCTCGCTGCACATCACCTCGAGCAACTTTGCGCTCGCCGACGTGGTCAACATCGACCCCGGCAAAGTGCGCTTGGACAACTTCGAGCAGCAGGTGCGCGACCAGGTCGCGCAGCGCATGCTGCAGGTGTACGGCATTCAGGTGCGTCAGGTCGGCATCGAGCGCATGACATTGCCGGATGAGACACTGGCCGCGACCGTGGCGCGCATGATCGCCGATCGCGAGACGGTGGCCGCCCAGGTCACGGCCTTGGGGCTGCAGAAGGCGGCGGGGATCCGTGCGGACGCCGATCGCGATGCGCGCGAGACGGTGGCGCAGGCGCGCGAGCAGGCCTCGAGCATCCAGGCAAACGCCGAACAGGCCGCGGCGAACATCTACGCCGATGCGTATAAGCGGGATCCGAGCCTGTACACGACGCTGCGCTCGCTGGATACCATCGGTCAGCTCGTGGGTCGCAACACCAGCCTGATCCTGCGCACCGACGCGGCGCCGTTCCGCGTGCTGGTGGATGGCCCCGGCGCCCCCGGCAGCATCCAGAGTGCGGCCGCGCAGGCCGGCGCGGCCGTGGGCCATGCCAATCGTGCGGGCTCCGCGGCGGGTGATGCCCGCGCAGCCCGGCCGGCCGCAGGCTCCACCGGCGGCTCCCGCGCGCAGCTCGCCTCGCGCGCCAGGCCGCAGCCCTGAGTCGCGGATGAACGCGCTGCCCGAATCGCGTTCCGACACCGCCACGGTGGTGCCGGCCGGTCCGCCGCCGGTGGCGCCACCCGGACCGATCGCGCAATCGGTGGCGATCGGATTTCGCGCCGTCTATATCGTCGCCTTCCTGCTCGCGCTGGTCTGGCTGGCGAGCAACGTGCGCGAGATCGCCCCCGACAGTCAGGCGGTGGTGCGGCGCTTCGGAGCCATCGTGCGCACGCAACCGGCGGGGCTGCTGATCGCCTGGCCGCGACCGATCGAGCAGGTAGAGGTACTGCCGGGGCCGGAGCGCCAGCTCAGCCAGGACGTGCCGGCACTGCCGCCACCGACGGAGCAGACCGCAGCGTTGATCGGCGGGTCGGGGGACAATGCAGCCGTGGGTGCGAGTCCGTCGCTGTACCTGACCGGCGATGGCAATGCGGTGCTGCTGTCGGCTACGCTGATCTATCGCATCAATGATCCGATCGCCTATTCACTCGAGCAAAGCCATGTACAGGCAGCGCTCGACCGGTTGTTCCGCGCGAGCGCGGTGCAGGTGACGGCGGGGCGCGAGCTGAATGACTTTCAACCTGTGCCGAGCGTGCAGCAGGCGACGCAGGGAATCGGGCTGGACCAGGCGGGCGCAGGCCAGGTGGTCGGCGCCGCCGCCCAGGTCGGCGTCGAGCAGGTGCGCGCCCAGGTGCGCAGTGATCTGCTGCAGATGCTGAACACGCGGCTGCAACAGCTTGCCGCTGATGGCTTTTCCCTCGGGGTCCAGGTCGAACGCATCGACTTCACGCCGTCGCTGCCGCCGAAGGCCAAGAGTGCGTTCGACGCGGTGCTCGTGGCCGTTCAGACCGCCGGCCGCAACATCGCCACGGCGAACACCGACGCGGAGCATCGCCGCCAGGGCGCTACACAACTCAGCGAACAGCTGGTCAGCTCCGCACAGGCCTCGGCCAGCGAGCTGGTCAGCGGCGCGACCGTCAACACGGCCGCGATCCTGCCGCTGGAGCGCGAGGAGACGCCGCTGACGCGCGCGAGCCTGCTGCTGAACGTCTACCGAGCCGATGTGGGTAATATCATGAACCGGGCCGGCGCCGTCACGTTGGTCGACCCGAAGAGTGGCGTGCGCTTCCTGATGCCGGGGACACAGAAATGAACAGCATGCTGGAATCGACGGACTCCGCGCTCGAGGGCAGCGCCGCGCGCATCGCGTCTGCAGAAGCGGCCGCGGACGTGTGTGGCCCCGCGGTCTGTGGCCCCTCGATCGTCCCGCTGCCTTTGAGCGGCGAGACGGGCAAACCCGCGCTGCTGCTCAATCGCACCGAGCGGCTGATCCTCGGCTCGCGCCTGACCGTGGCGCTCGCGGCGCTGTGCCTGGTGGTGGTCGCGGGCGTCATGCGGCTGTTCATCCCGGCCGAGCGCGCCATCTCGGATCTGGTGGCCGGCGCGGGCGCGGCACTGGTGGCGATCCCGGTGTTCGTCGAGGCCTGGCAGAGTCTGCGCCACCCGAGTCTGCACGGCATCACCGACCGGCTGGTGGCGCTGGCGCTGATCGCCGCGTGGGCGACCGGCGACCTCATGACCGCGGCCATCCTGCCGATCGTCATGACGATCGGACACGTGCTCGAGGAGCGCAGCATGCTCGGGTCGCACGAGGCGGTGCGCGCACTCACGCATCTGACCGCGGCCGACAGCCGCCGGCTGCGTGCCGACGGCAGCGTGGAGATGGTACCCAACGGGGAGCTGCGGGTCGGGGACCTGGTGGAGCTGCGCGCCGGGGAGCGCGTGCCCGCCGATGCCACCGTCGTGCGCGGCTCCTCGAGCATGGATCTGGCCTCACTCACCGGTGAGTCGGTGCCGGTCGAGGTCAGCGAGGGCGAAAAGGTGATCGCCGGCGCGATGAACATCGACGGGCTGCTGGTGGTGCAGCTCACGCGTGTGGGAGCCGAGAGCACCCTCGGGCGCATCATCGCGCTGATGCGCGAGGCCGAGTTCGCCAAGCCGCCGGTGACGCGCCTGCTCGACAAGTACGCCGGCCAGTACATGGCGCTGGTGCTGCTGGTGGCCGCGGGCGTGTGGCTCATGACCGGTAATGTGCCGGCGATGCTCGCGGTACTCGTGGCCTCCTGCCCGTGCGCGCTGGTGCTCGCCGCGCCCTCGACCGCGGTGGCGGCGATCGCGGTGGCCGCGCGCCACGGGATTCTCATCAAAGGCTCGGGCTTTCTCGAGCACCTGTCGGACGTCTCCTCGGTGATCTTCGACAAAACCGGCACGCTGACGACGGGCGAGCTGCGGCTCGCGCAGGTGCAGCCGGTCGACGGGGTCGATGCGGGGATGCTGCGGCAGCTGGGCGGCAGCCTCGGCGCCGCGAGCAACCACCCGCTGAGCCGCGCCGCGGCGGCGGCGGTACCGGTGAAGGAGCGGCTGACGCTCGAGGACACCCGCGAGCAGGGCGGCTTTGGTGTCATCGGGCAGCTCGAGGGCGAGACCGTCGCGCTGGGGCGCGCCGACCTGTTCACGCGCCTGGGCATGCAGGTGCCCCCACCTCCCGCATACACCGGCCCGATCGCCGGCGTGAGCCGCAACGGGCGGTTCCTCGGGTGGCTGATGTTTCTCGATCAGCTGCGCAGCAGCGCCGGGGACGCGGTGCGCGATCTCAAGGGTCTGGGCATCGAGCACATGGTGCTGCTGACCGGCGACCGCGCGGCGGTCGCGCAGCAGGTCGCCAAGGAGATCGACATCAACGAGGTATGCGCCGAGATGCTGCCCGAGCAGAAGATGGATCGGGTGATGCAGGAGATCAAGGCCGGCCGCCGTCCGATGGTGGTCGGGGACGGCATCAATGACTCGCTCGCGCTGCGCGCCGGCGCCGTGGGCGTGGCGATGGGCACGCAGGGCGGCGATGTCGCCCTCGCCTCGGCGGATCTGGCGCTGATGACCAATGACCTGCGCCGCCTGGGCACCTGCATCCGCCTCAGCCGCCGCTGTCGTCGCACCATCTATGTCAACGTCGCCATCGGCCTCGGGTTCACCTTCGGACTGACGGTGCTCGCCGGGGCCGGCGTGCTCGGTATCGAGGCGCCGATCATCGCCGCCCTGCTGCACAATCTGAGCACCTTCCTCGGTCTGGGCAATGCAGGCCGGCTGTTGCTGTTCGATGAGACTCAGGGCGTCGCGACCGCGGCGCAGGCTGGCCTGCCGGCCGTGCAGACGGCCGCGGCCTGAGCGCTCGTGTGGCAGCCCGATCGCGAGCACAGTGATCCGCCGCGCGGCGCGTCCGGGCGGCGGCGCGGCTGGCTCGTGGGCCTGGTGCTGCTGGTCGTCGCGGTGCTGGCGGTCAGCCTGACGCTGCGTCACGAGCGGGCGCAGGCGGCGCTGGCGCGCGCGCTGCTGCAAACCTATCCGCAGGACGTGACGGCCCATCCGGTGCTGGTGCGATTCGCGCAAGCCCAGGCCCGGCCGCTGTATGCGAAGTACTGCGCGGCCTGCCACGGCGCCGACATGCGCGGCAACCTCGTGCTCGGCGCGCCGAGCTTCCTCGAGCACGACTGGCTGTGGGGTGATGGCACGGTGTTCCAGATCGAGCGCATCGTGATGTATGGCATCCGCTCCGGCAATCCCAAGGCGCTGAACGTCACGGACATGCCGGCCTTCGGGCTGATGGGGCGGCTCAGCGATGGGCAGATCCGCGAGCTGGTGCAGTACGTGATGAAGCTCAGTCACCGGCCGTACGACGCGGAGGCCGCCAACGCCGGAGACATGCTGTTTCACGAGGACCGCGTCAACTGCTACGACTGTCATGGCCCGTACGCGCGGGGTGACCCGGACTATGGCGCGCCGAATCTCACCCTCGATGTCTTCTACAACGGCGGCGATGCGCAGTCCATCTACGACAGCATCTACTATGGCCGCCACCGCATGATGCCGGCGTGGGACGGCAAGCTCAGCCTGGAGCAGATTCGCGCGCTCGCGGTCTACATACACGAGGCGGCGAAGGATGCGCCGCCGCGCCCCGCGGGCGAGCTCGCGGCGCTGAATTAGCCAGGGCAGGCCCCATGCTGCAGAAGGTCACTCAACGGATATCTCTGACGCGGCGGCTGTGGCGGCAGCTGGCACACTGGAGCGTGCCGCCGCAGCGCGGCCTGGCGCTGCCGCTGGCCGGCATGGCGCTGGGGCTGGCGCTCGCCGGCATAGGCATCTTCCGCGAGGCTCCGCACCAGCTGACCAGCGTGCCGCCGGGCTACGTGGCACTGGTCAATCAGCAGGGCATCCTGACGAGCGACTTCATCTCGCAGGTCGCCACCGAGGCGGAGGAGCCGTTCGATCAGACCACCCCGGCGCAGCGCGCGCAGGTGCTGCACGAGATGATCGACAAGGAGCTGCTGGTGCAGCGGGCGCTGGTGCTCGACCTGCCCGAGACCACCACCGAGGTGCGCACCGTCATGGCCGATGCGGTGAACGCCCAGGCCGGCGCGCCGCTGCTGGCCGAGGAGCCCACCGAGGCGCAGCTGCGCGCCTACTACAACGCGCATCTGGACCGTTACTCGACCCAGGGCACGATGACGGTGATCAACCTGGTGCTGCACGTGGGCGGCTATCAGAACGCCGACCAGACCATCGGCCAGGCCGAGGCCGACGCGGTCGAGGCGGTCTACCAGCTGCGCTCGGGCAGTCCGATCGACTACATCGAGGAGCACTTCGGCTTCGTCGACGCCTCGCCCCAGTACGACACGCAGCAGCTGGACTTCGCGGCCCGGCTGCACCTGGGTCCGCAGCTCTACCGTATCGCCTCCACGCTCGGCAGCGGCGAGTTCTCCGATCCCATCGTGCAGAGCGACGGGGTGCACGTGCTGGTGATGCGGCAGCGCCAACCGCCGGCGGCCGAGGACTTCGCCAGCGCGCGCGCGCAGGTCTACACCGATTTCCGGCTCGCCGAGAGCGACGTGGCCGTTCAGCAGAACCTGAAATTGCTGCGCAGCCGGGCGCAGATCCTGCTCGCGCCGGGACTGAGCGAATGATCCCCGCGCGGCGGTGCGTGCTGGCCGCGCTCGCGATGAGCGCGACCGTTGCCCTCGCAGCATCCGGCGCGGCCGGGGCGGCCGGCGCGACCCGCGCAGCCGGCACGGCCGGCGGCCCCGTCTCCGAGCGTATCGATTGGGACGGCAACGGCGGGGCCGGTGGCGGCAGCGTCGGCGATCGCAGCGTCAGCTACTCCACCTGGAGCCTCAACGGCGACACCTTCATCCTGCGCTACCTGCTGCCGGTCGGCGATGCCGAGCGCGTGGCCGGCACCGACATCGAGGTTCTGGTGCAGCAGCGCCTCGACGACTACCTGCCCTCGCACCTGGCCGTGCGTGCCGACGGACAGGTTTGTCCGGAGATCGATCAGGGCTACGACATCGGCCGCGTCGATCCGCTGACGGTGGCCGCGGGCCTGTACGGGTTCGAGATATTCTTTCGCTGCCCCGTGCCGGTGCCACCGCAGCCCGGGCCGATGCAGCTGACGCTGCGCGCGCCGCCGCCACCGCCGCTGAATCTGGTCCTGGAAAATAGCGCGCTCTTCGACCGCATCCCCGGGCACGTGGATTTTGCGCGTCTGCAGATCGGCGCCCGCGCCAGCCAGCAGCTGTTCACGGCCCATCATCAGCGGCTGGTGCTGCGGCTCGAGGGTGTCTCCATCACCCCCGAGCTGCCGGGCTCCACTGCCGCGCCGCGCGACTCGCGCTCCGTGCAGGCGTTGCCGTCCGCGGGCATCGGCCGATACGCGGCCCTCGGCTTCGGCAACGTACTGGGCAGCCTGGATCGGCTGTGCTTCCTGGTCGGTGCGGTGCTGCTGCTGCAGGAGGGCGCGCGTCAGCGCGGCCCGCGAGCCTCACGCGCGTGGCTCACGGAGGCGGCGTACCTGCCCGCCGGCCTCGCGGTGGGCTACGGCCTCTCGATGATCCTCGCGCTGGCCGGCGGTCTCGCGCCGCGCGAGCGGCTGCTCGATGCCGCCGTCGGCTGGCTGGTCGCATTGCAGGCCGCGCAGCTGCTCGCGCGCTCGCGGGTGCGGGTGCGGCCGCTGGCCGTGGGGGCCGCGGCAGCGCTGCTGTGTCTGGCGGCAGTGGTGCTGCTTGCGCACGCTCGCTGGCCGGTGCTGCTGCTGGCCGGCGCCGGCATCTTCACGGGCAGCTATCTGACCGCTGCGGAGCCGCTGCAGAGCCGAGCGCTCGGCGGGCTGCTGCTGCCCGCGCTGTTCGGTCTGCTGGACGGCTTCGTGCTACCGGCCGAGGTCGTGCCGATGCAGCTGTCCCGCGGCGCGGTATTCAGGATGGCGGCCGGATTCGATCTCGGTGCCCTGCTGGCGGAGCTTCTGGCCCTGATTGCGCTCGCTGTCGCCGTGCGGGTGCTGCTGGCGTGGCCGCGCCGGCGGGCGGTTGCGGGCTCCCCGGCCTCATCGGGTCTCGCGACCGACCTGATGACCGCGGCGCTGAGCGCTGCGGGCCTGTTCTGGATGGTCAGCCGCCTGCACGGCTGAGGTGTGCCGCAACCGCGGGACGCCGTGGCTCAGCCACCCGTGGTGGCGTGCGGGGACAGCAGCGGCTGGGCGCTGGGACCCCAGTGGCCGTTCTGCGGTTCCTCCGCCCGGCAGGCGTCTCCGGCCGATTGAAACTGGCGGATGATTCCGCCGCTGTCGGTGATGAAGCGCGTGGTGCAGGTATGGGTCACCTGCTGCGCGGGAAGCGACTGCTGGGCGAGGCTGCGGAACTCTTCCGCGCCGGCGTTCGACCCGCCGACGGAATGCAGGTCCTGTGTTCCGGAAGTCTGCTCCGCGAAGTTCTGATGCGCCGGTTGCAGATTGGTGGTGCTGGCGCTGCTGCGCGTGTACTGCAGGATGAGCCCGCCGTTGGGGCCGAGGTAGCGGTTGTCCGGCTGGCCCCAGCGGCTCGTCAGATCCGAGGTCGGCTCCCCCACCCAGGTCTGCAGTGCTTCATCGTATCCCTTCTGCGTCGGTGCGCCGAGCGCCGCGCACCCGCACACCATCCCCGCGACGGCCAGCACCAAGCCTCGAAACGCAGCCGCTCGACAGCGTGACGTGCCCATGATGTCCCCCCTGCCCGGATGGCGATGCGCCTGATGCCGGGATTGTGCGCACAGTATAGTGCCGCGAAAGTCGCACGGTAACCGTCGGCCCGGACTGATCGAGTCCAGCGCACTGATCGAGTCCAGCGCACGCGGCGACACCGGCGCGGCGCAGCATCCGGCTCATGGAGCCCTTTGGACCGGCAGCAGCACCGCGCCGCGCGGGCCGAGGATGCGTC
>DATJSD010000100.1:0-31375 GCA_035504335.1 Steroidobacteraceae bacterium | reverse complement strand
TCGTCATGTCTTATCCCCCTCCATGCGTCTGCCAGCGTCAGCCACGGCGAACCACCGTCGCTGCTGCGGCGTTATTCTCGAATTCCAGGTGTGGCCGCTCAGAGCGGCGCGAGCGCGTCGGTCAGACTCGTAGTAGACCCCCCGGCGACTCGTAGGGTCGCCTCGCTATCGATTATTTGCCCCGCTCACCGTGCATTCGGTGTTGCCCACGCACCACGAGGCTGCATGCAGCGCGCCAGGTGCTCGATGATGGGGCTATTTCCCTTCGTTGATCGTATAGCATGCGTCGGATCGATCGGTCAACAGCGAGAACCCGCCGACCCTGGGTTGCTCGGCCGCTGCCGCACGGCGGCGCCGGTTCCGGCGCGATCGTGGCCATTACGCCACGCGAGTTGAGGCGACTCGAGGGTGACTCGCGATGGCGACTCGAGGGCGACTCGAGGGCGACTCGAGGGCGACTTGATGGTTGACCCTAAGGGCCCGTATCCGGCCCGAGCGCCAGCGGCCCCAGGAGCGATATGCCCCGGGGCGGCCCCGGCCGCGGGGGCTGATTGTCCGGCACGATGCTCACCAGGCGCAGCTCGTTGCGCGTCAGGCGCGCGGTGATGTGGTTGTAGAAGGGCAGCGATCCGAGACCGTTGTCCTCGTGCGCGAGATTGAAGGTCACCGTATCGCCGCGGATCACGAAGTCGACCAGCGACACCATCGTGTAGGGGTTGTCGCACGGGCCGCAGACCAGCCCGAACAGATGCTCGCCGTCCCGGCGTATGAAGAAGTACTGCTTGCCCGGTCCGCTGCCATTCAGCCACAGCCCCTGAAGCCTCGCGGGGGTGAGCGGCTCCCAGGGTCCGGGCTGCACCCAGGGCGGCCCACGCAGCGCCGCGGCCAATCCTGCCGGCGGTGCCTGCTGGCCATGCCGGCCATAGGCCGCCACGTTGACCGCGGGCGCACCCGGTTGCGGCAATGCCTCGCCCACCGCGACGCCGCCGAACGGGACGGGTCCGCGCTGATCCTTGCGCATGTCCCAGGAGAAGGCGCCCCCCGCGCCGCCGCCCATCTGCCCGCTGACCACCAGATGGTCTCCCTCGATGCGCGCGGCGGCCTGGTCCTGGTAGGCCACACTGCCGTCATCGCGCACATGATCGACCACGAAGTGCATCGCCTCGGCGTCGAGGGTGCCGTGCACGTAGGCGAGCGTCTGCCCGTCATCGCAGGGTGCGCAGTACACGCCGCGCACCGTGTCACCGCGAATGGTGAATTCATACACGCGAAGCGTGCCGTCGACGGTGGCTTCCCACCCGCCGCGTACATCGTCCGCCGTCAGCGCCCAGGCCGGATGGCACGCCGCCGCCAGCAGCGGCACGCACAGCAGCTTCGGCAGGTTGGGGCGTTGCAGCAGGCGTGCCAGTATCTTCATGCTCGAGCCCTCCGGGTTCAGTGGCCGGCAGCGGCCGTCGTCGTCGTTTCCGCAGTCGCCGATCGGCGGGTCGCCGCGAAGGGCAGCGGCCCGAGAAACGTCATGGAGACTATCCGGTGGAGGTTGGGCTGGGTGGCATCCAGGCGCAGCTCGTGGTCGGCGATGTGCGCGATGATGTGGTGCTCGTAGGGCAGCGGTCCCCTGCCGTGGTCCTCATGACAGATATTCCACTGCACCGAATCGTCCTGGATGAAGAAGTCCTCCATGGCGGCCATGCTGTACGGATTGTCGCAGGGTCCGCATACCAGGCCGCGCAGCTCATGGCCGTCGCGGCGGATGATGAAATACTGCTTACCCGCGCCCTCCCCCGACAGCCACACACCGACGAGCTTCGCCGGCGTGATCGGCTCCCAGGGACCGGGCTGCAGGTAGTGAAACACCGCAGCCGCTGGTCCCGGCGGCAGCGGGCCGCTCGGATCACGGCGCATCGTCCAGCTGAAGTCCGCGCCCCCGGGCGCGCCATCATGCCCCGTGAGGAGCAGTTGGCCATCCTGCACGCGCCCGCGTACGTGATCCTGATACAGGGTACTGCCGTCGTCGCGCACGTGCGTGATCGTGAAGGTGAAGTCGGTGGCGCCGAGCCGGCCGTCCACGAAGGCGAGCGTGCTGGCGTCGTCGCAGTAGGTGCAATACGCGCCCGAGATCCGCCGCCCGACGATACGCAGCTCGAAGATGCGCGGAACGCCATCGACGGTCGCCTCCCAGCCGCCACGCACCTGGCTCGCGGACAGCGTCGGCCCGGCCGCCGCCGCGGCGCGTGCCCGCGTGGCGGGTGCCCTCGCCGCGGGCGCCTGCGCGCTCCACCCGGCGAGCGCCAGCGCCGCTGCCACGATCGCCGTCTTCATCGCCCATCTCCGGCGGCGGCTGCCGTGCCGCCCGCCGCCGTGTCGGGGCTCGATCTGGCGACTCGGGCGAAGGGCACCGGCCCGAAGAGCGTCATCGACACCACGCGACGCAGGTTGGGCTGCTGGGCATCCAGACGCAGCTCGTGGTCGGCGATGTGCGCGAGGATCTGATGTGGATAGGGCAGTTGACCGAAGCCCCAGTCCTCGTGACAGATATCCCACAGCACGGTATCACCCTGGATGTAGATGTCCTCGATGGCCCCCATGCTGTAGGGATTGTCGCAGGGCCCGCAGACCACGCCGCGCAGGGTGTCGCCATCGCGCCTGATGATGAAGTACTGCTTGTTCGGCCCGGCGCCCGCGAGCCACACGCCCACCAGCCTGTCCGCCGTGATGGTCTGCCAGGGCCCGGGCTGCTGGTAGTGAAACACCGGGGGGCGCTGGTCCGGCGGGGGCGGCGGCGCGGGCGGCGGCAGTCCGCGCGGATCGCGGTGCATGTTCCAGGTGAAATCGCCGCCGCCCGGGCCGGCGCTGTGCCCGCTGATGCGCAGCCGGCCGCCCTCCAGACGCCCGCTCAAACGATCCTGGTAGAGCGTGCTGCCGTCGTCGCGTACGTGAGTGACCGTGATAGACAGGCCGTCAGGGCCGAGCTGTCCGTCCACGAAGGCGACCGTGGTCGGATCGTTGCAGACGGTGCAGTACACACCCGAGACCAGACTGCCGCGGATGCGCAGCTCGAGAATGTGCTCGACGCCGTCGACGGTGGTCTCCCACCCTCCGCGCCAGCCCTCGCGTGACAGGTGGATGTGAGGCGCCGCCGCCTGCGCGGCGCCTGCTCGTGCCGCCGCGCCCTGCGCGCCCTGCGCGGCCTGCGCCTGCGCGCCCTGCGCCTGCGCCTGCGCGCTGTGCGCGCCCTGCGCAGCCACGGCCGCCGGCAACGCCGCCAGTGCGACGATCCAGGTTCTCATGTCGTTACCCCCCGCCCGCGGCGCGCGAGCCTTCCGCGGTTGACCGCAGGGTCCGCCCGCCATCAGGGCGGTGCGTCCCAGCGCTTCGCGCGAAACATATTATTCGAATGGTGATCGCCCCCCAGCCAACGCTCGAGCTCCGCATGCGCTCGGGCGCGGATCGAAGCCGCCAGACCCGGCATCTCCGGCCTGTCCAGCGCGAACTCCACGATCATACCGTTTGGATCGACGGCGTACAGCGAGCGGCAGTAACCGTGCTCGTGCACGTAGGTCTGTGGCTCGCGGTAGCCGGCCGCCTGCAGGCGCTGCTCGATGGCCTGCTGCGTTGGCCGGTCCACCTTGAGGGCGATGTGGTGAAACGGGCTGTGGGGCATTTTCGGGCCGAAGTGCGCCTCGACCTCGGGGTCGGCGAACTTGAAGAACGCCAGCGCTCCCCCGTCCGCGAGCCCGAAGAAGATATGGCAGTAGACGCGCTCGGCGCCCCAGAGCGGGTCGGCCTCGCACCAGGTGGCCATCAGCGGCAGCCCGATGACGTCCTCGTAGAATCTGCGCGTCGCTTCCAGATCGCGCGTCACATACGCCGTGTGATGCAGGCGCGCGGGCAACCCGGCGCCGCTCGCGGGGCGGGCGGACTGACCGGGCCCCTCGGCGCTCGTGCTCGCCGCGTCGGTCGTGCTGGCCGCACCGGTGGCGCTGGCGCCGCTGCTCGCGCTCATGAACACTGCCCCCTGTCAGGTTCCTGCGGATGTTGCCGCCGGCGCGTACTCGCTGCGCACCAGCTGTGCGCCGGCCACCATCGCGGTGAGCTTGCCGAAAGCAATCTCGCGCGGCAGGTACTTCATCCCGCAATCCGGCGCCACGATGATATTCGCCGCATCCACGTAGGGCAAAGCGCGCCGGATGCGCGCCGCAACATCCTGCGGTGACTCGATCTGCATGCTGCTCAGGTCGAGCACGCCGAGGATGATCTGTTTGCCGCGCAGCGCCGCGAGCACCGAGCAGTCCAGACGCGCCTGCGCCGTCTCGATCGAGATCTGCCGGCAAGCGCACGCCGCCAGCTCCGGCAGGAAGGAGTAGGCGCTCGGCCGCTCGTGCACGATGGCGGCGTAGCCGAAACACACGTGAACCGCCGTCGTGCCCGTGACGCCCTCGAGCGCACGCTCGAGCGCCGCAAGACCGAAGCCGCGCGCTTCCTCGGGCCGCGCCGCAAGGTACGGCTCGTCGAGCTGCACGATGTCGGCGCCCGCGGCAAACAGGTCGTGAATCTCGGCGTTCACCGCCGCCGCATAATCCATCGCGGCCAGCGCCCGGCTGCCCCCGTAATGGTCGATCTGCGCCTGCTGCGCCAGCGTGAAGGGGCCGGGCACCGTCATCTTCACGCGCCGCCGGGTATGGCGGCGCAGGAATTGCAGATCGGCGACCGCCACCGGACGCCCCCGCCGGATGGGGCCGACCACGCGTGGCACGGGGATGGGCTTGCCGCTGCGGCCGAGGGCCGTGCCGGGAGGGTCCAGGCTGACGCCCTCGAGCGCGGTGGCGAAGCGGTTGGAGTAGCTTTCGCGGCGTATTTCCCCGTCCGTGATGATATCCAGGCCGGCCTGCTCCTGCGCCTGGATCGCCGCGAGCGTCGCATCGTCCTGCGCCTCCTGCAGCAGCGGCTCGGGAATGCGCCACAGCTCGCGCAGGCGCAGGCGCGGCACGTTGCCCATCAGCACCGCGCGATCGATCAGCCACTGCGGCTGCGGGTAGCTGCCGACGAGCGTGGTTGGAAACAGCATGGCGGATCAGGTCGTGAAGCCGATCCAGCGGCCGGTCGCGACGATCGTGACCCACAGCAGCAGCGACACGCCGCCCGCGATGCGCGCGCGCAGCGGCGGTGCTCCCTCATCCCAGCTCGCCACGTCGCGCTCGATGACCCCGTGAAAGAACAGCATATTGAGCGCCGCGAGACCGAGGCAGCACATCTTGATGCGAAAGGGTATGTTCTCGTAGTAGGTCACCGCCCTGGAGCTGAACAGCAGCAGCCCACAGCTCGCCGCCACCGCGAAGGCGGCCCAGGTCCGCGGCAGCAGGCTCGCCGTGAGCTCGCTCACCCGCCGCTCGCGGTGACCGATGCCGAGCAGCCGCAGATCCATCATCGCCACCGAGCCGACCACGAGGGTCAGCGCCAGCACGTGCGCGGTCTCGAAGAAGGGGAACAGCCAGGTGGAACGCGCGATCGCCACCGCGAACGGCTGCCGCTCGATCGCATGCATGAGCCCGAGCGCGGTCATACGGGGTCCAGCGCGCTCATAGGGCCTCGGGTGCGCTCATGCGCGGGCCACGACCGGGCGCGACGGAAGCACGGATCTCATACGTAAGCGATCAACCGCCCGGCGACGACGATACAGACGCACAGCAGGAGACTGCCGATCGCGATGGCTCCGCCGAGATGGCGCCGGCGGCGCGATGCGTTCCAGTAGTCGGGAGACCTGCGCCATCCGGCCTGCAGCACCCCCGTCAGCGCCACCAGCGTCAGGACCAGCAGCATCTTCACGCGGAAGCAGATGTCCAGCAGCTCGCGCGCCGGCTCGGTGATCGTCAGCAGCACGCCGGTGATGAGCAGCACCCCCAGACCGCGCCACACCCACGGCAGGTAGCCCGCCGCCAGGCGTGGCGGCGGCGGCCCGCCGCGCGTCACGCCGAGCAGGCGCAAATGCAGCGTGAAGAGCAGCGCCAGTACGAGCGCGATGGCAAGAATGTGCACGCTCTGCACGGCGGGCACGAACCAGTTGGAGCGGGCGAACCGCTGGCTCAGCCAGGTCGCGGCGAGCCAGTCACTCAGATGCTGCATCATGCCGCGGCGCGCTACCCGCGGAGCAGGTCTAGTCGATGCCCTTGCACAGGCGCTGCGCACCGCGCCCGTTACAGCAGAACTGCGTGCAGTATGTGGTTCGCGTCCGGTACAGACCGGTCAGCTGTTTGCGAAACTCCGGGTACATCGTCTGCGCGCCCCCTTGGGTGGCCAGCAGCGGAATGCCGTAGTGCTGCTGCATGTAGTGCTGCGCGGCAGGGATCTGATCGGGCAGCTCCGTTGCGGTGTGATAGCCATCCGACAGACCCTCGACCACCTCGGCCGGCTGGCAGTACTCGGGCACCTCGTTGGCGTCGCCGGCCAGCACCAGCCGAAAGTCCTGGCCCTTCACCCACGGCGCCTGCAGATAGACCGGATCGCGGATCACGCCCAGCACCATCAGCTCGTCTGCATGGCGCGTGATGAACAGTCGCACCGTCGCCTGGTTGCTCAGCGGTGGGCCGTTGCGCTCCAGGAAGGAGTCGTTCAGGTGGGTGGTGTAGGTCATGAGCGTATCGCCTTCCCATTGCCCCGTGGTGAAACCCGAGTAGGTATGCACCGCCTGCGGCGGGGGTTGCGGCCGTCCATCCATCCAGATCGTCATCGGCAGACGGTCATACAGCGGAGCGCTCAGGTGCCAGGCGATCACGTTCCCGAAGTGATCGCGCACCGCGCTGAAGGTCCCACCCCACGGGCCGGTCACGAGGTAAGACATCGACCACGCCTCGCACTGCCGATACAGTTCCTGGCGCTCGTCGCCCGAGTATGCCCAGCCTGCCTCGCGTCCCTGCTGGTTCAGTGGAATACCGGCAAAGTTGCCGGGGAAAGGTCCGGTGGCGTGCTCTCGTCCGTCCTGCGTGCTCTCCAGCACCCAGCTGCCGGAAAGATCCACCTGCGCACACACGGCCCCGGCGTAGCTCATCACCGCCAGGCAGCTCACCAGTGTCAACGCCAACGAGCGGGTTGTCATCGTCAGCCCCTCAGAAGCTCAGCGAACAGGGCTCCGGGTCCCATTTGGAGCCGTCCGGCTCCTTCTGGAACACCGAGTCGTAGAGGTACGGGCCCTGCAGGTACTCGGGGTCGCGCACGGTGGTGCTGATCGACAGCCACTGATCTCCGGTGGGCTCGACGCGCAGGTCCCACCATTCGCTCATCGTGGTCCGAGCCCCGTAGGGCACCCCGTTCTTGCGCAGCAGCCCCGGCTCCAGGTGATCGGTGCTGACCTGCAGTGACCCGTAGTGCCCGCCATTCGCGGCAGCCGGTGCCGCCAGGAATCCGCCGCCGCCGGGCATGACCCACCTGGCGAGCGAGAACCCCTGCAGGCTGGCGCCCATCGCCACCGCTGGTGTCCCCGGTGTCCCCGGCTTCCCCGGCGCCGCCGGTCCCGCCGGTGCCGCCGGCTTGAAATGCAGCAGCCGCGTCTGCATGCCCGCGTCCGTATCCACGCGCAGCGTCTCGGCGTCCAGCCAGCTGATGTGCAGCCGCTCGGGGTTGCGCATCAGCACCGCCGCCCCGTACGCCTCGCACTGCTTGCCCGCCGCCTCATCCGCTGCCGCCTTCCACACGTCGGCGAACTGCTTGGCCTTCTCATTGATCGGAATGTCGGCGTACTCGCCCGGTCCGGGCACCAGCATGCGGAAGCGCCAGTTCTGCGTGATCAGCGAGACCCAGTAGCCGCGCAGATCGATCGGTGCCTGCTGCTCGGCGCTCATCGGCCGGGCGGCGGCCGCAGCCGGCGCCGGCGCCTGTGGCCGCGCCTGCGCCCGTGGCCGCGCCTGCGCCCAAAGCGACGTCGATGCGCAGAGCATCCCCGCAACGCACGCCGCGCCGGTCAGTCGCCGGGCAGCCGCCATCCTTCCATGCTCGCTGCCGCTCACGTGGCTATCCCCTCTGTCCGTGGCGCGCGCGCCGCTCGCTCATCAGGCTCTTGTACACCGCTTGCACGAAATCGGCGGTCGTCCAGCGGCCCGTTTGAGAGCCGTAGCGGGTGTGAAAGCCCTGGGTCGGATCGGCCGCGAGGATCTGCGGATAGCTCCTGCCTCGATCCATGTAGTACTGCACCCGCATCATCACCGTCGCGACCATGTCGCGGTAGCTCACCAGGTCGTCCAGGGTGCCCAGCGGTCCGTGCGCCGGAATGACCCGCGTGCCGGGGTCGTCCGTCAGCACCGGGGTGCGGCCGAACACCAGCGTGTTGATGACCTGGTTCAGCGCGTCGACCTCTCCGCGGATGCTGCCGCCGTTGGCAAGATCGATCACCGGGAAGCGCGTCGGGTCGAAGATCTCTCCGGCGACCACCACATCCGAGCGCTCGAAGCGCACCGCCGCGTCCGCATCGCTGTGCGCGGCCGGCAGCCGCACCACCGCGATCGGCTCGTTGGCGAACAGATTGAACTCCGGCCGCGTGAAGGTATCGGTGGGAAAGGCCGCGGCGCCATAGTTGGCTCCTGCCTCACCGGCCATCTGCGTGAGCACGCTCTGCCGCGCAATGATCGGCGCCCCCCCACCTCCGTTCGCGCCCGGCACTGTGATCAGATCGGTGAAGCCCCGCCGCTGGCCGGCGATGAACAGGTCCTCGACCGCGATGCTGTGGCCCGCGGCCGCGATCGCCGCATTGCCGCCGATCAGCTCGGCGTCCGCATTGGTATCGATCAGGTAATGGATCTGCTCGGAGCTGATCCGCCTGATCGCGGTCAGCACCGCCGCGGCGCTCTGCGCGGGGCCGGGATCCACCACCACGATGCCATCCGGCCCGCTCTGCACCGCAAGGTTCACGCCGTCCACCGACAGCATCTCGATGCCTGGCGCCACCGCCAGCACGTCCACCGGCCCGATCACGCTCGGCGGAGGCAGGGCCGCCTCCATCGTGCCTTGCACCGACCCGTACAGCGGGACCGGCGCTGCGGCCGCAGAGGCATCCGGCGCGGCCGCCGCCGCCCGGCCCACGATGCCGCCCCAGAGTACACATGCCGCCAGCGCGACGGCCAGCGGCTCGCGCACAGCTCGATTGCTCATCTGCCCCCCACCTGCCCCCAACTCCGCCCGATGCGCACGTGTCATGAGCCGGGCAGTGCCACTATAAGCCTTTGTCGGCGCATCTGCAGGCTCCGGAAGCGACCGCTGCGCAGCGAGCGGTGGTGGCGCGACGCGCGCGCGGCCTTCAGCGGCTGCGCGCGCCGCGTCGCATCGCCTCCCAGACGGCGGAGGCGGCGTGTGCGCCGGCCTGCAGCGCGGCCTCGACCGTGCCGGTGTGTACGCTGCTGGCGGCCTCGCCGGCGAAGTACAGTCGATCGCCCAGCGGTCGCGCCAGCTCGGCCGGAGCCGCGGCGCCGCCGACCGCCACATAGCAGTAGGCTCCGCGCGCGTACGGGTCCGCCTCCCAGTCGTGCAGGTGCGCGGCCACCAGCGGCTCGGCGACCTGCGCCTCGCTCACCCCCAGCATCTGCCGCAGCGACTCCAGCGCCAGCTGTGTCAGCCGCTCGTGGCTCGCGCCGGCCAGCCGCTGCGCGCGCGGGCCGCCCATCCACGCCGTGAGCAGCGGCGCGCGCAGCGGCAGCGTGCTCCACAGCGTCGGGAAGGGGGCCTCGGGAACATGCATGAAACCGGCGTCGGCGAAGCGCCCGTGCTGCAGCGGCTCCCAGAAGCGGTGGCGAAACTGCAGCAGCACCTTGATGACCGGTCCGAATGCCAGGCCCGCCAGCGCCGCACGCTTCTCGAGCAGCGCGGGCTCGAAGCGCACCGCGCCGGCCGAGTCCGGCGGCAGCTGCAGCACGCCGAGCGGCAGAGCGACGATCGCGCGTCGCACGCGGTAGTTGCACGACCGCGTCTCGCGCCTCGCCGTGATGCTTACCGCCTCGCCACCCCATTGCACCGACTCGACCGCGCTGCCGAGCAGCAGCTGCGCGCGACCGGCATCCAGGCTTCCCGCCAGATGCTGCATCAGCGCCCCATAGCCGCCGAGCGGACGGTACTGGCCCTGCAGGCTCGTCCCGCCCCATTCCTCGGCAATCGCCTTGACGCTCGCACGGCGCGGATCGGCGGCGTCGAATCCCTCGACCATGCCGCGCACGTAGCCCGTCACGGCATCCCCGGCCGTCGCGTGGCGCGCCAGGAATTCCTCGACCGACAGATCCTGCGGCAGCTGCGCGGCCTGCTGCAGCAGCCGCTCGGCCTGCGCGAACAGCGCCGCGCGCGGCGGCGCGCGGGCCGCTGCCGCAGCGCGCTCCACCCTGCCCGCGCCGCTCTCGACCGCGCGCGTTCCGGCCGCGCGCAGCAGCTGCCGCGTGAGCGGAGCGTCGCCGTGAATGAACTCCGCCCCGAGCTCCAGCGGCGGCTCGAGGCCCGCGGCGTGCTGCGTGTGGATGCGGCCGCCGACGCGCGCGCGCGCCTCGAGCAGCAGCACCGAGCAGCCCCGGCGAGAGAGCTCGGCGGCGGCGTGCAGACCGGAGGCGCCGGCGCCGAGCACCGCGACGTCGAAGTCGCAGTCGCGTGCACCTGCACCTGCACCTGCACCTGCGCGTGCGCGCGCGCGCGCTGCGCGCGGTTCACGGCTCATGCGGCCGAACGGCTCATGGCGCCGGTGAGCCCGCGAGCTCGGCCGCGTGCGCGGCCAGCACCAGCGCCACGCAGGCGGTCAGTTGCCGCGCGTAGTCCAGATGCAGGAACTCGTTGGGCCCGTGGGCGTTGGACTGCGGGCCGAGCACACCGGTGACCAGGAACTGCGTCTGCGGGAAGCGCTGCCCGAGCATGCCCATGAAGGGAATGGTGCCCCCGGAGCCCACGTGAACCGCGTCGCGTCCGAAGATGCGCCGCGAGGCGTCCTGCAGCGCGCGCTCGAGCCAGGGCGCGAAGGGGGGCGCGTTCCAGCCGCCGGACGGGAGGTCCGCCTCGAATGTGACCTCGGCGCCGTGCGGCGGATCGCGCGTGAGCGCGGCCTGCACCGCCGCGGCCGCGCGCGCCGCATCGCAGGTGGGTGGCAGCCGCAGCGACAGCTTCAGCGCCACCTCCGGCAGCATCACGTTGCCCGCGGCCGCCGTGGGCGGCAGGCCATCGGCACCGGTCACCGCGAGCGTGGCGCGCCAGGTGCTGTTGATCAGCAGCTGCTCGGGGTCATCCGAGAGCGGCCGCACGCCCCGGAGCAGTGGGATCTTGCCGGCGACGCGCGCCCCGAGCACGCGCGCGGCCGCGCTGATCTGCGCGCGCCGATCGGCCGGGATGGGCGCCTGCAGCTCCGGCAGCCGCAGCGTGCCCTGGTCGAGATCCTCGAGCCGCGCGAGCAGCTGATCCACGATGAGGAATACGCCCGGCGCGATGCCGGTGGCCATTCCCGAATGTACCGCTTCGGAAAGAGTGCGCACCCGCAACCGGCCGGTGAGATTGCCGCGCAGCGAGGTCGTGCACCAGAGCTGCTCGTAGTTGCCGCACTCGGCATCCAGGCAGACGACCAGCGCCGGAGAGCCGAGCGCCTCGCCCAGAGCCGCAAGATGCGCGGGCAGGTCCACGCTGCCGCTCTCCTCGGAGGCTTCGATCAGCAGCACGCAGCGCGGCAGCGCGACGCCCTGCTCCTTCAGCGTGCCGATGGCCGCCAGCGAGCTGAAAGCCGCGTAGCCGTCGTCCGCCCCGCCGCGACCATAGAGCCGCCCGTCGCGCACCACCGGTTGCCAGGGACCCAGACCCTCGAGCCAGCCCGTGAACGGCGGCTGCTTATCCAGATGACCGTAGAGCAGCACCGTTCCCGGCAGCTCGCCCGCGACCTCGACCACGATCAGCGGCGAGCGGCCGGCGAGCCGCTGCACGCGCGTCGTCGCCGCGGGGATCGATTGCGCGCGACACCACTCGACGATGAGCTGCACGGCGCGTTCCATGTGACCGTGCGCTTCCCAGTCTCGGTCGAAGGCCGCGGATTCGTTGGGAATGCGGATGAAGGCCTGCAGCTGCGGCAGGATCGAGCGCTCCCACAACGCATCGATGCAGGCGCGCAGTGCCGGCAGCTGCAGATTCGGCATACGGCTCCCTCTTCCGTTCGAGCGCGCGTCAGGCCGATGCCGGCGCCTGGCCCATGATGACCAGCATCGAGGCCGGCAGGCCGCTGCGATTGGCGATCGAGCGCCGCTCTCCGGGCGCGAGGTAGCAGGAATCCAGGACCCCGAGCGTGACCTCGCCCTGATCGGTCGTGACCGTGATCTCCCCGCTGAGCACCACGTATATCTTCTCGGCGTCCGAGGCGCTGCTGTCCGCGCCTCCGTGCGGCAGGTAGTGCGACAGCCCCACCCAGCAGCAGCGGGTGGGCGACACCTCATGGCCCTGCAGGCGCAATCCGATGACGTCGACGTGGCCGGGTGCCTCGTAGGGCCTGGCATCCCGATAGCGTGTCACATGCACTGTTCCACTCCGGCCCGCTTGCAATCGCGGCGCGCAATCGCTATACCGTCGGCGTATCTGGAAGGTCGCAGAGGATTTGCGTCCGTCCATGCTCACATAAATATAAAGGTTCGGGGGGTGATCCGAACATGGGTGTGAGGCACTTCGCCGGCCAGGCGGCGGGCTGGCCGTGCCTGCTGGCCTGCCTCGTGGCCAGCGCGGCGCTGCTGCTGGGCGTGCCGTCTGCCGCCGAGGGCCAGGATGAGGCGGATGCGGGGGCGCCCACGTCCGCGCAAGTGTCCGCGGCGGCGGCGGCGGCGGCGAACGGCGCCGGCCATGCGATGCGGCCCCGGCCGAGCGCCCGCGCCCGTGCCCCCTTCGATATCACGGGCTACTGGGTCTCGCTCGTCACACAGAACTGGCGCTACCGCATGATCGTGCCGGGCCATGGCGACTACGCCGGCATTCCCATCAATGCGAAGGCCAAGCGGTTTGCCGATGCCTGGCGCGCCGCCGCCGACATCGCGGCCGGCAGGCAGTGCGAAGCCTACGGTGCGCCCGCGCTCATGCAGGACCCCGAGCGCCTGCACATCCTCTGGCAGGATGATGAGACGCTGCGCGTGGACACGGACGAGGGCATGCAGACGCGGCTGCTGCGCTTCAGGCCGGCGGCCTCCGACGCGCCCGCCGACGGGCGCACCGACGGACCCACCGATGGCCCCACCGATGGCCCCACCGCGTCGAGTCTGCAGGGTGATTCGCAGGCGCGCTGGGCGCTGTCCGCGGTGGCCAATTCCCTGAACCGCGCGCCCGAGCCCAACGCGCGACTCTACGGCTCGCTGGTGGTGATCACCGGACACCTGATGCCCGGCCTGCTGCGCAAGAACGGCATTCCGTACGGGGTCGGCGCGAGGATGACCGAGTACTGGAAGCTGCACGCCCTGGGCGCCGCTCAGTGGCTGCTGATCAGCACCAAGATGACGGATCCGGAGTATCTGGCCGCGCCGTACGTGTACGACTCGATCTTCCAGAAGCAGGCCGATGGCTCCGGATGGGATCCGAGCCCGTGTTCGCTCACGTCGTGAAGCGGCGCGATGCAACCCGACGATCCGTGGAGTCACCGATGAGAGCGGCAGCGTGCGCGCTTGCGGCGCTCATGACCCTGGCGGCGCTGGTGTATGCCGATGCAGCGCGGGCGCAGTTCGATCTGTCCGGAAACTGGGTCGGAGAGAGCTCCGAGGATCCGCTGGAGCACACCGCGGGTGGCTACCCGGATATGTTCGCGGGCATTCCCGTCAACGAGAACGGCCGCCAGGCCGGGCTGACGGCTCCGGGAGACGTGATGCAGGAGCTCAATCGGCAGTGCGAGCCCTGGCCCGCTCACTACCTGCTGATCGGACCGTGGGGCGGGCGCTTCGCGGCGCTTCGCGACGCAGCGGGACAGGTCATCGCCTGGACCCTGAGCTCGCCCGCCTACGACCGGCTGCCGATGACCATCTGGATGGACGGCCGATCACCCCCGCCGGCCCTGTCCCTGCACACCTACGCGGGCTACTCGGTCGGCCGATGGGAAGGCGACACGCTGGTGATCTCGACCTCGTTGCTGAAGGACGGCTATCTGCTGGACAACGGCATGCCCTCCAGCAACCGGGAGACCGACACGTTTTTCCTGACGCGCTACGGCGATGAGATGACGATCATGCTCGTCGTCAACGATCCGGTCTATCTGGAGGCGCCCTTCGTCTCGGCGCGGACCATGAAGCTGGTCGGCGGCCTCAGCGACGTGAACGATCCCATCCTGTACTGCATGCCGGCGGAGACGATCGAGGGCTTCACCGATGGCTATCACAGCGCCATCCAGCTGCCGCCGAAGGAAGCGGCGCAGCGCACGTATCTGCAGGGGATCTACCGACTGCCGCCCGTCGCGACCGACGGCGGGGCACGCACCATGTATCCGCAGTTCGCCAAACAGCTCGTGGGCTACAAGCCGCCCGACTGCAAGCTGTACTGCGCACAGAATCGACGGGTGCCCGAGGACGCCATCAGCCGCTAGCGGCAGCGACCTGCCGGAGCCGTCCCAGTCGACGACTTTTACCGCTCATGCCACGGGTTGGATTTGGAGGGTCTCATGGAAACGACGGACCAGAAGCTTTCGCGCCGGGACGTGCTCGCGGCGGGCATCGCCGCAACCGGCAGCGTGCTGGCAGCCACCCAGGCCGGCGCGGTACCCGCTCCGGCCCTGCTGTCTGCGCAGCCCAGCATCGCGGGACGCAAATTCCGCGCGTGGGTCTCGCAGGGCGAGGGCGCGGAGCGTACCAGGCTCGAGACCCTCACCCTGCTGCCCATCTCGGGGCGGCAGGTGGCGGTGCGCACACAGGCGGCGAGTCTCTGCTACACCGTGAGCAGCGACGTGCTCGGCCTGCCGCGCGGGGACTTCGGCGCCGCCGATACGGCCCATCCGCTGCACGTGCCACCGCCCACCGAAAGCTACGAGCGCTTCCGCAGGATGGCCCTCATCCAGGGTCACGGCGGGGTCGGCATCGTCGAGGCGATCGGCCCCGAGGTACGCCGCGTGCGCGTCGGGGACCGCGTGTGTGTCTCGGGGACGCCGCAATGCGGCTCCTGTTACCAGTGCCTGCGCGGCCGCGCCGACATGTGCCAGTTCCTCGGCCATCAGGGCCCCAGTGATCTGGTGGCGCTGGCGACGCGCGACGATGGCACGCCGGTGTACGCCAACTCGCACATCGGCGGCCTCTCCGAGATGATGGTGACGTTCGAGGAGTGGGTCGTGCCGGTGCACAGCGAGGCACCATCGCACCTGCTCAGCATGGTGTGCAGCTGCACGAGCGTCGCGGGGCTCGGCTCCACGGTCTCACAGACCCTGGCCACGATCGGCCCGAGCTGCTCGGTGGCGGTGGTCGGCTGCGGACCGCTCGGCCTGACCGCGGTACAGGGCGCGCGCATCGCCGGGGCCTCGATCATCATCGCGATCGATCCGATCCGCGTGCGGCGCGAGGTCGCCCGCAAGGTCGGCGCCACGCACGTGCTCGACCCGAACGCCGAAGGCGCCAACCTGCTCAAGACCATCCGCGACATCACCAAGGGCGGGACCGACTACCTGTGGGGCGGCGGCAAGAACTGGACCGGCTTCGGCAGCGGCCCGGACTTCGTCGTGGAGGCGGCCGGCGCCAACCGCGCCAAGCCGATGCTCGAGGACGGTCCGGATCCGACCGGGCTGCTGCCGATGCAGCAGGCATACCTCATGTGCGCGCCCGGCGGCAACATCGTCACCAACAGTCTGCCGGTCGGCAACATCTCCCTGCCCGTCGGGACGTTCGCGCTGGGCGGTCGCTCGCAGCACGCCGGCCAGGCCGGCGGGATGAATCCGATGCGCGATATCCCGCGCTTCGTCGCGCTGCTGGACAGCGGTCAGTTCGACGCGAAGTCCCTGGCGACGACGGTCGTACCGCTCGAGGGGATGATCGACGCCTACCGCGAGGTGCTGTACCGCACGACCATTCAGGCGCACATTCGCCTGTCCGCCTGAGCGGCCGGCATTGCCGGCCCGGCCTCAGCCCAGCTGGATCTGCAGCTGATTGTCGCCGGGGGCCAGCTGCGCCTGCAGCGCCGTGCTGGTGATCACGGCGGCACCGGTGCGGTGTGGGTTGACATCCCGGGTGAAGGGGAGCGGTGCGCCGTTCAGCCACACACCCTGCACGCCGCAGCCGGCCGCGCCCACGCGATAGTGAGCGACGATGGGGCGCCCGGCCAGCAGCAGCTGCGCTCGCAGGCCGTCGAGCACCGCCGGCATGACCGGATCGATGTGCACCACGTCGGCCCGCACGTCCACCCCCAGCAGCCGCCGCAGGATGAGTCCGAGCGCGATACCCGCACCGCTGGAGTAGACGCGCCAGCCACCGTCGAGCGCCACGGTCCCGTTCGCGATGCGCGCATACTCGGCGCTCGCCTGGTAGCGATCCTGGAAGGCGGCATCGGAGCTCGAGAAGTAGCAGTTCGCCTGCCGCAGCGTCGCGGCGGGCACGAGCGAGCGGATGCCGATCGGATCGGCCTGACAGAGCGCATGGAAGAAGCCCGCGGCGTCCCCGACGTGCGCCAGCGCCTGCGCGTAGCGCAGGTGCGCATGCGTGTACATCAGGCCGATTTCGCGGCCGAAGAAAGCGGCACTCTCGGCACGCTGGAACAGGCGCTGCGGGCCGCCGTGATACGGCAGCGGCCGATCGAACAGCCGCAGCCCGTCGGGAGCGCACAGGTGCGCCTGAATCAGCGCCAGGTGCTCGCGTGCCTGCACCGGGGTCAGCAGGTCCTCGAGGATGGCGTGAATCATCGCCAGGGAGCTGTAGCGCACCTCGGTGCTCCGATCGGCCGGATGCAGCAGCAGGCGCACGTCCCTGCCCTCCTCGAACAGCGCGTAGCCCGCGAGCACCCCGTCGGCGATCAGGTAGCGCTGGAAGTCGCCCTTCACCTGCTCGGCGCGGCTCTCCAGCGGCGCGGCGTCGGCCGCGCGGTTCACGCCGCGCAGCGCGCGCGCCAGCTGCAGCAGCGCCTGGACGTGCAGCGTCACGGTCCAGGCGCTGCACAGCCGCTCGCGCAATCGCGGATCCACCGGCTGCAGCGAATCGTTCCAGTCGCCGTGCCCGTAGGCCGCCAGCGCGGTGCCGGGAATGCGGCGCCGCTCGATCACCGCGAGCGCGCGCCGCGCATGCTCCCAGACGCTGGCGTGCTCGGCCGCCTCCGGGCCGCGCGCATCGTAGAACGGCAGCCGCTCCTCGAGCAGCGCGGCATCGCCCGAGGCCTGCAGATACTGGCCGAGCACCACGAGCGGCCACAGGACGATGTCCCCGTGAGAATCACCGGCCCGGATGGCGCGGTCGCGCGGATAGAACATGAACCACTGGGGCCAGTCGCCGTCCGGATTCTGCGCGGCCAGCACCCGGCACAGCACATCGCGCAGCGCCGCGGTACGGCCGAGCGCGAGCAGCAGCTCCACCGGGCCCTGGCACACATCGCGGGTGCCCCAGCCGCCGCCCGAGAACTGCTCCAGTCCACGCGGCGAGAGGTAATGCACCAGCGCATCGTGGGCGAGCCAGGTCGCGATCTCGGCGAGCGCCGCGGCGCGCTGCGCGGCCGCGACCACCGCGGCCGCGGGCTCCGCCGCACCGATGCCCGTCGTCGTCACGCACAGGCTCAGCCGCGGAATCAGCGGCACGTCGTCCGGCAGTATCAGCGGCGATTGCGTCTCCTCGGGGATCAATTCGCAGTGCAGCGCCAGCCCCGCCACCACGCCGGGGGCCGTGACCAGGCACAGGTAGGGCTGGGCGCGCGAGGCGCCGTCGGCGAACAGCAGCTCATCGCCCGCCACGCGCTCGAGGGTGGTGCCCGGCGCCGGCGCGATCCTGAAGGCGCCGGCTGGAAAGCGCCGCGCGAGGTCGCTGCCGGGCGCCGCGGTCACCACGACCTGCGCGCCCTCGCAGCGCCAGTGCGCCGCTGCGCAGGTGGCGCCATCGTCGCCGTTGAGCGCGATATGGTGGCTGACGAGAAAGCGCGCCGGCGCACCGGCGATGACCCGCAGCGTCAGTGTGAAGGCGTGGGCGGCGCCGTCGGTGGCGCTGCCAACCTCGAAGACTCCGGCCGCGTGCCGGTAGATCCAGCGGCAGGCGTCGGGCGCCATCTCGAAGGCCGAGGGCACGTCGAGCAGGTGCCAGACGCCGTCCAGCTCGACGAACACGCGCTGACCGTGCGCGCGGAACAGGCCCAGGTAGCCGCGCACGCCCGACAGACAGCGGTTGATGCTGGCGTGCCCCTGTGTGAGCTGCGAATGGAAGGTGCCGCTCATCCACACCGTGGAGGTCAGCGCCGTTTCCGCCGGCGTCATCTGTCTGCCGGTGCGCAGCAGGTGGCCATGGGGACGCTGCACCCCCAGCTCCTTGCAGCGCAGGACGACGTGATGATCCGGGCCGCAGAAGAAGGACAGCAGCCGGCCGCGCTCGTCGCGTTCTTCATGGCGCCACGGGCCGGGGAACAGCTCGCGCAGCGCCATCGGGTCCGGATCCAGTGCCGCAAGGCGCGGTGCCGAGACGAACAGCGAGGCCGCGGCGCCGGTGGCCGCCGCGGCGAGCCCCGCAGGATCGCTGGCGGCAGCGGCGGCTTCGGCGGCTTCAGCAGCGACATCGGGGGCGACATTGGGGGCGAGCTCTGGGGCGGCAGCCTCGGACAGCTGCAGCGCCCGGCGGGCGAGCGCGAGGTCCGCCTCGGAGCTGGCGGCCGGATGATCCGCGACGTACACACCGAAGAATCCGGCGGCTGCGCTGCGGCCCGCGGCAAGCTGCAGGGTCGTATCGCGCAGTGCGACCATCGAGTGCTCATGCTGCAGGCGTTGACCCGGCAGCTCACCCGCCAGCCCCGGCGGCGCGCCGCCCGCGCGTCCGGCCAGCCCGTAGAACTGCAGGGCGTCGGTGGCGAACGCTGCGGCCACGCGCAGCGAGCCGAGCAGGCACCAGGGATAGCGCCCGTCGACCGCCTGATTCTGGCGGGATGCGACCAGCACGCCGCGCTCGGCATCCCGCAGCGGCGTGTGATCGATGTACTGACTGACATAGTACTCGTTCATCCGCACCGTGCCGTAGGGGGCGAGCGCGACGTCCTGCGCGTACAGCAGATCCAGGTGCTGGTCCGACGCGCCGGTATTGCGCAGGCGCACGTGCCAGAACCATGCGGGCGCGGCGCGCGCCAGGCGCAGCGTCACGACATATTCGATACCGTTCCAGGTGCCGCGGCCGCTGGCCGTGCCGTGCGCGGCATCGGCGCGAAATACGCTGTGACCGCGCGGACCGAGCAGCGGGGTGCACTCGAGCGTGTCGGCGCGCCGGCGCAGATAGAGATTGGCCAGCCCGCCTTCCATCGCACTGCCCGGAAACAGCAGCAGCGACACCGGCCCGCAATCACAGCGGCGCAGCGTGCCGTCCGCGTAGATCTCGATCGCGAAACCGGCGGCGCCGGTCAGCCGTACCCCCCCAGATTCGATCGCGGCCTCGGCCACGCTGCTCTCCGCATGTCCCCGCGCCAGCATACCGGGCCGCCCGCGCGCGGGCTACGCACCGCGGGCCGGCCCCGTGCGCCGCCCATCAGTCTTTCAGTCTTAATGAGTGAGCCCTCACTCATTTGTGGTATGGTAGCGGCATGCTGCAGAGCATTGACCGAGCCGCCGGGCGGCGCGCCCGACCGTTGCCGCCGAATGCGCGCCGCAGCGCGCTGGTCGCCGCGACGCTGCCGCTGATCCGCCGCCGCGGGTTCGACGTCACCACGCGGCAGATCGCCGCGGCCGCGGGCGTGGCTGAGGGCACGATCTTCCGGGTGTTTCCCGACAAGGACAGCCTCATCCGCGCGACCATCGTCGCGGCCTTCGATCCGGCGCCCGTGGTCGCCGCGCTCGCGCGCATCGAGCTGTCCGCGCCACTGCTCGCGCGGCTGACCGCGGCCACCGGCATCGTGCAGGCGTGGCTCACGGGCGTGATCGAACTGATGACCGCGCTGCACTCGAGCCGCCGGGCGGCAGGCAAGCCGCACCTGCGCCGGCCGCGTCCACCCGAGCTGATCGGCGCGGCGCTCGCGCGCCTGCTCGAGCCGGACGCCGGACAGCTGCGCGTGCCGCCGCTGCAGGCGGCGCGGCTGCTGCGGCTGCTGCTGTTCGCGGGCTCGCATCCCATGATCAACGACGGGGAGCTGCTGACGCCCGGGCAGATCGTCAGCGTGATACTCGACGGCGTGCGCCTCCGTTCCGACACACCTCGCAAGGACCCCACGACATGTTGACGCGCCTGCTGAAGCTGTACCTGCGCCCGTACACCGGCTGGTTGTGGGCGGTCATCGTGCTGCAGCTGCTCGGTACGATCGCTTCCCTGTACCTGCCGAATCTGAACGCCGACATCGTCGACAACGGCATCGCCAGGGGCGACACAACGTACATCCTGCGCACCGGCGGCTGGATGCTGCTGATCAGTCTGGCGCAGATCGTCTGCTCGGTGGCCGCGACCTACTACGGCTCGCGCATCGCCATGAGCATGGGGCGCGACCTGCGCGCCGCGGTATTCCGGCGCGTGAGCGACTTCTCCGGCCGCGAGGTGGCGCGCTTCGGCGCCCCGTCGCTGATCACCCGCGACACCAATGATGTGCAGCAGGTGCAGACGCTGGTGGCCATGACCTGCACCATGATGATCAGCGCGCCGATCATGTGCATCGGCGGCATCATCATGGCGCTGCACGAGGATCTCGGCCTCTCCTGGCTGATGGGGGTGAGCGTGCCGCTGCTGGCGGCGAGCATCGGGGTGATCATCCAGCGCATGGTGCCGCAGTTCCGGCTGATGCAGGAGCGCATCGACGTCATCAACCGCATCCTGCGCGAGCAGCTCGGCGGCATCCGCGTGATCCGCGCCTTCGTGCGCGAGCCGCTGGAGGCGCGGCGCTTCGCCACCGCCAATCTGCAGCTGACCGACACGGCACTGCGTGCCGGGCGGCTGATGGCGCTGATCTTTCCGATCGTGCTGCTGCTGCTGAATGTCTCGAGCGCCGCGGTGCTGTGGTTCGGGGGCCTGCGGGTGGATGCCGGACAGATGCAGATCGGCGCGCTGACGGCGTACCTCGTGTATCTGGCGCAGATCCTGATCGCGGTGATGATGGCGACCTTCATGCTGATGATGATCCCGCGGGCGGCGGTGTGTGCGGACCGCATCGGCGAGGTGCTCGACACGCAGTCCTCGGTCGCGCCGCCCGCGCACCCGGTGAGGACGCTGACCGGCCGCGCGCATCTGGAATTCCGCGAGGTAGGCTTCCAGTACCCGGGTGCCGCCGACGCGGTGCTGCGCGATGTGTCCTTCAAGCTCGGGCCCGGGCGCACGCTCGCCATCATCGGCAGCACCGGGGCCGGCAAGACGACCCTGGTGTCGCTGATTCCGCGACTGTTCGACGTGACCGCCGGCGCGGTGCTGGTCGGCGGAGTCGACGTGCGCCGGCTCGATCCCGACCTGCTGTGGTCGCGCATCGGGCTGGTGCCGCAGCGGCCCTACCTGTTCTCCGGCACCGTGGCGAGCAACCTGCGTTACGGCGATCCGGACGCCGGCGATGAGGAGCTGTGGGAGGCGCTGCAGATCGCTCAGGCGCGCGATTTCGTCGCCGCGATGCCCGGCGGGCTGGAAGCGCATATCGCCCAGGGAGGAACCAACGTCTCGGGCGGGCAGCGCCAGCGCCTGTCGATCGCGCGCGCACTGGTGCGCAAACCCGAGATCTACCTGTTCGACGAGTCGTTCTCCGCGCTCGATCTGGGGACCGATGCGCGGCTGCGCTCGGCGCTGCGGCCGATCACGCGTGAGGCCGCCGTGGTGCTGGTCGCGCAGCGCGTCTCCACCATCCGCGACGCCGATCAGATCGCGGTCCTGGACGGCGGCGTGTTCGTCGGCCTCGGCCGGCACGAGGAGCTGCTGCGCGACTGTCCAACCTACACACAGATCGTGCAGTCGCAGCTGTCCGCCGAGGAGGCCGCCTGATGCGCCCGTCCGGCGGCACCCCGGGCGGCGCACCGCCGCGCGGCCAGCACCCGGGCCACGCGCAGCACCCCGGCCACGCGCAGCGTCCGGGCCATGCCGCGCACCCGCCGGGTGCGCGCGCGCTGCCCGGCCGGCTGCCGGAGGCCGGCCAGCCGGCCGGCCGCGGTGGCCCGCCGTGGATGAATCTCGGCCGGCCCACCGAGAAATCCATGAACTTCTGGCCCTCGGTGCGCCGGCTGCTGGGTCATTTCCGCTCCGACCGCCTGCGCGTCTCCGTGGTGCTGGCGCTCGCGCTTTTCAGCGTCGCGCTGGCGATGGTCGGACCGCTGCTGATCGGGCGCGCCACCGACATCATCTTCTCGGGCGCCATCAGCCGCCATCTGCCGGCCGGCAGCACCGCGCAGCAGGCGATCGCCGCCGCGCGCGCGGCCGGCCGGCGCGATTACGCCGCCATGCTCGCCCACATGCACCTGGTGCCCGGTGCCGGTATCGACTTTCACGCGCTGTGGGTCGTGCTGCTGTGGGTCGCGGTGCTGTACCTGGGCTCGAGCGTCTGCGCCTGGGCGCAGGGCTATGTGCTCAACGATCTGGTGCAGAACATGGTGCTGCGCATGCGCGCGGACGTCGAGGACAAGGTCAACCGCCTGCCGCTGCGCTACTTCGACCGCCAGCCGCGCGGGGAGCTGCTCAGCCGCGTGACCAACGACATCAGCAACGTCTCGCAGACCCTGCAGCAGACCCTGAGCCAGATGCTGAACGCGCTGCTGACGGTCGTCGGCGTGGTGGCGATGATGTTCGTCATCTCCCCGCTGCTCGCCGTGATCGCGCTGGTGACGATCCCGCTCGCCATGTTCGTCACGAAGATCATCGGCAAGCGCTCCCAGGGACAGTTCATCGCCCAGTGGAGGCACACCGGTGAGCTCAACAGCCTGATCGAGGAGGCGTTCACCGGGCATGAGCTGGTGAAGGTGTTCGGCCGGCAGCGCGAGGTGGCGCAGAGCTTCGATGCCAAGAACGCGCAGCTGTACGCCGCGAGCTTCGCGGCACAGTTCATCTCCGGGATCATCATGCCGGCGCTGATGTTCGTCGGCAATCTCAACTATGTCCTGATCGCGGTGATCGGCGGGCTGCGGGTGGCCATCGGGGCGATGAGCCTCGGCGCGGTGCAGGCCTTCATCCAGTACTCCAGGCAGTTCACGCGGCCGCTGACGCAGATGGCCTCGATGGCCAACAGCCTGCAGTCCGGAGTGGCCTCCGCGGAGCGCGTGTTCGACCTGCTCGATGCGGGCGAGCAGATCGCCGAACCGCTCGAGCCGCAGCGTCCCGTGACGCTGCAGGGGCGCGTCGAGTTCGAGCACGTCTCGTTTCGCTACGAGCCGGACAAGCCGCTGATCGAGAATCTGTCGCTGCTGGCCGAGCCGGGCCACACCATCGCGATCGTCGGCCATACCGGCGCGGGCAAGACGACCCTGGTCAACCTGATCATGCGCTTCTACGAGCTCGACGCCGGCCGCATCACCCTCGACGGCATCGACATCACCGGCATGCGGCGCGACCAGCTGCGCTCGCGCATCGGCATGGTGCTGCAGGACGCCTGGCTGTTTCACGGCACCATCCGCGACAACATCCGCTATGGCCGACCGGACGCCAGCGATGCGGAGCTGCTCGAGGCCGCGCGCGCGACGTTCGTGGATCGCTTCGTGCGCGCCCTGCCCGACGGCTACGACACCGTCATCGACGAGGAGAGCAGCAACATCAGCGCCGGCCAGAAGCAGCTCATCACGATCGCGCGGGCGTTTCTCACCGATCCGGCGCTGCTGATTCTCGACGAGGCCACCAGCTCGGTGGACACGCGCACCGAGACCCAGGTGCAGCACGCGATGGCGGCGCTGCGCTCCAACCGCACCTGCTTCGTGATCGCGCACCGGCTCTCCACGATCCGCGATGCACACGTGATCCTGGTGATGCGCGATGGCGCCATCGTCGAGCAGGGTAGCCATGATCAGCTGCTCGCCCGCGAAGGGGCCTACTTCGACCTTTACAACGCGCAGTTCGCCGGTGCGCTGACGGGGGGCGAGGATGAGGCGAGGCGCACGGCCGTGGGCGCGTGAGGCAAGCCGGTGCGGTCCACCGCGGCTGTGGCTGCGGCTGCGGCTATAGCTGCGGCGGGGGCTGCAGTCGCGGCTGAGGCCGCGGCGGGGGCCGGGGTCGCCGTGTGCTGACGCACGACTCCGGCGCCGGTTCGCAGATCGAGCCGCACCCGCCCCGTGCGCAGCACACCCGCGCGCGTCGCGTCCGTGACGGAGATGTTGCCGCGTTCCACCCGGACGAGCACGCACTGCACGGCCGCGGCGGGGATGTCGAAGGTGGCGGTGCCGTTCAGATCGGTGAACCAGCCGCGCTGCACGACCCGAAAGATCAGCATCGGCACGGGCCTGGCCACGAACTGCGTCGCCGCGGACAGCCGGCCGGTCGGCAGGCCGAACCCATGCAGCTCGCCGACCACCGACACCGTCGGGGTCGACGTATCCACCAGATCGATGCGCACATCCAGGCGGCGAGCCACGATCTCAAAGGTCCGCGGTCGGGCCGGCAGTGAATCCAGCCCGATTCGCTCGCTCAGGGCCGTACCGTGCGGGAAGGCAAACAGCGCCAGCAGCACACCGACTCCGCCACAGGCGACCAGCACGGTGAGGCCGGTCAGCAACACCTGGTGCGCACCGGCCCGCGCCGCCCATGACGAGGGCGCCGCGGCCACCGCGGCCACCGCGGGCGTCGCCACTGTCTGCGCCTCGCGGGCCGGAATACGCAGCACGTAGTAATACAGCAGGTGGGCGATGCCGAGCGCCAGCAGCGCCGACCAGACGACGTCGGAGAGGAAGTGCCCTCCCGCGGCCATCCTGCCCAGCCCCAGCGCGCTACCGCTCGCGATTCCCAGCGCGAGCGAGCCCGCCGCAATCCACGGCCGGCGCCGCCTCCAGATCCACCACCCCAGTGCGTAGAGGAATCCTACCGAGCAGTGACCGCAGGGGAAGGAGGCGCCTCCCGGACCACGCAGGGGCGCGGCGACATAGGGCAGCGGCCCGCCGAACTGCACGATATCCCTGGGCCGCGGGCGATCCCAGTGATCCTTGAACAGGCCGTTGACCAGCAGTCCGGGCCCGACCAGCACCGCCAGCAGCACGAACACGGCGCGCAGGCGCCAGCGCGGCCGATGCAGCCGCGCGCCGAGCAGCAGCCCCACGAGCCCTGACAGCACCAGCGACGCGGTGATCCACGGGGCCGCGCGATACAGCAACGACCACGGCGGGCGCTGCGCGAGCGGCCAGTGATCGATGGCGTACGGACGATAAAAGATCCGCGCGGCGTCCAGATCGAGCGGCGTCACGGCAAACAGGAGGGTGATCGCGATGACGATGACTGCCGCCACGGCGAGGTCCCATTGCCATCGCCGACCCGAATCGCTGGCGTGCGCGCGCGACATCGCGGGGACTGTGCCAGAAATGATCCCGGCGTTCACTCCCCGGCACTGCGAGCACCGTGCAGCCCGGCGCGCCCCGGCGCGCGCCGGCGCGCGCCGGGGATAGCCGACCCGCAACGCTCTGACGTACCATCCGGCGCGATGGCCGGGGGGCCTGCAGCCGCCAGCAAGGGACGCGGGCGCTCGCATGCAGCGCTGGCGTGTATCCCGAACCGACCTGCGACCTCTCCTGCCCAACCAGCCGGCGGGATTCGCGACCTGCCGCAATAACGATTCGGGGGGCACCATGATCTCGACCTACCTCTGTACACGCCGCACCGCCGGCACGGGCTTGGGCGGCCGTGCCTGGGTTCTCGCCACTGCGATCGGTCTGCTCGGGTTCGGCGCGCTCGGTTGCGGCGCGCGCGAGGCGCTCGCGCAGTCGAGCGGGCTGACGGCCGATGCTCTCGAGCATGCGGACGTAGTGCCGCCGTTGCTGTTCCGCGAGGTGTGGCAACAGCCGCCGCACACGGGACCGCTCAATGACCAGAATCGCCGCATCACGCCGCAGGCCCTGACCAATCCGAGCCTGCAGCTGCAGCTCTACGGCACGGATGCGCGCGACGTGCAGGTGGCCGTGCACCATGGGATCCACGACCTGTGGACCGGCTTCACGACCTCCCCGGTGGCCGTGACGCTGCGGGACAGGAACGCCTATCTGGATCTGAGGGGACTGGCGAGGGTGCGCTGGCTGACACGCACGGAGGACCTGCACGTGCTGCATCCGGTGATCAAGCTCGCGGATGGCACGCTGCTGGTCGGCAGCCAGTCGTTCTCGAGCCCACAGAGGCCGATGAGCGGAGCCAACGCCTACTCGGGCGATTTCGTGGTGTCCGAGCTGACGTTCGACGATCAGCGCTGGTTCAAGCTCGATCCGGTGCGGGTCGTGCCGACGCGGGAAGTATCGAATCCGGACCTCAGCCGCGTGGATGAGATCGGCTTCGCCGATCTGATGCCCGGCGGTGGACACGGCTTTGCCGGGTGCTCGAACGTCTCGTGGATCGAGGTGTATGCGGTCCCGCGACCGCGTTGAGGCGGCTATGGAGGCGGTGCGCCGAGCGGCTGCGCGTGAGCCCGCGGTCCGCGCTTGCGCTATGATCCGCCGGCCTGCCGCCCTCTCCAAGAGTGCTCATGTCGCCCCCGCACGCGTCTGCTTACGAGTTCTCGGCCTACCAGAAACGCGTCGTGGCGCTGCTGGCGTTCCTGCAGTTCAGTGTGATTCTGGACTTCATGATCCTCTCGCCTCTCGGGGCCCTGCTGATGCCGCGGCTGCGGATCGGGCCCGCGCAGTTCGGACTGCTGGTGTCCAGCTACGCATTCGCCGCGGGCATCGCCGGCCTGCTGACCGCCGGATTCGCCGATCGCTTCGACCGCAAGAAGCTGCTGCTGTTCTTCTATGCGGGCTTCCTGCTCGGCACGCTGCTGTGTGGCCTCGCGCGCGGGTACGCATTTCTGCTGCTCGCCCGCACCGTTACCGGCGTATTTGCCGGTGTCATCGGCTCGATCGTTTTCGCGATCATCACGGATCTGTTTGGCTACGAGCTGCGTGGCCGCGTCATGGGCGTCGTGCAGACGGCATTTGCGGCCAGCAGCGTTGCGGGCATTCCGCTCGGACTGTTCCTGTCGAACCATTGGGGCTGGAACGCGCCGTTCCTCCTGATCGCCGCCATCTGCGCGCTCGTCGGCAGCTGGATCGTGCTAGCGATCCGGCCGATCGATGCGCATCTGCGCTTGCGTCCCGATCGCAGCGCATTGCACCACCTGGCCCACACGATCTCGGCGCCACGCTACCTGCTGGGCTTCGCCACCACGGTGCTGTTGTCCACGGGTGGCTTCATGCTCCAGCCCTACGCCAGCGCCTTCAGTGTCTACAATCTCGGGGTGCCGCTGTCGCAGTTGCCTCTCGTCTACATGGTGACCGGGGCGGTATCGATGATCGGCGGGCCGCTGATCGGTCGGCTGGCCGATGCGATCGGCAAGTTTCGTGTGTTCCTGCTGGGCGGCCTCATCACCATCGTGACGGTGCTCATCTACACGAATCTCGGCATGACGCCGCTGCCGTGGGTGATCGTGGTCAACAGCGTGCTCTACTTGGGAGTCTCCTCGCGCATGATCGCCTCCTCCGCGCTGGTGTCGGGGATTCCCACCCCGACCGATCGCGGCGCATACATGGCCATCAGCAGCGCGATTCAGCAGGTCTCCGGAGGTCTGGCAGCCCTGGTGGGCGGTATGATCGTCTCGGAGGGCAGCGGCGGAGCGCTGCTGCATTTCGATAGGGTCGGCTATGTGCTCGTCTGCACGACATTGATTACGCTGCTGATGATGCACTTCATCGCGCGGCTGGTGGAAGGACCGGCGGTGCCGGCGGCGCTGCCGGCCGCCGTGCCGCTGCCGGCGGGCAGTCCGATCGAGGTTCGCGTAACCGATAGTTGACCGCCGCCGGGAGGGCTGCGCTACACTCGGTGGCGCCCGGGATGGCCGCCGCATCGTGTCTCATCGCGAACGGGACTTCGTCATGAAACGCCTGCTGTCGATCGCATGCCTGGCTTTGGCGCCGCTTTCGTTTGGCAGCCAGGCCATCGCCCATCACTCCTTTGCCATGTTCGATCGGAGCCGCACCGAAAACATCACCGGCACGGTCAGGGAGTTCGAGCTGATCAATCCGCACGGATGGCTGCGCATTCTGGTTCCGGACGCGCACGGGGTTCAGAACGAGTGGTCGCTGGAGCTGGGAGGTGCGGGCTTGCTGCAGAGGTCCGGATGGACGCAGAGCAGCTTTCACCCCGGCGACCGCGTCGTGGTGCGGATTCATCCGCTGCGCGACGGCTCCTACGGCGGTCAGCTCATTTCCGTGAGCCTGCCGGATGGGCGGGTGCTTGGACAGCGCTTCTGAAGACGTGATTCATAGGGAATCGGCTTGCCGAGTCTGCGCGTGAAGCGAAGCGTGGCGATTGTGCTGGCAGCCTGCCTGCTGCCGATCGCCGCCGTCGCGCAGCAGTGGAAGGTCTATCCGTACCCGGACGCGGGGTTCGCGGTGCAATTCCCGGCGCCACCGACCGTGGAACGCGGCACCTTCACGAGCGCCGCCGGCGTCTCGCTGCCGATGATGCGCTATGCGGCACGCCAGGATGGAATCGTGTATTCGGTGAGCGTGGTCGATTTTTCGAGCGCCGGCGCAGAGGCTACCCACGCGATAGCCGAGACGGAGAAATCCTTCGGCACCTCCGGCAAGGTGAGCGTGGCCATCGACGCGCGCATCAATCGGCAGTTCGGGCGCGAGCTGAGCGTCCAGGGCGCGGATGGCAGCCGGTCGGCCATCGCCCTCTTCCTCATCAACAGACACCTCTACCTGCTGGATGGCCAGTCGCTGCCGCCCAACGCGATCGCCAGATCCGGAGATGCGATCCGCTTCCAGCAATCGCTGCAGTTCATCGGCGCAAACGGCGGCTTTTTTGGGGGATTCGGTGGCTTCGGCGGCCCGGGCAGGGGCCGCTTCTTCAGGGGTGGCTTCAATCCGCAGGCGCTGAGCGCGTGTCAGGGGAAGTCCGTCGGCGATAGCGTCCAACTCGACACTCCCACGGGACCGATCGCCGCCACCTGCACGCTGATTGCCCGCCCGAACAGGCGCGCCAATCCTCCCGCCGGCCCTCCCGCCGGCGCACCGAACTGAGGCCCACGGCCGGCAGTTCGCGGGAGCCTCGCCGATGGCGGCATCGCGGGCGTCGCCGCGCAATGCTGCGTAGCACCAATCGCGGGAATCGAGAACGTATCGGACAGCGTCCTACAGCCGCTCGCTGCACGCCCTGCTAGCCTCGACCAAGTCTCCAACGGTCTGGCTCCCGGGGGATAGGAATTCAGTGACCGCCGAAGAGCGCGTCCACGCGCCGACCGCACTCGACTATCTGCTGATGGCCCCGAGCCGCTCGAGATGACCCCGATGACCGGCAGCCGTAGCAGCAGCAAGGGGGAAGCTTGGCATGGGAACATGGCTCGGGAGTTTCTTTGCGTTCGAAGCACGCACGATCGAGCTGACCGCACCGGCTGCTGCCGGAGTTTGCGTGCTCTGGAGCCGTGGCCGATGGATCTATGTGGGTGCCAGCGAGAATGTGCGCGTGCGACTCCTGGCGATCCTGCAGGGTGAGAATGCCTGCATTTCCACCGAGATGCCGACCGAATTCGGATTCGAGGTCATCGAGGGCGCCGAGCAACGCGAGGCGCGTCGGGCTCAACTGGTTCTGGATCTGGTACCCAGCTGCTCCTGAGCTCGCGCGCGCCGCCGCTCGCCGCGGGACATCCGGCGAGCCCGATGAGCTCTATTGACTCTGGGACGGCGCGGCCTGCGCAAACGGCATCCGCGAGGCGCTGGCGCCACCGAACGTGAGCGCCTGGCTGCCGGAGGGCCAGCCGTTCTTCAAAAGGATGAAGGCCAGGATGTCGACATAGTCCTCATGCGAGAGCGTGCCGGGATTGTTCTTCGGCATGTTCTGCACCATGAACTGCATCAGATCGCCGATGGTCACGTAGTGACTGGTGAACGTGGGCCCCAGCAAGGTGACACCGGAGGCGCCTTCCATGTTGGCGCCGTGGCACATGGCGCAATTGTTCTCGTAGGCGTTCACACCCATCTGCGCCTGGGCGTCGGTGTAGACCGCGGCGGATTGCGCCTGCGCAACCACCGCGCCCGTGAGCCCGGCGCACGCGGCCGCGGCCGCGCTCAGCGCCAGCGCCGGCGCCGGCGCTGCAGCCCTTGCACGGGGAATATTCAATCCGCTGGCGGCCGCGCCGATCCCGGCAGCGCGAACACCACGACTGCATCGCCGCCCTGGCCACCGCCCGAGGCGACCGCGATATATTCCCGCCCGTCGATCTCGTAGGCGACCGGCGGTGCGTTGATGCCCGCGCCTGTCTGGAATTGCCACACGATCCTGCCGGTCCTCGCATCGAGCGCATCGAACATGCCGGTGGGCTCGCCGACGAAGGTCAGGCTGGGCGTCGCGAGCGAGCCATCGATCATCGGAAACTGCATCCTGTCCTGCCAGACGATCTTCCCCGTCGAGGGGTCGATGGCCGTGAAGGTGCCATTGCCATGCACGCCGGCAGCCGGATGCTGGTGACCGCCGGCCCAGCGCCTGCCGCCGTAGGTCCACGGCTCGGAGGGGTTGGGATCAACGACCAGCGGCACGTTCAGGCCGGCGATATACACCAGATGCAGCAGCGGGTTGTACGACACCGGTGACCAGTTCGAGCCTCCCACCCCGCCGGGCGTGATGGTCACTGCGCCTGCGGTGGGCCGCGTGTAGATGTTCGTTATGGGCACGAACGGCTCGGATACGCGCAGCACATCGCCATCGCTGCGCTTCAGAACGTAGAACCAGCCGGTCTTGCCGGCCTCACCGACCGCCGGGACCATCCTGCCGGACGCATCGGCCGCATTGAAGAGAACCGGCGGGCTGGCCGCGTCGTAGTCCCAGACGTCGTGTGGAGTCTCCTGGTAGTACCACTTCATCCGGCCGGTGCTGGCATCGAGCGCGACGATGCAATCCGTGTAGAGGTTGTCCCCCGGGCGGGTTTTCTCGACCAGCTGCTCGGCCGGGTTGCCGGTGCTGACATAGAGAATGCCGCTGCCGGGATCCAGCGCCGGAGTCGTCCATATCGGCCCGCCCCCATGCTTCCATGCATCGGCGTATCGGGCCGCATCGGCCTTTTCCTGCGCGATGTCTCGATGCAGGGAATAGCCATGCACCTCGGTAACGTATCGGCCTTCCCACCCGGGGCCCACGACCCACCAGCGCCACAGCTGCCGGCCGTCGCTCTG
>DATJSD010000099.1:0-3256 GCA_035504335.1 Steroidobacteraceae bacterium | reverse complement strand
TGGCGGCTGCGATGCGGCTGGCGCGCGGGGAGCGGCGAGGTCGGTGCTGCGCCGTCCCGGGGCCGCCGCGGCAGCCGCGGCAGCCGCGACATCGGTGCTGCGCCGGGCCGGGGCCGGCGCGGGGGCGGACCCGCGGCTCATCGCCGCGGGTGCTGGCCTGGGCGCCGGAGTCTGGGGCGCCGGAGTCTGGGGTGCTGGAGCCTGGGGCGCGCGCGCGGACGCCGGCGCGGGGGCAGCGGCGGTCTGGGCGGTGTCCGAGGCCGCGGAGCTGATCGCGCGGGTGATCTGCGATCTCGAGGCCGGATCGGCCTGCGCGATCGGTGGAGTGCCGGCGTCGGCGTCGGGAGGGGCCTCCGACAGCTTCAGCAGCGCGTTGAAGACGTTGGAGCAACGGCCGCAGCGCACGTAGCCCTGACCGACACGCAGGTCATTCGCCGTGAGCGCGAGCGTGAGGGTGCATTTGGGGCAAACCGTGAACATCGCTCAGGATCGGCCGCTGCGTGCGTGGTCAGTGCCGGGTGCCCGCGAGCGCCACCCAACCGTCGTGCTGCGCGTAGCGGCGCATATCAAACCACTTTCCGAATGACCTCGCCATGTCGGTCGCCTCCGGCGCGAGGATGCCGGCCAGGAGCAGCTGCGCGCCGCTGTCCAGCAGCGCCGCGAACTGCGCGGATAGCTGCAGCAGTGTCGCGCCCAGGATATTGGCCAGCAGCATCTGACAGCCCCGGGGTATGTCCGCGGCGCGCTCGCACAGCTGCAGTCGGTCGGACAGCGCATTGTCCTCGGCATTCTGTCGCGTGGCCAGCAGCGCCTGCGCGTCGATGTCGAATGCGTAGGCGCGTCGGGCGCCCAGCCGCAGCGCGGCGAGCGCCAGCACGCCCGAGCCGCAGCCGTAATCCACGATGCTGTAGCTGGCGAACCGCTCGGGGCCCGTGCGCCGCGCGGCTTCGTCGAGCCAACGCAGGCACAGCGCGGTGGAGGGGTGCGTGCCGGTGCCGAAGGCGAGCCCAGGATCCAGCCGCACTACCGCGGCGCCGCGCTCGGCGAGCTGCTCGTGCCGCGGACAGATCCACAGTCGCTCGCCGAAGCGCATGGCGTGAAAGTCCCGCAGCCATTCGCGCTCCCAGAGGCGAGCGGCCACCGCGCGCGCCGTCAGCTGCTCCGAGGGTCGCCCGAGCCGTGCCGCCAGCGCGAGGATCAGCATCGCGTCCGCCTGCGCCGCTCGATACAGCGCCCGCACGTGCGTGCGGCGCCACAGGCGCAGTTCCCCCGGCAGCGGCTCGAGCACCGGCTCATCCGCCGCATCGCTGCAGGTGAGCGCGATCGCGCCGGTGGCGAAGCAGGCAGCCTCGGCGAGCTGCAGATCCAGGCCGTCGAGCTCGAAGCCCAGCTCGAAATAGTCATCCCCGGCCGCGTCGCCAGGCGTGGGCGCCGGCGGTGGGGGCGTGCTCACTTCAGCCCCAGCCGCCGCTCTAGGTAGTGGATGTCCAGACCGCCGGCCTGAAAGGCCGCGTGCGCCAGGATTTCCTGGTGGAGCGCGGCATTGGTCTTGATCCCCTCGACCACGAACTCGGACAGGGCGTTGCGCATGCGGGCGATCGCGGTCTCGCGCGTATCGCCGTGCGCGATCAGCTTGCCGATCAGCGAGTCGTAGTGCGGCGGCACGTTGTAGCCCAGGTACAGATGGCTGTCGACGCGGATCCCGGGGCCGCCGGGCGGGTGCCACAGCTTGATCGGTCCGGGCGAGGGCATGAAGGTGCGCGCATCCTCGGCATTGATGCGGCACTCGATCGCGTGGCCGCGCACCTGGATGTCCGCCTGCGTATAGGGCAGACGCTCGCCCGCCGCGATCTGCAGCTGCGCCTTCACCAGGTCGATGCCGGTCACCAGCTCGGTCACCGGATGCTCGACCTGGATGCGCGTGTTCATCTCGATGAAGTAGAACTCGCCGTCCTGGTAGAGAAATTCCATCGTGCCGGCGCTGCGGTAGCCCACCGCCCGGCAGGCCTCCACGCAGCGCTCGCCCATCTGACGGCGCTGCTTGACGCTGATGCCAGGCGCCGGCGCCTCTTCGAGCACCTTCTGGTGGCGTCGCTGCATGGAGCAGTCGCGCTCGCCCAGGCTGATGACGTTGCCATAGTTGTCCGCGAGGATCTGAAACTCGATGTGGCGCGGCCGCTCGAGGAACTTCTCCATGTAGACCGCGTCGTTGCCGAAGGCCGCGAGGGCCTCGGAGCGCGTGACCGCGATGGAGCTGAGCAGCGCTCCCTCGGCGTGCACCACGCGCATGCCGCGGCCGCCGCCGCCGCCGGAGGCCTTGATGATGACCGGGTAGCCGATGTCGCGCGCGATGCGCAGATTCTCGTCCGGGTCCTCCGCGAGCACGCCGTCGGAGCCCGGCACGCACAGCACCTGGTGCTCGCGCATGACCCGGATCGCCGACACCTTGTCGCCCATCAGGCGGATGGTCTCGGCCTTCGGGCCGATGAAGATGAAGCCGCTCTGCTCGACGCGCTCGGCGAAGTCGGCGTTCTCGGACAGAAAGCCGTAGCCGGGATGGATCGCCACGGCATCGGTGACCTCGGCGGCGCTGATGATCGCCGGCATGTTCAGGTAGCTCAGTGCGGAGGGCGGCGGGCCGATGCACACCGATTCGTCGGCGAGCAGAACGTGCTTGAGATTCGCATCGGCGGTCGAATGCACGGCGACGCTCTTGATGCCGAGCTCGCGGCAGGCGCGCAGGATACGCAGCGCGATCTCGCCGCGGTTGGCGATCAGGATCTTTTCAAGCATCGGCATGGTGAGGATGGGTCGCTCGTGGATCGCTGCGGGGGTCGGGAGCTGACTGACGGCGTTCGCACGGCCGGTGACCGCTGTGCGCCGCAGGGGCGTGCGAGCGGGTCACTCGATGATGAACAGCGGCTGATCGAATTCGACCGGCTCACCGTTCTTGACCAGGATCGCCTTGATGCGGCCGGCGCGCTCCGACTCGATCTGATTCATCATCTTCATCGCCTCGATGATGCACAGGACCTCTCCGGCCTCCACCTCGTCTCCCAGCTCCACGAACGACTTGGCGCCCGGAGAGGGAGCCGAATAATAGGTGCCGACCATCGGGGCGGTGACGATGTGCCCGCCGTTGGCGGACAGCGGTTGCCCCGCGGCAGAGTCCGCGGCGCTCGCCGGGAGCGCGCCGCCGCTCGCCGCGGCCTGGGCCGGCAGCTGCACGGCCGGCGCGGCGGGTGCGGCCAGCGGG
>DATJSD010000098.1:0-2887 GCA_035504335.1 Steroidobacteraceae bacterium | reverse complement strand
AGGCCCAGCAGCTTCTCACCGAGCCAGGCGAGGCCGGGCAGCGCGTTGCGCGCATTGCTGAGGGGCGCGAGCGCGGCGGCCAGCGGCGCATAGCGCGGCAGATGCGCGATCAGCTGCTCGCGCAGCGGCCGTCGATGGCGCGCGTAGTAGTGATGCAGAAACTCGATCTTCATGCGCGCCATGTCGACTCCGGTCGGGCAGTCGCGCCGGCAGCCCTTGCAGGACACGCACAGCTCGAGCGTGGCCTTCATCTGCGGCGCGGTGAAGGCACCGGGGCCGAGCTGTCCGGAGATCGCGAGCCGCAGGGAATTGGCCCGTCCGCGGGTGCTGTGCTGCTCCTCGCGGGTTGCCCGGTAGGAGGGACACATGGTGCCGTTCACGAACTGGCGGCAGGCGCCATTGTTGTTGCACATCTCCACGGCGCCGCCGAAGCCGCCCCACGCGGACCAGTCGAGCCCCGGGGCCCGCGGCTCGGTGACGCGGTAGCCCTCGGCATAGCGCATGAGCGCGCGATCGTCCATGCGATAGGGGCGCACGAGCTTGCCCGGGTTGAGGCGGGCGTGCGGATCGAAGCCGTCCTTCACGGCCTCGAAGGCCTGTGTCAGCCGCGCACCGAAGGTGGGCGCGATGAACTCGGAGCGCGAGATGCCATCGCCATGCTCGCCGGAGTAGGCGCCCTTGAAGGTCTTGACGAGCTCGCAGGCGGCCTCGGCAATCGAGCGCATCTTGCGCACGTCCTGCTCCTGCTTGACGTTCAGGATCGGCCGCACGTGCAGACAGCCGACCGAGGCATGCGCATACCAGGTGCCGCGCGTGTCGTGGCGGCTGAACAGCTCGTTCACCGCGTCGGTATAGTCGGCGAGCGCCTCCAGCGGCACGGCACAGTCTTCGATGAACGAGACCGGCTTGCCGTCGCCCTTCATCGACATCACGACGTTCAGGCAGGCTTCGCGCATCTCCCAGACGCTGCGCTGGCGCGCCGGCTCGAGCACGGGGACGACCGCAGCGGCGAAGCCATGGTCGGCCATGCAGGCGTCGAGCCGGCGCAGGTTCTGCGCGAGCGCCGCCGGCTCCTCGCCGGCGAATTCCACCAGCAGCAGCGTGCACGGATGAGCACGCACCAGCTCGGCGAGCGTGCGCTGGAACAGCGGCAGCTGCGCCCCGAGGGCGAGCACGCTGTCGTCCATGAGCTCCACGGCGGTGGGGCCCAGGCGCACGATGTGCTGCGTCGTGCGCATGCTGTCGCGCAAGGACGGAAATCGGCAGATCCCCAGTACCCGATGGGTCGGCAGCGGCGCGAGCTTCAGGTGCAGCTCGGTGAACAGCGCGAGGGTGCCCTCGGAGCCGACCATGAGGCCCGGCAGGTTGGGCGGCGTGCGCAGCAGCTCATCGAGGTTGTAACCGCCGACGCGGCGCTGCAGCCTGGGAAAGCGCCGCTCGATCTCGTCGCGCTCGGCGTGCGCGAGCGCGAGCATGCGGTGCGCGAGCTCGGGGGTGCGCGCCGCGCCGCCGGCGGCTGCCCCGAATCGCAACGGCTCGCCGTCGGCGAGCACTCCGACGACGCCACTCACGCAGTCCACCATTTTGCCGTAGCGCAGGGAGCGCGCGCCGCAGGAGTTGTTGCCGGCCATGCCCCCGAGCGTGCAGCGCGTTGCCGTGGACGGCTCGATCGGAAAGAACAGGCCGTCGGCGCGCAGTTGCGCGTTGAGCCGCTCGAGCACCAGTCCCGGCTCGACCACGATCTCGCCGGCGGCCGGATCGTAGTGCTTGACCGCGTGCAGATGGCGGCTGAAGTCCACGATCAGGCCCGCGCCGAGGGGTTGCCCGTTCTGAGAGGTCCCGGCGCCGCGCGCGATCACGCTCACGCCCTGCTCGGCGGCGATCTGCAGGCTCGCCTGCACATCGGCGGCGGTGCGCGGAAACACCACGCCGGCCGGCATGATCTGATAGATCGACGCATCGGTCGCGTAACGGCCGCGGGTGAAGGCGTCGAAGGCGACTTCGCCCTGCAGCGCCGCCGACAGGCGCCGCTGCAGCGGCGATGCAGCGGCCGGCCGGCCGCGGCGGATGAGGTCCGTCATGAGGCTCAGGCGGGGCTGACCGGGAAGCCGCGCAAAGGCGCTGCGCCGCTTTATTATGCGGCGGGGTCAGGCGAACGTCCAGGCGCCGCACGTCGGCGCCGGGATATCGGCGAGAGGACATCGGCGAGAAGATCGACATGAAAAGTCGCTGGGACGAGCTCGAGGCCGCGCGGTTTCAAGGGGACCTGCCCCAGCGGGTCTATAGCTCGCGCCTGCTGGGCGCCGATGCCAGCCTCGTCATGCACGGCGGGGGCAACACCTCGGTCAAGACCGTCGTGACCGATCTGCTCGGCGAGCAGCAGCCGGTGCTGTATGTGAAGGGCAGCGGCTGGGATCTGCAGACGATCGAGGCGGCGGGCTTTGCGCCCTGCCGCATGCAGCACCTGCTGGGGCTGGCCAGGCTCGAGGCGCTGTCGGATACGCAGATGGCGGCGCAGCTGCGCCGCAGTCTCATCGACCCCGACGCTCCCGCGCCCTCCGTGGAGGCGATCCTGCACGCCATCCTGCCGGGGCGCTTCGTCGATCATACGCATGCGGATGCGATTCTGGCGGTGTGCAATACGCCGGGGGGAGAGGCGCGCGTTCGTGAGATCTATGGCGAGCGGGTCGTGGTCGTCCCCTACGTGATGCCCGGCTTCAAGCTCGCGCGGCTGTGCGCCGAGCTGTTCCCGGCGCAGGCCGGGTCGCACACGCAGGGGATGCTGCTCATGAGTCACGGGCTGTTCACCTTCGGGGACAGCGCGAGGCTCGCCTACGAACGTATGATCGAGCTGGTCACGCGCGCCGAGGAGTATCTGGCGAGGCAC
>DATJSD010000097.1:0-7589 GCA_035504335.1 Steroidobacteraceae bacterium | reverse complement strand
CGGCGACACCGCCGGCGCGGCCAGTGCGGTATCACCCACCACGTAAGGGGGGGCTGGCATGAGAGTGGGTTTCCTGGGCCTGGGGCGCATGGGCTCGGCCATGGCCTCGCGGCTGCTGGCCGCGCAGCAGCCGCTGGCGGTCTACGACGTGGACGCGCGGCAGAGCGCGCGCCTCGCGGCCGCCGGCGCCACGGTGCGCGCCAGCATCCGCGAGCTGGCCGCCGGTTGCGACGCCGTCATCAGCATGCTGCCCAACGATGAGTCGCTGCGCACGGCGACGCTCGGGTCGGACGGTCTGGTCGGCGCGCTCGCCGCCCATGCGATCCACATGATCAGTGGCACGCATGGCGTGCAGGTGATCGATGAGATCGCGCGCGCACACCGCGCCGCCGGGCAGGTGCTGGTGACCTGTCACGTGCTCGGCCGACCCGAGCTGGCCGCCGCCGGCAAGCTCGGCCTGGTGCCGGCCGGCCCGCGCGCCGCGGTGGATGCGCTGCGCCCGCTGCTCGCCGTTCTCGGCGAGCGCGTCTTCGAGGCCGGTGAAGACCCGCTGTCCTCGACCGCGATCAAGATCGCCAACAACTACGTGCTCGGCTGCGCCATCGAGGCGATCGGCGAGGGCATGGCGCTGGTGCGCAAGTACGGCGTGGATCCGCAGGTCTTCTACCGGGTGATGGTGCAGGGACTGTTCGACTGCACCGCGTATCGCGCCTATGCCGACATCATCGCCCAACGCGACTGGGGCCGCATCGGCGCCACGGCGGTCATCGGACTGAAGGACGCCGCGCTCTCACAGGAGGCCGCGGACAAGGCGGGCATGGCACTGCCGAGTCTTGCCGCCTGGCGCACGCACCTGGAGCGCGCCATCGCGCGTGGCGAGGCGAACCTCGACTGGTCGGTGATGGCGCGCGAGCAGTTCCGCGCCAGCGGGCTCGAGTAGGCCTCAGGGCAGATCGTCGACCGGCCGCCGGGTGGCGGCGGGCAGCAGGTGCTCGGCCCGCAACCCGCAGTCCAGCGCCGCAGCGCTCGAGATGTAGATCGACGAGTAGGTGCCGGCGACGATGCCGATGATCAGCGCCAGCGAGAAGCCCCTGAGCACCGGACCGCCGAGCACGTAGAGCGCCACCACCACCAGCAGCGTCACCACCTTGGTCATGATGGTGCGTGACAGCGTCTGATTGATCGACTGATCGAGCACCACCATCGGCTCGAGGCGCCGCGTGACGTGGAAGCGCTCGCGGATGCGGTCGAACACCACCACGGTGTCATTCAGCGAGTAACCGATGACCGCGAGCATCGCGGCGACGACGGTGAGATCGAAGGTGGTGCGCGTGAGCGAGAAGGCCCCGAGCACCAGGATCGGGTCGTGCAGCACCGCGAGAATCGCTCCGAGCGACAGCCGCCAGGTGTGAAAGCGCAGCGCGATGTAACCGAAGATCAGCAGCAGCGTGGCGACCAGTGCCTGCGTGGCGCTCTTCTCGAGCTCGACGCCGACCTCCGGACCGATGTCCTGCACCTGCTGGATCTGTGCGCCCTTGTCGACGCCGTGCAGCAGCTGCTCGATGCGACCGCGCACCGCCTCGGTGGTCAGCCGGGTCGGGGGCAGACGGATGGAGATGACGTTGGCGCTGCCGAACATGGTCACCTGCGCATCGGCGTAGCCGGCGCGCGCCAGCGCGGCGCTGACCGCATCGCGATTGGCCGGACCCGGAAAGCTCGCCTGTACGGTCACGCCGCCGGTGAAATCCACCCCGAGGTTCAGGCCGCGCGTGGCCAGCGACACGATCGAGATCAGCACCAGCACGATCGACAGGGCGTACCACACCCGGCGGGTGTGCATGAAGGGGAAGCTGGTCGCGTGCCGGAAGAATTCCATCGCTCGTCAGGTCCTCGGGTGCTCGAGCCTCGGGTGCTCAGGTCTGCTCAGGTCTGTTCAAGTCTGTTTCAGGTCTGCTCAGGGCTGCGCGAGCGCTAATGCTGCGGCTCGTGCCTGCGGTCGCCGAGGGCGGCCCGGCGAGTCAGGCCCGGCTGATCCGTGGGCACCCCTGCGGCCAGCCGATTGACCGCCGTGCGACTCTGCGCCGGCTGCGCCGCCGGGGCCGCCGGGGCCGCAGCCGCGAGCTGCCGCGGCTGCCCGATCGACAGGCGCGCGACCTTGCGCCGCCCGCCGTACATCAGCGTGATGAGCGCGCGGCTGCCCTGCAGCGAGGTGAACATCGAGGTGCCGATGCCCAGCACCAGCACGATGGCGAAGTTCTTCACCGGTCCGGTGCCGATCACGTACAGCGCCAGGCCCGCGATCAGCGCGGTGACGTTCGAGTCGGCGATCGCCGAGAAGGCCTTGTCGAAACCGGCGCGGATCGCCGCCTGCGGAGACACGCCGTTGCGCAGCTCCTCGCGGATGCGCTCATAGATGAGCACGTTGGCATCCACGGCGATGCCCACCGTCAGGATGATACCGGCGATGCCGGGCAGCGACAGCGAGGCCTGCAGCAGCGACAGCAGCGCCGCGAGCAGCACCACGTTGGCGAGCAGCACCGCGTCGGCCACCAGCCCGAACGCGCGGTAGTAGACCACCATGAATACGAACACGGCGGCCATGCCGATGACGAGCGCACGGATCCCCTTGTCGATGTTGTCCTGCCCGAGCGATGGGCCGACGGTCTGCTCGGAGACGACCTCGATCGGCGCGGCGAGCGAGCCGGAGCGCAGCAGCAGCGCCAGATCATTGGCCTCGCCCTGGGTCAGGCCGGTCACGTCGAACGAGGGGCCGAACACCCCGCGGATCACCGCATCGTTGATCACCTGCTCGCTGACGTTCTCGCGGCTGACCTTCTGGCCGTTGACCTCGACCTGCTGCAGACTTCTCTCGATGTACACCACCGCGAGGCGGTGTCCGACGTTCTGGCGCGTGGTGCGCAGCATCGAGCCCGCGCCGCGTGCGTCCAGCCGGATGCTGACGGCCGGTCCGTCCTGGGTGGTGGTGGAGATCGCCTGCGTCAGCTCATCGCCGGTCGCGACGATGTCGCGCTTGAGCAGGATCGGGCTGCCGTCCTTCTGCTTGTAGAGCTTGTCGCCCAGGGGCACCTCGCCGCTCTGCTGCGCCTGGAAGGGATTGTTCTGCTCGTCGACCAGATGAAACTCGAGGGTGGCGACCTTGCCGAGCAGATCCTTCACCTCCGCGGAGTTCTGCACGCCCGGCAACTCCACGACGATGCGGTCGAGCCCCTGGCGCTGCACGATCGGCTCGGACACGCCCATCTCGTTGACGCGGTTGCCGAGCGTGGTCAGATTCTGCTCGATGGCGTAGTCCTCGCGCGCGGCGATCTGCGCGGGGGTGAGCACCATGTCGATCACCGGGCCGCTCGCGTCCGCGGAGGCGCTGAAGCTCAGGGTGTTGTCGACCTTGGTCAGCGACGCGAGCACCTTGGAGGTATCGGTGCCGCGCGGCAGGTGGATCGCCAGTCCGTTGGGTGCGCCGCCGGGCCCGCCGTTCAGCGTGGTGATGTCGGTGAGCGGCAGGCGGTCATCGGCGAGCTGGCGCCGGAAGCTCTGCTCGTAGCTGCCGAGCAGCTGCGAGATGGCGCTGTTCACGTCCACCTGATAGAGCAGGTACAGCCCGCCGCGCAGGTCCAGCCCGAGCGGCATGGCCCTGAGGCCCATGGCGCGCATCCAGTTCGGGGCGCGCGAGGCGTACGACAGCGCCGAGCTGTAGGTGTCCGACAGATTGTCGTCCACCACATCGCGCGCGCGCAGCTGCGCCGCCTGTGTATCGAAGGCGACCACCAGCCGGTTGCCCGCCACGTAGTCGCGCTTGATGGGGATGTGCTGGCTGGAGAGCAGCTGCTCGACCGTCTGGCGCGCGGCCGCATCGAAGGTCGCATGACTCTTCAGGGCCACCTGCAGTGCCGGGTCCGAGCCGTACACGTTGGGCAGCGCGAGCAGCAGCCCGAGCAGCACCACGCCCAGCACCATCCAGTATTTCCAGCGGGCGAATTCCAGCATGATGGCGCTCCGACCTCAGGCGCTCTTGAAAGTGCCCTTGGGCATGAGCTGCGTGACCTGCGACTTCTGTACCTTCACGCGCACTCCGTCGGCGATCTCCAGCGTGAGGAAGCTATCGTCGTCCTTCACCTCGATGATGCGCCCGAGGATGCCGCCGGTGATCACCACCTCATCGCCCTTGGACAGCCGCGAGATCATCGCCTGCTGATCCTTCATGCGCTTCTGCTGCGGGCGGATCAGCAGGAAGTAGAACACCGCCACCAGCGCGATCAGAATGATGAACTGGCCGTAGCCGGCTCCCAGGGGGCTGCCGCCCGGAGCCTGCGCGAGCGCATCGCTGATCCATAAGCTCATGCTTGCTTCATCCTTCGTGCCAAGCCACTGGCCATCAAGGCATATCGGCGCCGCTGAGCGGCCCGGCAACGCGCCTGCAAAGACCAGCCATTATGCCACAGGCGCCCCGGGGCGCCTGGGAAGCGCCGCCACGCCCGCGGCCAGCGCCGCGAAGCGGCCCGCGGCGATCGCCGTGCGCACCCGCTGCATCAGCTGCAGGTAGAAATACAGGTTGTGCAGGGTCGCCAGGCGCACCCCCAGGATCTCGTTGCAGCGGTCCAGATGCCGCAGATACGCGCGCGAGTAGCGCGCACAGGTCGGGCAGCCGCATTGCGGGTCGATGGGGCCGGTGTCGCGCTGGTGCACCGCATTGCGGATGTTGATGATGCCCGCGGCGGTGAACAGATGGCCGTTGCGCGCGTGCCGCGTCGGCATGACACAGTCGAACAGGTCCACCCCGCAGGCCACGGCCGCGACGAGGTCCTGCGGGTAGCCCACCCCCATGAGGTAGCGCGGCCGGTCCGCCGGCAGCTGCGGCGTCACGCACTCCAGGATCTGCAGGCGCTCTTCCTCGGGCTCGCCGACCGCGAGCCCGCCGATGGCATAGCCCGCAAACGCACGCCGTGTCAGCTGCTCGAGCGACTCGAGCCGCAGCTCCGGATACATCCCACCCTGCACGATGCCAAACAGCTGGCCGGGCGCGGCCGCGGGGCCGCCCGCCGTCCCGCCCGCGGCGGCCGGTTCCCGGTAGTAGTGGTCATACGAGCGCAGCGCCCAGCGCATCGAGCGTTGCATCGATTCGCGCGCCTGCTCGCGACTGGCCGGATAGGCCGTGCAATCGTCGAAGGCCATCGCCACGTCCGAGCCGAGGGCGCGCTGCACGTCCATGGCGATCTCGGGCGTCAGGCGCACCGGCGAGCCGTCCACCGGCGAGCGGAAGCCGACCCCCTGCTCATCGATGCGCCGCAGCGGCGCGAGGCTGAAGACCTGAAAGCCGCCCGAATCGGTCAGGATCGGGCGCCGCCAGCCCATGAAGCCGTGCAGGCCGTCGCGGTGCAGGGCGATGATCTCGGCGCCCGGGCGCAGCATCAGGTGAAAGGTGTTGGCGAGCACGATCTGCGCCCCGAGCGTCTCGAGCTCCTCGGGCGTCATCGCTTTGACCGTGCCATAGGTGCCCACCGGCATGAAGGCCGGGGTGTCGACCACCCCGTGCGGCAGGCTCAGACGCCCGAGCCGGGCCCGTCCATCCTGGGCGCGCAGCGTGAAGGCTCCCGCCGCGGGTCCCGCTGCGGGTCCCGCTGCGGGTCCGGCCGCGGGTCCGGTCGTGGGTCCCGCTGCCGCTGGCTGCCCGTGCGCCTGCCCGGGCGCCGTGGCGGCGTCATGCATCGCCGTGGCCTGCACTGCCCTGCACCCGCGCCTGCGCGCTCGGCCACACCAGCATGGCATCGCCGTAGCTGTAGAAGCGGTAGCGCTCGCGCACCGCATGCGCGTAGGCCTGCAGCACCAGCGGCCGTCCGGCGAAGGCCGCCACCAGCATCAGCAGGGTCGACTGCGGCAGATGGAAATTGGTCAGCAGCCCATCCACCGCGCGGAAGCGGAAGCCCGGGCGGATGAACAGGCGCGTATCGGCCTCCACGGCCGCCGGCGGCGATAGCAGAGCCGCCGACTCGAGCGCGCGCGCCACCGTCGTACCCACGGCGATGACGCGCCCGCCGGCGGCGCGCGCCCGCGCGATCGCGGCCAGGGCCGCGGGACCGACGCGGTAGTGTTCGGGGTGCATGACATGATCCCGCAGCGCTTCGGTGCGCAGCGGCTGGAAGGTACCGGCTCCCACATGCAGCGTGACGTACGTTCGCCCGATCGCCCGCGCCTCGCAGTCACGCAGCAGCTGCTCATCGAAGTGCAGGCTGGCAGTGGGGGCCGCCACGGCGCCGGGCACGCGCGCCCAGACGCTCTGGTAGCGTTCGCGGTCGCTGGGCTGCGCCGGCCGCTCGATGTATGGTGGCAGCGGAACCTCGCCGTGCCGCTCGAAGAACTGCATCGCGGGTTCGGGCAGCTCGACCTCCCAGAATTCTCCCTGCCGCCCCAGCAGCTCTATCGGCCCACCCACGCTCTGCAGCGCCTGCCCCGCCCGCACCGCCTTGCTGTCGCGCAGCTGCACCAGCGCGCGCCGCTCGCTCAACGCGCGCTCGAGCAGCAGCTCCACCCGCCCGCCCGTGAGCTTGCGAGCCGCCAGCCGCGCGGGCAACACCCGCGTGTCGTTGAGCACCAGCAGGTCGCCGGGCGCGAGCAGCTGCGGCAGCTCGCGCACGTGCGCGTCCCGCCAGCGGCCCGCGCGGCCGTCGAGCACCAGCAGGCGGCTCGCCGAGCGCTCGGCCAGCGGCGTCTGGGCGATGAGCTCGGGCGGCAGCGCATAGTCGAAATCGCCCCGGGACTCGGCGCGCGTGGCGCTCTCATCGCTGGCGTTACGGTGCGGCGGCAGGAGCTTGGCGTCTGCGCGATCGAACCGGTACGCTATTGTCCGCTTGCGCTATCGCGACCGCTGCCCTCGACGGTCTTTTTCATCGATGCGAGCGCGCGCGTGAACATCCTCACATGCTGCGCGCGGTACCCCTCTTTCGTCTGACCCGGCGCGAGATTCGACTGGTCGTAGACCATGCGGTAGAAGATCCGGGACTCGCCCGGCCCCGCGGGCTCCACGTCGATCGTGGCGTGGAACATGTCCTTGTTGGCGGGCTGGGCGATGGTATATGAATGCGTGGTTTGGCCCACCATGACCTCGTCGATACGCCCGGCGAGCTGCCGCACCGTACCCAGGCCCCCGGTACCCTCAGTGTAGACGCACTTCATCTTCAGCCAGGCTCCGATATCGCAGAAACCCCCGACGTCCTTCCAGACTTCACCCGCGGGCCGCGCGACGACCGTGCTCAGCACGATGGTCGTGTAGTCCGCGGCCAGGGCTTGCGAGCCCACGGCGGCCAGTCCGGCAATACCCAGTGCCATCCACCAGGGCAGCGTGCGGTTGCTCATGCTCCTTCCCCTCATCAGTTTTCAATCGGCGAACCAGGCTTTTTGGCCGCGACGCTCGCAGCCGGATCGAGATGAGGTGCGGCCGCCGCAGGCGCGACGCTCATATCTCCCGCATCGATCTCCAGGTCCGGACGCAGCTGGTGCAGCTTTGCGATCCCGGCCCGGGTGACACCGGTCTGCCACAGGTAGACCCGCCGCAGCGATTTCATGGCCGCCAGCAT
>DATJSD010000096.1:0-11303 GCA_035504335.1 Steroidobacteraceae bacterium | reverse complement strand
CGAAGATCTACGCCAACGAGGGGGTGGCGCAGATGCTGTTCTTCGAGTCCGACGAGGTGTGCGCGACCTCGTACGCGGACCGCGGCGGCAAGTACCAGGGCCAGCGCGGCGTCACGCTGCCGAAGGCCTGAGCGCGCGCCCCGGCCCGCGAGAGCGGGAGACTCGAAGCCGCGAACAGGGGCTAAGGCCGACCCTGCAGCGAGCGGATGCGCATGGTCCACTCGATGGCGTTCAGCCGCTTCTGCTGGACCTGCACCGGGATGTAGCCGAGTGACGGTGCGCACCAGAAGCTCGTGGTGCGCGGTGAGCCCGCATGCGAGGAGACGTAGACGACCGTGTCCACGCGCCCGAGCGCGGTGTCGAGCCGCTGCTCGCCTGCGCGCCTGTAGTCGTACTCGCGGACCGAGTCCCGGTTGATCTCCATGACCGTCTCGGGCATGTGACCCTGCAGCAGCTGCGCGAGCATGGCGATCTGCACCGACATATCGTCCTGCACGCCCGGATGGATCGCCAGGTCGACCTTCGCACCCTCGTAGACGCCGGTGGCGCGTCCGCTGTCCCAGTCGAAGGTCACGTCGGCGTCGTGGCGGCGCCCGCTGCCGGTCGCGACGAAATGCAGCGGCTGCACGCTCTGCGGCGTCACCCGCATGACACTCTGCAGCACCGGCCGCATCGGATAGAGCACGCCGATGCCGCGCGGATGCGTGCTGGAGCCGTACACCCAGGTGTCATCGGCGCGGTGCCGCAGCCGCACCTGTGAGAGCGCGATCGCCGCGCCGTGCCAGTACCACAGATAGCTTGCCTGGAAGGGTTGCAGCTCATCGGCTGCGGCCCAGCGCGCGCCCAGCTGCGAGGCGAGCATCAGGGCGAGCGCGGCCGCGAGACGCGACGCGCGCCGCGCGGGCAGCGGCGCGCCGGGGCGCCCGCGCCGCCCTGGGCGGGGCCCCAGGGTCAGGCGGGTTCTCTCAGCAAGCATCTGCACGCACGCGTCCCTGATCATCCTGTTCGCTCTCCTGCAGCGGTGCGGCCAGCGGCTGCCCATCCAGCAGCACCGTCGAGCCGCGCAGCGCGAGCCGGCCGGCGCTGTACAGGCCGATCACCCGCGGATAGATCCTGTGCTCGAGACGCTGCACACGCTCGCTCAGGCTCTGCTCGCTGTCCTGGGGATAAACGGCCAGGCGCCCCTGGCAGATGACCGGTCCGCCGTCCAGCTCGCGCGTGACGAAGTGCACGCTGGCGCCGTGCTCGCGCTCGCCCGCCTGCAGCACGCGCCGGTGGGTGTGCAGGCCCGGGTGGCGCGGCAGCAGGGAAGGGTGGATGTTGAGCATGCGCCCGGCATAGCGTTCCACGAAGTCGGCCGACAGGATGCGCATGAAGCCCGCCAGCGCCACCAGCTGCGCGCCGCTGCGCGCGAGCGTCGCCTGCAGCGCCGCCTCGAAGCCGGTGCGGTCCGGGTAATCGCCGGCGGGCACGAGGTGGGTTGCGAGCCCCAGGGCCTCGGCCCGCGCCAGGCCGCCCGCGTCGGGACGATCGCCGATCACGGCGCTGACGCGCGCGTGGATGCGTCCGTCCGCGCAGGCCCGCGCAATGGCGAGCATGTTGCTGCCCCGGCCGGAAATCAGGATCGCGATCGGCAGCGCGCGCGGCTCGCTCATGCCTCGATGACCACACCGCGTTCGCCGCGGCGCACCTCGCCGATCGGCATGGCCTGCTCGCCGTGCTCGACCAGGCGGCGCACGGCCTCATCGGCGCGCGCGGCCTCCACCATGACCACCATGCCGATGCCGCAGTTGAAGGTGCGGTGCATCTGCTGCGCGTCGAGCCCGCCGGTCGTGGCGAGCCACTCGAACAGCGCCGAGCGCGGCCAGCGGTGCCGCTGCAGCACCACCTCCAGGTCCGGGGCGAGCATGCGCGGCACATTGTCGATGAGCCCGCCGCCGGTGATGTGCGCGCAGGCGTGCACGGGCATCGCGCCCATCAGCGCAAGCAGCGGGCGCACGTAGATGCGCGTCGGGGTGAGCAGCTGCTCGATCAGGGGACGGCCCTCGAGGCGCGTCTGCGCGCTGACGCCGGCCACCTGCAGGAGCTTGCGGATCAGGGCGAAGCCGTTGGAATGCGGCCCGGAGGAGGCCAGCCCGATCACCGCATCGCCGGCGCGCGCGCCGCTGCCGTCGATGATGGCAGCCTTCTCGACCACGCCGACGCAGAAGCCGGCGAGGTCGTAGTCCTCGCCCTGATATATCCCCGGCATCTCGGCAGTCTCGCCTCCGACCAGGGCGGCGCCGGCCTGCGCACAGCCTTCGACAATGCCGCTGACGACCGCGGTGGCGACCTCGACGTCCAGGCGTCCGGTGGCGAAATAATCCAGAAAGAACAGCGGCTCGGCGCCCTGCACCACCACGTCGTTGACGCACATCGCCACCAGGTCGATGCCGATGGTGTCGTGGCGGCCGCTGTCGATCGCCAGTCGCAGCTTGGTGCCCACGCCGTCGGTGCCGGACACCAGCACCGGGTGGCGATATCGGCCCGGGGTCAGCTCGACCAGGGCGCCGAAGCCGCCGACGCCCGCGAGCACCTCCGGGCGGCTCGTGCGCCGCACTAGCGGCTTGATGCGCTCCACCAGCGCATCGCCGGCGTCGATGTCCACGCCGGCGTCGCGGTAGGTGTAGCTGCCACGCTTGTCGCTGTGCGGTTTGCTCATGTTTTGAGATCGCCGGCGTCGCCGCGCGGCCCCGGAACGGGCAGGCTATAGTAGCTTACGGGAGCTGAATGGTATGCAGCGTACGGGCGGATTATTTTGCGGCTGGTCGCTGCTGGCGGCCCTCGTGCTGGGCGCGCCGCCGGCACACGCCGTGCCGGTGACCTCGCTGTACGTGGTGATCGTGCCCGGGGCCGATTTCGTGGCGGCCGCGCAGGAAGCGATGCGCGTGGAGCTGGTGCGGCTGATCGGCACGCGCGATGCGGCCAGCGATCCGGCGCTCGAGGGGCTGATCGACAACGCCCGCGCGTATGTGCAGCTCGAGCGCGCCACGACCACCGGCCAGGTGCAGGTGCTGTTCGACGAGGCGGCGCTGTCCGGCGCCATCGACGCCACCGGGCGCAGCCTCTGGGACGCGAACCGGCCGATGCTGTGGATCGAGCTGCCGGCGCTGGATGTCGCCTCGACCGCGGCGCTACGCGAGCGCCTGTCGGCGGCCGCCGAGGAGCGTGGGCTGCCGATCACGATCGTTTCGGCCGACACCCCGCCCGCCGCAGCCGCCGCCGCATCGCCCGGGTCGGGCGCGGTGTCCGGTCCTTCGAGCACTCCGTCGAGTGCTCCGTCGAGCGCGCCGCCGGTCCCTCCGCCCACCGCTCCGCCGAGCCGTCCGCCGAACATTCCGACGAGCACTGCCGCGCCGGCGACGTCGGTTGCCGCGCTCGACCCGCTGGAGGCGGCGCGCAGCGCCGGTGCCAGCGCGGCGCTGGTGGCGCAGCCGCTGGCCTCCCAGCCGGGAACGCTGCAGTGGACGCTGTTCTCGCCGGATACCAGTGGCCAATGGGTGGGCGGGCCGGAGCTGGCGATCGACGATGCGACCGATGCGCTGGCCGGGGCTGCGCGCGCACTGGCGCAGCGGCCGGTCGCGCAATACGACTGCCACATCCAGGGCGTGAATGACCTCTCCAGCCTGGTCAACGTGCTGGCGGTGGTGAATGCCGCTCCGGGCGTCACGCAGGTGACGATCAGCGAGGTCGACGGCGATCAGTTGACGCTGCAGCTGCAGGCGCGCGGCAGCGGGCCACAGCTGCAACGTGCGTTGCAGAGTGAGCGGCTGCAGAGCGTGGGCACCGGGCCGCAGGGCCTGCTGCTGTACCGCTACGTCGATGCTCCCGCGGTGCCCGCGGACCCGCGCTGAGGCGCAGCCGCCGTGCGGCATCTGCCGAATCTGATCTGCCTGCTGCGCGTCGCGCTGATATGGCCGACCGTGGCCGCGATCGCCGCGAGCCGCTATCCGCTCGCGCTGCTGCTGTTCTTCGTCGCCGCGATCAGCGATGGCCTGGACGGATTTCTCGCCAAGCGGTTTCACTGGACCTCCGAGCTCGGCAAATACCTCGATCCGATCGCCGACAAGCTGCTGCTGCTCTCAGTGTTCCTGGTGGCGACCTGGTACGGGCTGATTCCGCATGCGTTGACGGCCGTCGCGGTCGCCCGTGACGTCATGATCGGCCTCGGCGCGATCGTCTACTACCTCGGCTGGGGCCCGCTGCAGGGCCGGCCGATGGTCAGCAGCAAGCTCAATACGCTGATGCAGGTTCTGTACGTGCTCGCCGTCGTGGCGCGCGCCGGCTACGGTCGGCCGCCCGCGCGGCTGCTGGATGTGCTCGCTGCGCTCACGCTGGTGACGATCCTCCTGAGCGGCTATCTCTACGCGCTGGTGTTCACGCAGCGCGCGCTGGCCACGGGCCGTGCCTGAGAGGCTGATGAGCGGGCAGCTGCCGCTGGCCATGCGGCTGCGCGAGCGCGCCGCATTCGACAGCTTCGTCACCGGTCCCAACGCCGTCGCCGTCGCGCAGCTGCGCGAGGCCGCAGGGGGCGGCGCCGCGCGGGGCGCGGCCACGCGGGGCGAGGCCACGCGGGGCGAGGCCACGCGGGGCGAGGCCGCGCGGGGCGACGCGAGCGGCGCTGCGCCGGTGGGGCGCGTGTACTGGCTCTACGGACCCGCCGGCGTGGGCAAGAGCCACCTGCTGCAGGCAAGCTGCAGCCTCGCGCTCGGCGAGGGGGCGGGCGCGCTGTATCTGCCGCTCTCGCAGCTGCTGCCCTTCGGACCGGCCGCGCTGGCGGGTTGGGAGGACGCGGGCTTCGTGGCTCTCGATGAGCTCGAGCAGGTCATCGGCCGGCGTGACTGGGAAGAGGCGCTGTTCGCGCTGTACCACGCGCTCGAGGAGCGCGGGGCGATGCTGCTCGCCGCCGCCCGCCGCCTCCCGGGCCAGCTGCCCTTCGCCCTGGCCGATCTGGCATCGCGCTTCAGCGCCGCGATGCCGCTGGCGCTGCAGCCGCTGGATGAGGCGGGCCAGCGCCAGGCGCTGCAGTGGCGTGCGCGCGCGCGCGGCCTGGAGCTGCCCGCGCGCACGGCCCGCTACCTGCAGCGCCGTTACCGCCGCGATCTGCCCACACTGTGCGCACTGCTCGACACGATCGATGTCGCCGCGCTGCAGGCACAGCGGCGCCTGACCGTGCCATTCATCCGTGAGGTGCTCGCCGCCCCGCAGGCCGCGATCGCAAAATGACTGCCAGCTCCGCGACGCGCCGCCCCAAGGCGCGGGCGAGGGTGCGCTCCTCCTCGCTCAGCTCCGCATGCAGGCCGCTGACGTGGGAGGCGCCGTAGGGCGTACCGCCGCCGCGCGTGCTGGCCAGGGCGGGCTCGGTGAACGGCAGGCCCACCAGGTACATGCCGTGGTGCAGCAGCGGCAACATCATCGACAGCAGCGTCGATTCCTGGCCGCCGTGCAGCGTCTGTGTCGCGGTGAACACGCCCGCGGGCTTGCCCGCCAGCGTGCCCTCCAGCCACAGTGCGGAGGTGGAGTCGAGAAAGTACTTGAGCGGCGCGGCCATGTTGCCGAAGCGGGTCGGGCTGCCGAGCAGCAGCGCGTCGGCGCGGCGCAGCTCCTCGAGGGTCGCGTAGGGCGGCCCCTGCGCCGGCAATGCCTGCGGCGGTCCCTCATTGCGCGCGCTGACCGGTGCGACGGTGCGCAGTGTGGCGCTTGCCTGCGCCACCGACTCGACTCCGCGGCACACCTGGCGAGCGAGCTCGGCGGTGGCGCCGTCGCGCGAGTAGTAGATCACCAGCACCTCCACCATCGGCGCAGTCTACCCGCTGCGCCCTCGCGCCGGCGCTGGCGCGCCGCCATTGACCCGGGCCGCCGCCCGGGCAACCATGCATCGATGCCCAGAGCGCCGCGATCCACCCCGCCCGAGCCCGCCGCGTCCGCCGCGTCAGCCGCAACTGCCGCATCCGCCACGTCTACCGCAGCCGGCGCGCCGGCTGCACCCGCCACCTCGGCCGCGTCTGTGGGGCCCGCCACGGCGGCGCCCCACGGTTCCGCCGGGCGTTGGGTCGCGCGCCGCTGCCTGGTGAGCGGTCGCGTCCAGGGGGTCTATTACCGCGCCAGCGCACGCGAGCGGGCCCGCGCCGGCGGAGTGAGAGGCCATGCCCGCAACCTGCCGGATGGGCGCGTGGAGGTGCTCGCCTACGGCGAGGCGGCCGCGGTGCAGGCTTTCATCGAATGGCTGTGGGTCGGGCCGGCCGCCGCCAGGGTGAGCGCGGTGCTGATCGAGGAGCTGCAGCTCGAGACATGCGAGCCGCCCGCGGACTTCCGAACCGGCTGACCGCGCGGCTCAGCGACGCCGCGAGGCGGCGGCGGACAGCGAGCGGCCCAGATCATCGGCGCCGTTCCAGTAGGTCGTCCAGCGGCTGATGACTCTGTCCGGATAGTTGCGCCGCCCGAAGCTGCCGTTGTAGCGCTCCAGGGCGCGACGGATGTCCGCGTGCTCGGCCTGCAGGTAGTAGCGTAGGATCGCGCAGCCCATGTGGATATTGGGCACCACCTTCACCAGCTGGTAGCGGCGCATGCCGAGCTGCTCGGGCCAGAAGGGCATCACCTGCATCAGCCCCACGGCCCCGGCGCTCGACACCGCCCAGCGATCGAAGCGGCTCTCCACCTCGAGCATCGCCATTACCAGCCCCGGGGGCAGGGGAGAGGCGCCGGGTCGATGCGTCTCGCAATAGACGGTCTGCAGGATCTGCAGCCGCTCCTGCGGATCGCTCACCAGGCCGCGCAGCTTCGGCTCCATGAGCGTGTACCACACCGCCGAGTCGAAGCGATCCGCGAAACACTGCGCCTGCCGGATCGCCCCCTGCACCACCGCGCGCAGCTGCGGGTCCTGCTGGGGCAGGGTCTGCGCCGGCCCGCTCGCATGCATCGCGGCCGGTCCGCGTGCGCCCGGCGCAGCCCGCGTGCCCGGCATGCCCGGCATGCCCGGTGCGGCCGCCGCCGGCGCCGCCGCGCCGAGCGCGCACAGGGCGCCCAGCGCCGCGGCCAGCAGGCCGGGCAGAGCTCGCGCGGTGGGTGCGCGCCGCTCAGCGCTGCAGCCGCTCGCGCAGCAGCTGCAGCGCCTGCGCGCGCGGGAAGAGCTCACTGGCGCTCGCGCGCCGGTGGCGATACTCGAGCGTATCGGCCGCCAGGCCGCGCTCGGAGATGACCAGGCGATGGCCGATGCCGAGCAGCTCGGCGTCCGCGAACTTGACTCCGGGGCGCGCGTCGCGATCGTCGTAGAGCACCTCGATGCCGGCGGCCTGCAGCTCGGCGTAGAGCGCATCGGCCACCGCGCGTACCGCAGCGGACTTTTGCAGATTGAGCGGCACCAGCACCACATGGAACGGCGCGATCGGATCCGGCCAGATGATCCCGCGCTCATCATGGTTCTGCTCGATGGCCGCCGCCACGATGCGCGTCACACCAATGCCGTAGCAGCCCATGAGCATGGTCACCGGGGATCCGGATTCATCCAGCACCGCTGCGTGCAGCGCCTCGCTATAGCGGCGTCCGAGCTGAAAGATATGTCCGACCTCGATGCCCCGCACGATGCGCAGCGGCCCGCCGCCCTGCGGGCTCGGGTCCCCGTCCAGCACGTTGCGCAGGTCCGCGGCGCTCGGCTCGGGCAGGTCCCGGCCCCAGTTGACGCCGCGCAGGTGCACGTCGCGTTCGTTCGCACCGCAAACGAAATCGGCGAGCGCGAGCGCCGCGTGGTCCGCGTACACGGTGAGGCCGCCGAGGCCGCGCGGACCGATGAACCCGGGCGGGGATCCGGTCGCGGCCTGGATCTCGGCGGCGCCGGCGAGCCGCAGCGGACTGGCGACACCCGGCAGCTTCTGCGCCTTGACGGCGTTGAGCTCATGATCCCCGCGCAGCACCAGCGCCACCGGTGGCGCGCTGGGCGCACCGGCGACGATCAGGGTCTTCAGGCAGCGCTCGGGCGGCACTCCGACGGCCGCGCTGACCTCGGCGATGGTGCGGGCGCCGGGTGTGGCGATGCGCTCGAGCGGCTCGCGCGGCACGGCGCGGGGCGTGGCGGGCGGCAACGCCGCGGCGAGCTCGACGTTGGCGGCGTAGCCGTCGGCGTCGCAGACCGCGATGGCATCCTCGCCCGAAGCGGCAAGCACCTGGAATTCCTCCGAGGCGGTGCCGCCGATCGCGCCGGTGTCGGCCTGCACGACGCGGAAGTCCAGCCGCATGCGCTCAAACATCCTCGTATAAGCCTCGCGCATCGCCGCGTAGCCGGCCGCGAGCGAAGCCGCATCGACATGGAAGGAATACGCATCCTTCATGATGAACTCGCGCGCGCGCATCACGCCGAAACGCGGCCGCACCTCGTCGCGAAACTTCAGCTGGATCTGGTAGAAGTTCACCGGCAGCTGCCGGTAGCTGCGCAGCTCGCGCCGCGCGATGTCGGTGATGACCTCCTCGTGGGTCGGACCGACGACGAACTCGCGCTCGTGACGGTCCTTCAGGCGCAGCAGCTCCGGGCCGTACTCGCCCCAGCGTCCCGACTCCTGCCACAGCTCGGCCGGCTGGATCGCCGGCATCAGCAGCTCCAGCGCCCCGGCGCGGTCCATCTCCTCGCGGATGATGGTCTCGACCTTGCGCAGGCTGCGTACCCCGAAGGGCAGCCAGCTGTAGATGCCGGCGGCGAGGCGGCGAATCAGCCCGGCCCGCAGCATCAGCCGATGGCTGACGATCTCGGCCTCGGAGGGGGTTTCCTTGACGGTGTCGATCGGGTATTGCGACAGCAGCATGCGGCACACGGGTGGAGCGGATCGGTATCGGATGCTAGCAGATCGGCCGCCCCGTCCCGCGCCGCGGCTGTCCGTGGTAGCGCGAGGCCGGCGCTGATCCTATGATGGCGCTCTCATGGATTCCGACGGCCCGCCGGCGCGCGCGCATCCGCGCGGCATCTACCTGCTGCCCAACCTGCTGACGACCGGCTGCCTGTTCTCCGGCTTCTACGCCATCGTCGCCGCCATCGACGGCAATTTCGAGCGTGCCGGCATGGCGGTGTTCATCGCCATGATATTCGACGGTCTGGACGGGCGCGTGGCGCGCCTGACCGGCACCGCGACGGCGTTCGGCAAGGAGTTCGACAGCCTGGCGGACATGATCGCCTTCGGGTTGGCGCCGGCCATCGTGACCTACCAGTGGGGCGTGGCGCGCATCGCCGAGTACGGGCGGGCCTGGTACCGGTTCGGCTGGCTCGCGGCGTTCTTCTATGCAGCCGCCGCGGCGCTGCGCCTGGCCAAGTTCAACTCCCGCGTGCAGGACAAGCGTTACTTCGAGGGGTTGCCCAGCCCCTCGGCCGCCGCGGTCGTCGCCGCCTTTCTGTGGATGTCGAGCGAGTGGCGCGAGCCCGGTCTGCCGGGGCTGATCCTCGCCTTCGTGATCACGGCGAGCGCCGGGGCGCTGATGGTCAGCCGCTTCTCCTACCCGAGCTTCAAGGTCCTGGACCTGACACGCCCGGTGCGCTTCATCTGGATGGTCGGCGTGGCGGTGGTGTTCGTCATCATCGCCGAGGATCCGGCGATCGTGCTGCTGATCCTGTTCAGCGGCTACTCGCTGTGGGCGCCGCTGCTGTGGCTGTGGCGGCGAGTGCGTCGCTCGCGACGTCTGGAGCGCAGTGCGGCGGGCGAGCGTCATACGGCGGAACGTCACGCGGCGGGGCTTCACGCCACGGAGCCGCATCTCACGGAGCATCAGCCGACGCCGCAGCAGCCGAGCGAGCACCAGACATGAACCGCCGCGAGCACTACCTGCAGGTGCTGGGAATCGACCTGTGGAGGCGGCGCGGCAGCCCCGCGGTGCCCGCGGCCCGGACCGACGCGGCGCAGCCCGGCGCCACGCCCGCCGAGGCGACGCCGTGGGAGCCGCTGCGCGCCCAGGTGAGCTCCTGCTCGCTGTGCGGTCTGTGCGCAACGCGCACCCAGACCGTCTTCGGCGTGGGTGACCGGCACGCTCAGGTCATGGTGATCGGCGAGGCGCCCGGCGCGGACGAGGACCGGCAGGGTGAGCCATTCGTGGGGCGGGCCGGCCAGCTGCTCAATTCGATGCTGCGCGCCTTCGGCCGGCCGCGCGAGACGGTGTATATCGCCAATGTGCTCAAGTGTCGGCCACCAGGCAATCGCGATCCGTCACCGGCTGAGGTAGCCTCCTGTCTGCCGTACCTGCACCGGCAGATCGCGCTGGTGGCGCCGCGGCTGATCCTGGTGGTCGGGCGCATCGCCGCCCAGACGCTGCTCGGGAGCGATGAGCCGATCGGGCGGCTGCGCGGTCGGCTGCACCACCTGGGTGCGGCGGGCACGCCGCTGGTGGTCACGTATCATCCGGCCTACCTGCTGCGCAGCCCGCTGGAGAAGCGCCGCGCGTGGGCCGATCTGAAGCTGGCGCGCGCCGAGCTGGCGCGACTGGGCGCGGGCGCGGGCGCGGGCGCGGCCGCGGCAGCCGCCCCGCGGGGCGACGCGCCCGCCTGAGAGTGCGCGAGAATGCCGCAGAGTCGAGGGACGTAGCTCACCATGGCCGTTGCCCAGCAGGACGCGATCGGAGCTGCGCCGGAGAGCATCCGCAACATGCAGGAGGCGGATCTGCCGGCGGTGGTGCGCATCGAGCACGCCTCGTACGCGTTCCCGTGGACCGAGGGCATCTTTCGCGACTGCCTGCGCGTCAATTACGTCTGCCGCGTCGTGGAGAGCGGCGCGGAGCTCATCGGGTACGGCATCATCAGCGTCGGCGCCGGGGAGGCGCACGTGCTCAACATCTGCGTTGCGGAGGAGCAGCGCTGTCGCGGCGTCGGGCGCCGGCTGCTCACGCACCTGCTGCAGGTGGCGGCGCGTCAGGGGGCGCGCGATGCGCTGCTGGAGACGCGACCCACGAACGTCGCGGCCCTGCACCTGTATCGCTCGCTGGGATTCGTGCAGGTGGGCACGCGGCGCGGCTATTACCAGGCCGCGGGCGGCCGTGAGGATGCCGTCGTGCTGAAGCGCCCCGTCGAGTAGAATCGCGGCCCAGCCCAGCAGGCTCGAGCGGAATCCCCGCCAATAGCTGGTGCATCGCCTCCGGTCACTGCTTGCGGACTGCCTTCGGGGCTGTGACCAGGCTTGCCAGGAACTCCGTAAACGGTGTGATGTTCTGGCCAACGCTTGCGGCCTCAAGTGAAGCCATATATTCGGTACGCCTCTCTACGGGGATGATGGTCCACGGATAGGCGCCGGCGGCCATCA
>DATJSD010000095.1:0-38895 GCA_035504335.1 Steroidobacteraceae bacterium | reverse complement strand
CGCGGCCCCGCAGACACAGATCGTCACCGAGCTGCGGCGCTTCCTCGAGCTCGGCGCCGCGCAGCTCGACGCCGCCCTGCGGGAGAGCGATGCGCGTGTCGAGAAGCTCGCCGCCGCGGTAACTTCCGTGGCCGGCGACGCGCGCGCGCTCGGCCGCGAGGTGCAGGCGCTCGCCGAGGGCGAGGCGGGGCGCGTGCAGCAGGCGCGTGCGCGCATTCTCGAGCTGACCGAGTCGTTGAATGCCCACGTGCAGCTGACCATCACGGCGCTGCAGTTCTATGACAAGCTCGTGCAACGCCTGACGCACGTGCGCGAGGGCCTGGTCATCCCGGCGGACACGGTGGCGGATGCGGCGCGTGCCGCGGGCGCCGACTGGAGCGCGCTGCTCGAGCAGGTGCGCTCGCGCTACAGCACGGTGGAAGAGCGCGTGCTGTTCGACTTCATGATGCGTGGCCTGAACGCGGACGAGATGCTCAAGGCGCTCACGGGATTGCGCGCATCCGCGGCATCCGGCCAATTCGAAGCATTCTAGCGCGCCCCTCGCCCATGCCGGCCGGCCAGGACACGGCGCTGCTGCGCGAGTACGCCTTCTCCGACGGGGACTTCCAGCGCGTGCGCCGGCTGGTGCAGGAGCGCATCGGCATCGCGCTGTCGGACGCCAAGCGCGAGCTGGTGTACGCGCGGCTGGCGCGGCGGCTGCGCGCCCTCGGGCTGGCGGCCTTTCCCGATTACCTGCAGCTGCTGGAGCGTGGCGAGCCGCGCGAGCTGCAGCAGTTCTGCAACGCCATCACCACCAATCTCACGGCGTTCTTCCGCGAGCGGCACCATTTTCATTACCTGACCACGCAGCTGTTGCCGGCGCTGGAGCGCGATAACCACGATTCGCGCCGCATCCGCATCTGGTCGGCGGGCTGCTCGAGCGGGGAGGAGCCCTATTCGATCGCCATGGCGGCGCTGGAGGCCCTCGGGCACCTGCGCGGCTGGGACCTGCGCATTCTCGCGACCGATGTCGACACCGGCATGCTGCGCTTCGCGCAGCGCGGCGTCTATGCGGGCGAGCGGCTCGAGAAGCTCCAGGGCGGAAGGCTGCTGCGCTGGTTCGAGCCGTGCGACGCCGGCGGGCAGTACCGCGTATGCGATGAGGTGCGGCGTCTGGTGGTTTTCAAGCGCCTGAATCTCATGGACCCCTGGCCGATGCGCGGTCCCTTCGACGCCATCTTCCTGCGCAACGTGGTCATCTACTTCGATCGCGACACGCAGCGCCAGATCGTCGGGCGCATGGCGCGCCTGCAGAACCCCGGGGATCATCTGTTCCTCGGTCACTCCGAGTCGCTGCTGGACGTGAGCCACCAGTACCGGCTGGCGGGTCAGACTCTCTATCGCCGGAGATCCGATGACTAGGGCCGCTGCCGACGCCGCGATCGCCGCGGATGCCGGCAGCGCCGCGAATGGCGGCAGCGCCGCGAATGGCGGGAGCGCCGCGGATGGCGGGAGTGCCGCGAATGGCGGGAGCACCGCGGATGCCGGGAGCGCCGCGGCGGCCGGCGCCGGCCCCTTCGCCCACATCCAGCGACGCTTCGATGCGCGTATCAACGCCACCGTGGCGATTCTGCACCCGGGCGACTACTACGTGGCCGCTGCGGGCGAGCTGGTCGGCACGGTGCTCGGCTCGTGCGTATCGGCCTGCATCCGCGCTGCCAGCCTGCGGATCGGCGGCATGAACCACTTCATGCTGCCGAGCAATCAGTCGGACGGCGCGGCTGCCTGGAGCAGCGGCACCTGGGTGCAGACACGCTTCGGAAACGTGGCGATGGAACGGCTGATCAACGAGATCCTCAAGCGCGGGGCACGGCGCTCGGAGCTGGAGGTGAAGCTGGTCGGCGGAGGCAAGGTGCTCGATGCCCTGACCGATGTGGGGGCGCGCAATATCCAGTTCGCGCGCGAGTACGTGCGCGCGGAGGGCTTTCGGCTGCTGGGGGAGGATCTCGGCGACATCTATCCGCGCAAGGTGCTGTACGACCCGGCCAGCGGCGCGGTGCGCGTCAAGCGCCTGCCGCGCAGCGGCCGGCAGCTGCTGGTCGAGGAAGTGCGCTATCTGCGCACTATCAACGATGCGCCGCAGGGCGGCGAGATCGAGCTGTTCTGAAGACTGCCGGGTGAGACCGCAAGGACGGAGCGCATATGGGCATGGAATTCGGCCGCGGGCGGCGCATCCGGGTGCTGATCATCGACGATTCGGCGCTGGTGCGCGCGCTGCTGACGCGTATCCTCGATGCGGATCCGCAGCTGCAGGTCGTGGGGGCGGCGGCGGACGCGTTCGTGGCGCGCGACAAGATCAAGGCGCTGCGGCCGGATGTGCTGACTCTCGACGTGCAGATGCCGCGCATGGATGGCCTGCAGTTTCTGCGCAACCTCATGCGCCTGCGGCCGATGCCGGTGGTGATGTGCTCGTCGCTCACCGATCGCGGCGCGGATGTGACGCTCGCGGCGCTGGAGCTCGGCGCGGTGGATTTCATCGCCAAGCCGCGCGTCGACGTCGCACATCAGCTCGAGCAGTACGCGGCCGAGCTGATCGAGAAGATCAAGACGGCGGCCGGAGCGCGCGTGCGGCCGCTGGCGGCCGCGCGGGCAGCGGCCGTCGATGCGCCGGCGCCCGCCCTGCCGCTGCCGGCGGGCGGCGCCCATGACCGCGTGGTGGCCATCGGCGCCTCCACCGGCGGCACCGAGGCCATCCGTCAGGTGCTCTGGCGCCTGCCGGCCGATTCGCCCGCCCTGCTGATCGCCCAGCACATCCCCAGGGCGTTCAGTGCGCAGTTCGCCGCCCGCATGGACGCCTGCTCGGCCATGAGCGTGCGCGAAGCCGAGGACGGCGCGCGCATCTGTGCCGGCTGCGCCTACGTCGCGCCCGGCGACCGGCATCTGCAGATCGAGCGCGACGGGGCGCACTATCGCTGCCGACTGCACGACGGGCCGCCGGTGAATCGTCATCGCCCGAGCGTCGATCTGCTGTTCGGCTCGATGGCCGAGCAGCTCGGTCCGGCCGGCATCGGCGTGATCCTCACGGGCATGGGCGCCGACGGGGCGCGTGGCCTGCAGCAACTGCACAGCCGCGGCGGCCACACCATCGCCCAGGATGAGACCAGCAGCGTGGTGTGGGGCATGCCGGGGGCCGCCGTGGCGCTCGGCGCGGTCGACCGGGTGCTGCCGATCGAGGAGGTCGCCACGGCGCTGCTGGCCGAGTGCGACGCGCCCGCGCGCCGACGCGCGAGCGGCGGCTGAAGCATGGCGGGCGCAGGGCATCAAGTTTTGCGGCTCGCTGCCGACATCCTACGCTGCCGGACAGCCGGCCAGAGGGCGGCCGCCTGCGCCGCGGCGAGCCGTGGTTCACGCGGAATGTGACGCGGTTCGCACCGCCAGGGCGGCCAACGAGCCGTCGGAGATCGAGTCATGAGCCGGTGGATTCGCGAGCTGAACTTCTCGACCAAGCTCCTGGTGATCATGATCGCCGGGTTGTTTCCGCTGGTGGTGCTGAGCGCGCTGTATCTGTCGGAGAAGCAGCAGGGCATCCGCGAGGTGCAGGCGGAGCTGTCCGGCATGAGCCGCTACCAGAACCTCGAGGCCATGCTGCTGCCGGTGGGCGTGCACGAGATCTGGAGCATCGCGGCGGCGGCCGGCGAGGGGGCAGCCGACAAGCTGCAGGCGGCCAGCGACGCGGTGACGCGCATCCTGGCCCGCCAGGATGCGATCAACGCCCAGTACGCCGCAAACGCCGAGGATGCGCGGCGCTGGAACGAGGTCAAATCCGCCTGGAACGCGATCGCCACGACCCGCCCCGGCTCGGTCGCGGATGTCATCCGCATGCACAGCCTGCTGCGACAGAAGATTCTCGACTATCGCGACTACATCGCCGCCGACTCGCGTCTGGCGCTCGATTCCGACCCGGTGACCCACTTCATGATCGATGCCACGGTCATGCAGATTCCCGATTACGAGAGCTACGTGACGCAGATGCGCTCGCATGCGGCGAGCGTCGGAGCGGCGGGCAAGGCCACCGTCGCCGACGTCGAGCTGATCACGCACGACCAGGTGCTGGCGCAGGGGGCGCTGGATCAGATTGCCGCCGACATCCGCCACTCCGCGGTGGGCGCGGCGGGCGGCGCGGACGTGCTGAGCGACGCGCAGTCGGCGCTCACCGAGGTCGCGTCCGCCTTCGACGCCTTCCGCAGCTACGTGCGGCAGAACGTCACCAGCGGCACCATCAGCGATCCGCTGGACTCGGTGCTGCAGAACGCCTCGCAGCTCACCAGCGCCATCAGCAGCTTTCACGACTCCATGCAGCACTCGGTGCAGCAGCAGCTGCAGCGCAGCCTCGCGGACATGCGCCGCACGCGCGATCGCATGCTGGTGCTGGTGTCGCTGGCCGTGGCGCTGGGCATGGGGTTCATGGGCGTGGTCATCCTGACGACGGTCAGTGGGATGAACGCGGCCGTGGCCGTGGTGTCGCGCCTCGCCGGAGGGGACTACACGCACGATATCGTCGCCGAGGGCAGCGACGAGCTGGCGCGCATGATGCTGGCGCTGCAGACCATGCAGACCAGGCTGTCGGGCGTGCTGGCGGCCGTCAAGGACAGCGCCATCACCGTGGCGGCCGGCGCGCGACAGATCAACGCGGGCACCTCGGACCTGTCGGCGCGCACCGAGCGGCAGGCGGCCAACCTGGAGGAGACCGCCTCCTCGATGGAGGAGATGACCGCGACCGTCAAGCAGAATGCCGACAACGCCAAGCTCGCCGACAAGCTGGCGCGCGCGGCGCGCGATCAGGCCGAGCACGGCGGCTCGATCGTCGAGCAGACGGTCGCGGCCATGGGCGCGATCGACGCGTCCAGCAAGAAGATCGCCGACATCATCTCGGTCATCGACGAGATCGCCTTTCAGACCAATCTGCTGGCGTTGAACGCCGCGGTCGAGGCCGCGCGCGCCGGCGATCAGGGTCGCGGCTTTGCGGTCGTGGCCAGCGAGGTGCGCAGTCTCGCGCAGCGCAGCGCCTCGGCGGCCAAGGAGATCAAGGGGCTGATCCACGACAGCGTCGCCAAGGTCGGCGACGGTAGCCGCCTGGTCGCCGAGTCCGGCCGGCACCTGGGCGAGATCGTGGCCTCCGTGAAGAAAGTCAGCGACGTCGTCGGGGAGATCTCCAACGCGAGCCAGGAGCAGGCCGCCAGCGCCGAGGAGATCAGCCGCGCGGTGCTGCAGATGGATGAGAGCACGCAGCAGAACGCCGCAATGGTGGAGGAGGCCAGCGCGGCGGCCGGCTCGATGAACGAGCAGGCCGTGCGCCTGACCGAGCTGACCGCATTCTTCAAGCTGCACGGTGCCGGCGCGGCCCCCACCGCTCCCACCGTCACCGGCGCCAGCGCTGCGGCTGCCGCCGGCGTCGCTGCCGGTGTCGGTGTCGCCACCGGTGTCGCCGAGGAGCGAGCGGTATCGCCGCCGAGGCGGACGGCGGCTGCGACGCTACGCGAGTCCGGGGCGTTGCGCGCCGGCCCGCCCCTGGCCGCCCCGCGGCCGCGTACGGCGCCGCCACGCACCCGGCGCGCCGCCCGCATCGTGGGCGCGGCCGACGAGGCGTTTGGGGACGAGCGCAGCGGCGACTGGGACGAGTTCTGAGATGACTGCGAGCACCGATCCGTTGGCCGCGGAGCCCGTGCAGCGGGATACCTCGACCGAGGCGTTCGAATTCGTGCGCGAGCTTGCGACCGAGCTCACCGGTAACAGCATCGAGCTGCCGAGCTTCCCCGACGTCGCGGTCCGCGTGCATCGCGTGCTGTCCGACGAGAACGTCAGCACCGAGCGCATCGTGCGTGTGCTGGGCGCCGAGCCGATGATCGCCACGCGCGTGCTGACCATGGCGAACTCCGCGGCGCTCAACCCGGGCAACAAGCCGGTCAGCGAGCTGCGTGCGGCGGTGACGCGTCTGGGGCTGGACGCGCTGCGCGCGGCGGTGATCAGCTTCGCGATGGCGCAGGTGCGGCGCGCCAGGAGCTTCAAGGGCATCGAGCGGCACCTGAGCGCATTGTGGCAGCACAGCGTGCTGGTCGCCTCGCTGTCGTTCGTGATCGCACGGCGCAGCAACCGCGCCAATCCCGACACCACCATGCTCACCGGGCTGCTGCACGGAGTGGGCAAGCTGTACATCCTCACGCACTCGGCGAACCATCCGGCGCTGATCGCCGATCAGGTGATGTATCAGCGCATCATCCGTGACTGGCATGCGAGCATCGCCAAGGCGCTGCTGGAGAGCTGGCAGGTGACCGAGGAGATCGTCGAGGCAGTGCACGGCTACGAAGACGAGTCGCGCGATCTGCGCGGCACCAGCGGCGTGCTGGCCGATGTGCTGGAGATCGCCGATCAGCTCTCGCAGTGCAAGGATGCCCCAGAGCTGATGCGCGAGCGGCTCAAGGATCGGCGCTCGGCCGCCCGGCTCGGGCTGGACCTGGAGGCCGGCAAGCGCCTGATCAGCGAGTCGGCCACGGAGCTCGCGGCCCTGCGCGAGGCTCTGGGCAGCTGAGCCGCCGCCGCGGCGATGCGGCGGCAGGCCGCGGGCCGCGGAGGCTGGGGCTGGGGGCTGGGGCCGGGGGCCGCGGGGACTGGGGTTGCGGGGGCCCTCAGGGGCCGCGGAGCACGTGCTGCGGGCCGAGCTCGGCGAGCCGGTTGATGCCCAGCAGCGCCATGTCACGGTGAATCTCCTCGCAGAGCAGCCGCGCCGCCTCGGCGACCATCGGCGCACCGCCGAGCGTCGCCGCATACAGAAACGGCCGTCCGAGAAATACGAAGTCGGCTCCCAGCGCCAGCGCCTTGAGCACGTCGGTGCCGCGGCGGATGGCGCCGTCGAGCATGACCGTCAGGCCCGCCTTGTGCGCAGCGATCGCCGGCAGCACCTCCATCGGGCTCGCCGCGCCGTCGAGCTGACGGCCGCCGTGGTTGGAGACGATGATGCCGTCGGCGCCGCAGTCGCGCGCGAGCTGCGCATCGGCGGGCGACAGAATCCCCTTCACCACGAGCTTTCCGGGCCACAGCCGCCGCATCAGGCGCAGGTGCTCCCAGGTCAGTCCGTCACGCTGTCCGAGCTCGCGCACCAGGTTGCGCGACAGGATCGGCGCACCGCGGCCCGCGTCCATGTTCTCGAAGCGCGGCATGCCATGGCGCAGCAGGGTGCGCAGCGCCGTGCCGAACAGCCAGCGGGGGTGCGTCAGGGCCTGCCAGCACAGGCGCGGGCCCGGTACCACGGGCAGGCTGAAGCCGTTGCGCAGGTTGTTTTCGCGGTTCGCCGCCACCGGCACATCGGCGGTGAGCACCAGCGTCTCGAACCCGGCTGCGGCGACGCGCGCGACCAGCGCCTCGATGCGCGCGGCATCGCCGGGCAGATAGGCCTGATACCACAGGGCGCCCGCCTGTCTGACCTGCTCGAGCGGAATGAGCGATGAGGCGCTGAGGATCATCGGGATGTCCGCGCTTGCCGCCGCGCGCGCCAGCTCGATGTCGGCGCGGTAGGCGCACAGCGCGGCGGCCCCCAGCGGCGCGATGCCAAAGGGTGCGGCATAGGTGCGGCCGAACAGCGCCGTGGCCTGCGTGCGCGCGCGGGTGTCGATCAGCACGCGGGGCACGAGGGTGCAGCGCTCGAAACTCGCGCGATTGTTTCGCAGCGAGGCGCCGCTCTCGGCGCCCCCCGCAACGAAGCCGTACAGCATCCGCGGCAGGCGACGGCGGGCGCGCACCGCGAAATCCTCGAGGCAAAGCAGGTCCGAGCGGGAACGCCGAGGGCGCACGGCGATGTGCGCCGCGGCCGCGGCGCGGCTCATCGAGCCCTCGGTTGCCGAAAAGGACATGCCAGCCTTCCTTATGATTGGCGCGCGCCGGAACGGGCTGGCAGCGTACCACGGACCGCGGCTCAGGTTGCCGGGGCGTAGCGCGGCATCGGCTCTGGGGCCTCGTGACCGCTACCCCAGAAGAACGGGCGGTATCGATCGAGGAGATGAACGCGGCGATCGTCAGGCGCGGAGCCCCAGCGCGGTAAATCCCCGGCAAGGGAGGGGTAGGGTTTTCGCCTCCTGCTACGAGTTGACGCGAGAGCAGATAGCGCAGGCGCTGGATGGGCTTCTGCGGGCAAAAGAGCTCGTCCTGAATCGGGCCGAACAGGTCGGCCAGGCAGTGCGTGTCTTTCGTGCGAGCTCAGCGGACTTCGCGGACTGTCTCATCGAGCGCACGGCCTACGCGGCAGGCTGCGATAGAACGATGACCTTCGACCGTACGGCGGCGAGTAGCGCGGGGATGATGCTCATCGCGTGAGCGGATGGGTGGGATGGGTGAACCCGACTCCTTTTCCAATCACTTGGCGGTGACCGTTTTTTGGAAACGTCAGACCGCTACCCCGCGTCGGCCCCGAGCCACGCAGGCGGGGCTTTGCATTTGGCATCAGGGGAGTGCCCAATAGCGGACCCCGGGCACGCTTCGTGTGTCCGGCGAGTATCCAGAAGCCAGACGTCGGCTCAGGGAGAGAGTCTCATGAAGTCATGGAACAGGCCGTTGCTACCGCTCAGGGGCCGGAGAGCAACAAAGAGGCCTTTGAACACCCTGATCTGTATCGCCGTGCTCGTCGCGTCCGGCGCTCCGATCGGCACTCATGCGGCGGATGCAACTTACTCACGATCCGATGCGGAACGTTATATCAAAGCGAGCGAGGCCGCATGGGCGGAAAGTGTCGCGACAAACGACTCGTCGGTGGTTCGGCGCATCCTCGCGGACGACGCCGTTTGGGTGCTGGACGGCAGAGTAATCAGTAAGTCGCAGGCCGTGGCGGAGGCTGCTCACGCAGCTGATCACTTCCTGTCCGATCATCTTGAATATGCAAACGTTCGCTTCTTCGGCGATGTGGCGGTGGTGCAAGGCAGTGAAAACTGGACGCAGAAAAGTGGTAAGAAGGGCCGATTCGTCTGGACCGACACATGGCTCCGACGCAACGGACAATGGCAGATCGTTGCCGCTGAAGACGTCTCCGTTTCAGTGAACGAGCACTGAGCTGCGGCAGGCAATCAAAGGCTTCCCGGGCGCGCTTTTCTAATAGCGCGGAGTTTTGGCTGAACCTGCAGAAGCCGTACGAGCTACGGGAGGCGGAACGTGAGGTGGGTAACGACGTGAAGGCGCTGCCTCGGTTGGCCGAGCGCCGTGGCGCCGCAGGCTCGAGCAGATCATAAGTACAATAGCTGGCCCGTGCGCCCTGCGGTGACAACCAGGCGCCGGCGCTAGATGGGATCGGGCGGCCGCCTGCGCTGGGCAGCGACAGGGATTTAGATGGAACAGTCCGGCTCGTACACACTGTTTTCGGTTCCCGGCTGGGGCTCGGCGCTTGCGGAGGCGATGTTGGCGCTGTGTGCCGCGCCGGTACGCATCGAGGATGTGACCGGCTTCGATCGGCCTGGGCCGGCCCGTGATCGGCTTTTACGTGTCAACCCGCTCGCGCAGGTCCCGACCCTCCTTCTGCCCGACGGCACCGCGATGACCGAGAGTGCGGCGATCGCGCTGCTGCTCGCCGAGCGTCATCCGCAGGCGGGGCTCTCGCCTGGGCCCGGAACACCTCTCAGGTCCATGTTCCTGCGGCGGCTCATTTGGATCACGGCCAACGTGTATCCCACCTTCACGTACGGGGACTATCCCGAGCGCTGGGTGCACGCGGAAGCGCAGTCTCTGAAGAGTGCGACCGATGCTTTTCGCGAACGGCTCTGGCGCGAGTTTGAGGCCGACGTGCGCGAGGGCGGATGGGCACTCGGGCCGCACTTCTCCACCCTCGATGTCTACATCGCCGTCATGACGCACTGGAGGCCCGGACGCGCCTGGTTTGCGGCGCACTGTCCGCGCCTACACTCGATTGCCGTCCGCTCTGATGCGCACCCGGTGCTCGGCGCAGTCCTGCGGGGGAATTTCCCGCTGTCGTAAGAATCCTGCGACCCGGCGCTCGCGATAACCACGCCGATGAGATCGTCTGCTTTCCGAACACCGGCAAGGCCCGCGTCCGCGCAACCGGCAAGAGCGTCCCAATCGAAAGCGTCTGATCAATTGGGTGGAAACTGATCCGGCGAATTGTGGCGGCTCGTGACCACCAGTAGGTTCGCGGCACACCGCACGCAGACATCAACGGGAACCTTTGTCAGCCAGACGGTGGCTGGCCAGTGAAAACCGCTAGTTGAGCGGCGAAAGCGCGCTTGAAAGCGGGCCGTGCTTCGGCGCGGGCGACATAGGCAGACAGGTTTTGATATTCATCCAGCAAGCCCGATGGTTTCAGTCTCTGCAGCACGTGCACCATCATCAAGTCGCCCGCGCTGAACGCACCATCGAGCCAATTAGCATTGCCGAGGCGAACGGACAGTTGCTTCAGCCGGTTGCGGACGCGATCCTTGACAAGAGGGAGGCGCTCCGTGCTCCAGGGCCTGTCGCCCTCAAGCAGTTTGGCCGTTGAAAGCTCGAGGATCGGTGGCTCCACCGTGTTGACCGCCGCAAACATCCAGGTGATCGCGCGCGCGCGGCCGTCGGCGTCGTCCGGCAGAAGACCCGCATGATGGTTGGCTATATGGAGGATGATCGACCCGGTCTCGAACAGGGTGAGATCGCCTTCTTGATAGGTCGGAATTTGCCCAAACGGATGCAGCGCGAGATGCGTGGGTTCTTTCATCTCGGCGAAGGAAAGAAGACGGACCCTGTAGGGTTGGCCCACCTCTTCAAGAGCCCAGCGAACGCGCGTGTCACGCGCCAGTCCCTGGCCGCGATCAGGGGAGGCTGCAAAAGCCGTGATGGTAGGGGTCATTTAAATACTCCGTATTATTGATGACGCCATCGTGCATCGAATGATAATCCTCTGACCGGCCCCTCCGCCCGCGAGGCGTTACCCTCGCGGGTGCTAACTCCGACGCCGTAATTGACATCCGTGCGCACATGTCCGTTCGCATCGCCGCTCGCTGCTGGAGGTGGTCCCGTACCACCTATCCTGCGGCGCTTTGCCAAAAAGGAATGAACCTTTGAAAAACCATCTGCGCCGCGAACGGATAAGCTCGATCTCCTTGCGCACAGCCCGATGCGCCAGCAGCGTCGGGGAGTGCCGGGCTTCCCATACGTAACGGGCTACTGTACGGTACTCGACTGGTAGTCGTTGCTTGAGCGCATCCCGTGCGACGGCCCTGATCTAACGGCCTGTCTCTGAATCTCCGTCAAGGAGTCGCTTCATGAAACGAACCCTCCTCGCCCTTATGGCGCTCTCGGTCGCGGCAGTTTGCCACGCTCAGGGAGAGCCCGGACCACTTCTGCTCCAGCAGCCGACGATGAATCGCACGCAAATCGTGTTCGTCTACGGCGGGGAGCTCTGGAGCGTCAGCCGCAACGGCGGCGGCGCCACCCGTTTGACGACCGGCGTCGGCATCCAGTCGGACCCGCATTTCTCACCCGACGGGAAGTGGATCGCCTTCACGGGAAACTATGGCGGGAACCCCGATGTGTATATCGTTCCGGCGGACGGCGGGATACCGCGGCGCCTGACGTACCACCCCGCCTTCGATCAGGCGATCGGCTGGACGCCGGACGGCACGCGCGTGCTGTTCGCCTCAAACCGTGACGCCTTCGCGAGCGGCGTCACTAATCTCTACACCGTTTCTGTGACGGGTGGTCTGCCGGAGAGGCTGCCATTCCCCCTTGCCTTCGAGGGCGCGTACTCACCGGATGGAGCCGAGATCGCCTACCGCCCCGTGCCCTTCGCTTTCGGCACTTGGTCGCATTACCGCGGCGGTACCGAGACGAAGATCTGGCTCGCGAAGCTCTCGGACTCGAACTACGAGGAGATCCCGCGCGGGGACTGGAACGAGTTCGACCCTATGTGGCTCGACGGGAAGATCTACTACCTCTCGGATGAGAAGGGGCCGTTTACGCTTTACGAGTACGACCCGTCGACGAAGGAATCGCGGCAGGTGCTGCCGAACGATGGTCTGCCGATAAAGCAGGCTTCGGCGGGGCCCGATGCGATCGTTTACTCCCAGTTCGGGTCGATCCACATCTTCGATCCGTCGAGCGGCCGCGAGCATGCCGTGAGTATCAGCGTCGCCGGCGATTTCCCGCAGCTTCTGCCCCACTTCGATAGCGTGCAGAACCATATTTTATCCGCGGGCATTTCGCCGACGGGCATGCGCGCGGTCTTCGAGGCGCATGGGGAGATACTCACTGTGCCAGCAGAGCACGGTGACATCCGTAACATCACGAATTCGCCGGGGGTCGCAGACCGCTATCCGGCGTGGTCGCCTGACGGTAAATCGATCGCCTATTTCTCCGACGAGTCGGGCGAATATGCGCTCCAGATCCGCAACCAGAGCGGCCTCGGATCGGTGCGCAAGTTTAATCTCGGGTCGCCGCCGTCATTCTTCTATAACCCGCGATGGTCTCCGGACAGTAAGAAGATCGCATACACCGACAAGCGCCTCAACGTCTGGTACATCGATCTTTCGAAGGGCACACCGGTCAGGATCGACGCGGACGTCTACGAGACACCTCAGCGAACTCTCTCGCCTTCCTGGTCTCCTGACAGCGAATGGATCGCGTACACCAAGCTCCTCCGCAATCACATGCGGGCGGTTTTCGTGTACTCGCTCGCCACGCGTAAGAGCACCCAGATTACCGATGGCCTAAGCGATGCGCGCTCGGCCGTCTGGGACAGGAACGGCAAGTGGCTTTACTTCACCGCAAGCACGGACGTGGGACCGACGACGGCCTGGCTCGATATGTCATCCGAGGACCACACCGTGACCCGCAACGTGTATCTCGTCGTGCTCTCAAAGGATGAGCCCTCGCCCATAGCGCCACAGAGCGACGAGGAGGGCCAGCCCGAGTCAGCGTCATCCGGCTCTGCGCCTGCGGACGAGAAATTGCCCAAGGCCGGAACCGCGGACAAAAGCAAACCTAAAGGCACGGGGGCTGTGTCAGCGGCCCCGCAGGCACCGAAGGTCAAGATCGACTTTGCCAACATCGACCAGCGCATCCTCGCGCTACCGATCCTGGCGAAGAACTACCTTGAGATTCAGGCCGGAAAGTCAGGCGAACTTTTCCTGATCGATTTGCCCGCGGGAGAGGACGAGGGTGATGTGCCGCCACCGTTGCGCTCGCCGCTTGTGGTGACGAAGTTCGACATGAAGACCCGCAAGACGACCACAGTCATCTCGGGCGTACAGGGGTTTGCCGTCTCGTTTAACGGTGAGAAGGCCCTCGTTGTCGCACGCCGGCAATGGAGCATTGCCCCCACGGCGGGTCCCATCAGACCCGGGGACGGCGCGCTCAAGATGGCCGACATGAAGGTCTATGTCGATCCGGCGGCTGAGTGGAAGCAGATGTACGACGAGGTCTGGCGCATCGAGAGAGACTTCTTCTACGCGCCGAACTTTAACGGTCTCAACCTTGCGAAGACCGAGGCGGAGTACGCAAAGTACCTGCCCGGTCTCGCAAGTCGCGAGGACGAAAATTACCTCTTCAACCAAATGCTGAGTGATTTCAACGTCGGCCATATGTACGTGTCTGGTGGAGAGGTGCCCACCGTGCCGCCGGTAGTTGTCGGGCTGCTCGGCGCGGACTACCGCATCGAGAACGGCCATTACCGCATCGTGCGGGTCTTAAGCGGGGAGAACTGGAATCCGCGCCTGCGCGCTCCGCTCACCCAGCCGGGAGTCAACGTCGTCGCAGGCGACTACCTACTTGCCGTTGACGGCCGCGAGTTACGGGCTTCGGACAACGTGTACGGCTACTTCCTCGATAAGGCGAACAAGCAGGTCGTGCTTCGCGTGGGGCCTAACGCAGACGGCAGCGGTGCACACGACGTGACCGTAATGACGGTTCCTGAAGAACTCAACCTCCGCCACCGCGACTGGCTGGTGCACAACATGCAAGTGGTCGACCAGCTGAGCGGAGGCAAGCTCGCGTACGTCTATCTGCCAAATACCGCTGAGGCCGGTTATGAAAGCTTCAACCGGTATTATATGGCGCAGGTTGGCAAGCAGGGGGCCGTCATCGACGAACGGTTCAACGGCGGAGGGCAGATTGCCAACTACATGATCGAGACGATGCAGCGCAAGCTCACAAGCTACTGGTACACGCGCGAAGGCGCAGTGTTCACCTCGCCGCTCGATGCGATTTTAGGCCCCAAGGTAATGATCACCAATCAGTTCGCAGGCTCAGGAGGGGACTGGCTGCCTTGGGCGTTCAAATCGGTTGGCCTCGGGCCGACCATCGGAGAGAAGACATGGGGAGGACTAATTGGAATCTACGACTATCCCCAGCTCATCGACGGCGGGTCCGTGACGGCACCGCGCGTCGCGTTCTTCAATCCGAACGGGACTTGGGACGTCGAGAACCACGGCGTGCCGCCGGATGTGCCCATCGTGCTCGATCCGCACGCCTGGCGCGAAGGCCACGACGTGCAGCTCGAGAAGGCGGTCTCAGTCGCACTCGATGAGCTCGCGCGCCACCCGCTGCCGGCGCCGCACGTGCCGGCGTTCCCCGATTACTCGAAGTACGCGCGCTAGCGTGCAGCAGCTCAGCTGGCTCAGTGAGTCGGGAGTTCCGGCCTCGGTGGGCCCGGGGCGCGATCCGCGAAGCGGTGGGCAATACCGAGCGCTTCGATTGGCTGCAGCAGCTCTGGAACAGGGTTCGATGAGAATGACGTGCCACCAACCGTGACCCGAGACAGACACTAATGAGGGCGCGGTGTCAGGAAGCAGCACCCATCGTCCACGGTCCAAATAGTCGGCGCGGACATGCGTCGCGATCTCGGAAGCCGACGAAACATCGGTGCCGGTTGCAATGCCTTGAATGGCAGAAAGCACCGCGGCGTCAGTAACTTACGAGTATTAAGCCGCACAGATCAAAGGCTTGCAAAAGTGCCTGGTTTCCAGCGCGGTCCGCAGCAGCGGACGATTCAACGAGGCCGCAGCTGCTTTTTGTCTTGCAAACCAAAACTGAATAATATGCTGACTTCGCGGCGTTTCGGGGGAAATGGCCGCTCACCCGGCAGGAGGGTAGATCCATGAATATGCTAAAGCACGCGGCCATGGCAATGCTGCTGGCGTTGGGTACCGTGGGCCTCGCCGCGGCCCATCATGCGGCTAACTCACAGTTCGATGGGAACAAAAATATCGTATTCACGGGCGTGCTGGAGAGGGTGTATCTGGGCAACCCGCATGGCTACCTATACTTCACCCGCATGGTCAACGGTCAGCAGGAAAACTGGACCTTTGAGACCGAAGCGATATTGGCGCTGCGTCGGGCCGGTTTATCGGCTCGCAGGGACTTGCCGATAGGAAGCACCTATTCGCTTGTCTACTCCCCCGCCCTCGACGGGTCGAAAGCCGGTCTGATGCATGCCATAAAGCTCTCGAGCGGGCGCGTCATTGCCTTCTCGGTGAAGGACAACGTGGATGCCTCCGACGCGCTGCTGAATGAGCGACTGCTGAAGGGCGCAACAAGCAGCCAGCAGTAATAGCGGGATGAGCGGATAGGGCACACCAGCGCACCGGGTCATGAGCCCGGGCCGCTGCGCCAACCGGCGATACCAGAGTGTCCAGACGATCGAGGCGATCGTCACAACGCCCATCATGATCGGCTCCTGCGAACGCTCATCAAACACCGCGCGCCTGCGCACATCCTTCTACCCGCGGATCACCACCGAGAAAAAACGCGAGCAAGCTCGTGGCTATCCCCGACAGAACTATCACTGTCACGGGGTTGAGCTCGCGCTGGGCGTGTCGCATTCAGCGGCTCTTCGATACTAAAGACCATAGTTGCTCGGGTATGGTTGCATCACGGCGCAATCTCGTGTTACGCTTTGCGCAACCTGTAGGTTGCCTTATGAACCAGAACACTCCGGACCGTATCGAAAAGAGAATGCTCCTGCATGCGTCTCGTGAGCGCGTCTGGCGCGCCATCAGCGATGCGAAGCAGTTCGGCAGTTGGTTCGGAGTCGAGTTCGATGGTGAGTTTGTAGCTGGGACTCGGCTCAGCGGGCGGATCGCGCCAACGAAGGTCGATCCCGAGGTCGCCAAGCTGCAGCAGCCTTACCTCGGCTTCCCGTTCGAATTCCACATCGACCGGATTGAGCCGTTGAGTCTCTTCTCCTTTCGCTGGCATCCGAGTGCGGTCGATCGCAATGCAGACTACTCCTCCGAGCCGATGACGCTCGTGGAGTTCAGGCTGGAAGAAGCAGCGCAGGGTACGCTGCTGACGATCACGGAATCCGGTTTCGATCGCATCCCACTTGAGCGCCGGGCCAGGGCATTCACGAGCAACGAGGGGGGCTGGACACATCAGTTGAAACTTATCGAGAAGTATCTCGATCAGTCCTCCTGATGAGGCGCGCATCGCCAACCGCCGCTCGGAAGCTCGCCGGTGCGGCGCCGATGTTCGCCGCACTCGGGGATCCAGCGCGCCTTCGGATCGTCAACAAGCTGTGTGAGGTCGGTCCCCTGTCGATCGTCCGGCTCACGCAGGGCGCGAACATCTCACGCCAGGCAATCACCAAGCATCTGCACATGCTGTCGGACGCCGGTCTGGTCCGCAACGAGCGCAGCGGTCGCGAAAATCTGTGGCAGCTCGAGCCTCGGAGACTTGCTGAAGCTCAGCGATATCTGGGCCAGATCTCCGCGCGGTGGGATGAGGCTCTCGGTAGACTGAAGGCACTCGTAGAGCGCGACGACGGGTGATAAGTCCGCAACCGATGGCAAGACGGGCGGCTCTCTGGTAATCGTCTGTGTCAGTTTGCGACAGCTTCAAACATCCTTGAGACGGACACCGTGGCCGGCGCGAATACTTGCGCGAGCGTCCGCGATGCGCTGCAGGAAGCGCGGATCATTCTCGAGTCGATACTCGAGCCAGTCATCCTCTGATTCAAAACCAATGAGTACACCGGCAGGTTTGCCGTGTCGGGTAATGATGATCTCGCGCGCTGCGGCCTCTCTGAGGTAACGCGACAGATCATCCTTCACTTCGGCGAGGGGGACTTCTTTGGTTCCGACGGTACCAGCGGGTTTCCGAACTGTGCGAGCCATTTGTCGGCCGGCCGGAGGAGGCATTTGGGGGCGCCGACCGTCCGGTCCTGGCCGCAAGACTCCTGCGCGGCCGAATGGTCAAGGTCTGCAACATGGCGCGTGGCGTTATTCACGATTGATTTACGCCTATCATGGGCGCGACAGTAGCGGTCGTTCTCGACCTGGGTAGATCGACTCGCCACGACGGGCCGCGATCCGGGATGCTGCGAAGGGCTTTCCCATGAGGTTGAATCGACGCGCGCTTCTGCTTGCAGTGCCGGGTTTGGCCGCCTGGCCGGTGCTCGCGCGGGAGGTGCCGGCGGCGCTGATAGCCTACGAGCGCGCTACCGGCGGGCGAATTGGGCTCTACGCCGAAAATCTGGCGACGGGCCTGAGGATCTCCTGGCGCGCGAACGAGCGCTTCGTCATGTGCAGCACTTTCAAAGCGTCGCTTGCCGCGATGGTCCTGGCGCGTGCCGATCATGGCCAGGACCAGCTGCAACAGATGATTGCCTACGGTCCTGGGGACGTGCCTGACTGGTGGGCGCCTGTTGCCAGGAAGAACCTGTCCAAGGGAGTCATGTCGGTGACCGATATGTGCGAAGCGGCCATCGAGTACAGCGACAACACCTGCGCAAACCTGTTGCTGGCCAGGGTCGGCGGTCCGCTCGCTCTGACAGCCTTCTGGCGCTCAATCGGCGATGCGGTCACGCGGTTGGATCACATCGAGCCGATTCTGAACCGCTCGCCCCCGGGCGACCCGCATGACACGACCACGCCCGCCGCCATGGCAGCCGACCTGCGCCGCCTGTTGCTGGGAAATGTTCTGTCGCCCCGTTCGCGCGCACGGCTCACCGGCTGGATGGTGGACTGCAGGACGGGAGACGAGCGGCTGCGCGGCGGTATTCCAAAGGCCTGGAGGATCGCCGACAAGACGGGCAACAACGGTAAAGATGCGTCCGGCGACATTGCGGTGGCGTGGCCTAGGCCGGACGTGCCCATAGTGATCTGCGCCTACACGCAAGGCGGCACACCTACCGCCGCCCGCGTGACGAGCGTTTTCGCTGACATCGGTCGGATGGTCGGCCGGCAACTCGGCTGACCCTCGAATCTCGCGCAGCCTGCATGCACGGTGCGCGAGCACTTGCCGCAACTTTTCCTTGCCAAGCGCCATGCGTACCGTCCGACGAGGGTGACGACATTGCGCCACTGACTTGAAATCCGACGCCCCGCACTCATCTATAATGCGCAGCGTTGAGTCCGTTCTGGACTCGAGAAAGTCTAACAAGTGTTATATAATTATCTGATTAATAAAGAAAACTGGTGCCCAGGAGAGGACTCGAACCTCCACGGGTCGCCCCGCTAGTACCTGAAACTAGTGCGTCTACCAATTCCGCCACCTGGGCAAACGGTGGGCGGCGCAATTTACGGAAGGGGTCGGGGGCTGTCAATTCACGCCGCGCTGATGCGCGCGTGCGGCGCCGCGGCCCCGCGGCCCCGTGTGCAGCCGATGCGGGATGAACGGCAGCCGCGCGCGGTTGCGTTAGGATCGCGCACGCGCTTGCGGTGCCGGGGGTTGAGCCGACTGGCCAGCTCGCGCGGCACCCAGCCGGCGCTCACCGGGCAACCGATCCGCGGTCGACACGATACGGGGGCCGTCGAGATGATTCATGGAGACTCTGTTTGAAACGTAAGCGCGAACCGACCACCCCCGCCCGATCGCGGCATGCGGGTACCGCGAGGCGAGCGGCGAGCGCCGCGCGAGCGCCGCAGTTCGGCGCACGCGGCCGGCACGATGAGCACGGCCGGCACGATGAGCGTGCCCGCCCCGGCGCGGGGCGCGCCGGTGCAGGGCGCCAGGGTGGCCGGCCACCGACGCCGGTGGAAGGGATACTGTCCGTGCACCGGGCGGGCTACGGCTTCGTGCGCAGCGACGCGCTGGCGGAGTCGGTGTTCCTGCCCCCGGGCGAGATGCGCGGCCTGATGCATGGGGATCGGGTGCGCGTCGCGGTACGCACCGATGCGCAGGGGCGCTACGCGGGGGAGCTGCTCGAGGTGCTCGAGCGCGGGGTGCAGGGCTTCCTGGGAATCCTGGAGGCGGCGCATCGCAGCCTGGTGGTGCGCGCGGCTGATCGGCGTCTGGGGTTCACCTGCCGGGTGGTCGCAAACCCCGGCGGCGCCCGTGCGGGCGACTGGGTCATCGCGCGGCTGACGCGCTATCCGCGCGACGGCGAGCCAGGGGAGGCTCGCATCGAGCGGCTGCTGGACCCGGAGCGGCCGGTGGAGATGGCGAGCGAGGCGGCGGTTGCGCGTTTCGGCCTGCCGGTGGACTTCTCGAGCGAGGCGCTGCAGGAGGCGCAGCGCTGCGGCCATGTGGTCGATGCGGCCGAGGCGGCACGGCGCGTGGACCTGCGCGCGCTGCCGCTGGTCACGATCGACGGCGAGGACGCCAAGGATTTCGACGATGCGGTGTACGCGGAGCGGCTGACGGATGGGGGCTGGCGTCTGCTGGTGGCCATCGCCGATGTCAGCCACTACGTGCAGCCCGGCAGTGCGCTCGATCGGGAGGCGTTCGCGCGCGGCACCTCGGTGTACTTTCCGACGCGCGTGCTGCCGATGCTGCCGACGGCGCTGTCCAACCACCTGTGCTCGCTGGAGCCACAGGTCGAGCGCCTGTGCATGGTCGCCGATATGCGCATCTCCCGGCGCGGCGCACTCGCGGACAGCCGCTTCTACGCGGCGGTGATGCGCTCGGCGGCGCGCCTCACCTACACACTGGCCCATGAGGCGTTGTTCGAGGGCTCCGCCGCGGCGCGTGCGCGACTCGGCGCGACGCTGGTCGAGGCGCTGGCGCCGCTGCCGGAGCTGTACCGCGCGCTGGCGGCGGCGCGTCGGCGCCGCGGTGCGCTCGACTTCGACGCTCCCGAGACACGCTTCGTGCTCGAGGGCGGCGAGCTCGTGAGCTCGGTGCTCTTTGCGACGCGCAACGAAGCGCACCGTCTCATCGAGGAGTGCATGATCGCCGCGAACATCGCGGTCGCGCGCGCGCTGCGCGCGGCGGATCTGCCGGCGCTGCTGCGGGTGCATGCGCCGCCGGAGGACAAGAAGCTCGAGCAGCTGCGCGCCACGCTGCGCGTGCTCGGCATCGAGCTGCAGCTGCCGGAGCCGGTGCATGCGCGCGACCTGGGGGCGATCGCCGGGCGCGTGCGCGATGCGCAGATGCGCCCGTTCGTCGAGTCACTGGTGGTGCGCTCGATGGCCCAGGCGCTGTATCAGCCCGAGAACATCGGGCACTTCGGCCTGGCGCTGAGCGACTACGCGCACTTCACTTCGCCGATCCGCCGCTACCCGGACCTGATGGTGCATCGGGCGCTGCGCGGACTGATCGGGCTCGCCGCGCCCGCATCGCTGCCGGGGGCCGAGCAGCTCGCGCGCGATGGCGCGGAGCTGTCGCGCCTCGAGCGGCGCGCCGACGAGGCGGCGCGCTTCGTCGGCACCTTTCTGAAATGCGTGTACCTGCGGGACCGGGTGGGACAGACGTTCGACGGATTGATCACCAGCGTCATGGAATTCGGCTGCTTCGTGCAGCTGCTGGACGTCGGCGTCGATGGGCTGCTGCCGCTCGCCGCGCTGCGCGACGACGACTACCAGATGGCGAGGGACGGGGCTCAGTGGCTGGGCAGGCGCAGCGGGCGACGGCTCGCGCCGGGTGTGCGGCTGCGCGTCACGGTGGCGGCGGCGAAGCCGGTGGAGGGGCAGGTCGACCTTGAACTCGCAGCGCAGTGACGCGGCGCGTCCCGGCGCATCGCGCGGCGATGCGTCGCACACCGAGCTGGTCTACGGAGTGCACGCGGTGCGCGCGCTGCTGACCCGGCATCCGCAGCGCGTGCTGCGGGTGCTGCTGCAGCGTGGCCGCCAGGACGCACGCGCGCAGGAGATCGAGCGCGCGGCGCGCGCGGGCGGCTGCGCGCTCGAGCGCATCGACGCCGAGCGTCTGGCGCAGCGTCTGGGGGACGTGGTGCACCAGGGCGTGGTGGCCGAGGTGCAGGCGCTCGCCCCCTGGGACGAGGAGCAGCTGCTGGCGGCGGTCGTGCCGGCTCCGGGGGCGCTGCTGCTGGCGCTCGACGGGGTGCAGGATCCGCACAATCTCGGCGCCTGCGTGCGCACCGCCGATGCCTGCGCGGCCATGGCGGTGGTGATCCCGCGCGACCGCGCGGCGCCGTTGAATGCCACGGCGCGCAAGGCCGCGGCCGGGGCGGCCGAGAGCACCCCGGTGGCGGTGGTCACCAATCTGGCGCGCACGCTGCGGCTGCTGAAGGAGGCGGGCCTGTGGATCGTGGGCGCCGCAGCCGATGCGCAGCAGCAGGCCCGCGACATCGATCTGACGGGGGGGCGCGTGCTGGTGGTCGGCGCCGAGGGTTCGGGCCTGCGGCAGCTGACGCGGCGGCACTGCGACTGGTTGGTGCGCCTGCCCAGCCTGGGCGCGGTCGAGAGCCTCAACGTATCGGTGGCGGCGGGAATGCTGCTCTATGAAGCGTTGCGGCAGCGTCAGGCGCGCTGACGGGGAAGGGCGGGCGCGTCGGCGCACCGTTGCCGGTGCACGGTTGCCGGCGAGCTGTTGCCTTGACAACTGTTGCACTAGCAATTAGATTATGCCCGACTGGAGCACGCGATGGACGACGTTTACGATCCCAGGACCATCGACCTGCGCAACTGCATCGGTCCGCTCACCGGAAGGGTGCGTGCGGCGCTGAAGGGCGCGATCGACGAGGCGCTGGCGCACGATGAGCACACTGCCTCCTACGAGGTGTCGGCGGCGCAGTTCCTGATCCTCTCGACCCTGCACAGCGAAGGCGGCGAGTCCGCCTGCGAGCTGTGCAAGCTGATGGACTACGACCGTGGCGCGATGAGCCGCATGATCGACCGGCTCGAGCACAAGGGACTCGTGCGTCGTGTGCGCCGCTCCGACGAGCGCCGCATGATCGCGCTGCGGATCACGCGCGAGGGAGAGGTGGTGCTGCCGAAGATGCAGGTGTGCGTCGTGCGGGTGCTGAACCGCTTCGTGCGCGGTATTTCCAGGTCGGAGGTACGTCAGGCGGAGAGCGTGCTGCGGCGCATGCTCGTCAACGGCGGCGCAGCGGCGGGCTGATTTTTTTTGGGAACACAGTTGTCAAGGCATCAATTGTCAGAGCAGCAGAGAGCAGGCGGGGCGGATCGCCCCACAGGTTTCTCGAGGAGGATCGCGATCATGTCGCACCAGCAGAGCCATCCGCAGAGCAGTGCGCAGGTCCATACGCCGTCGCTGCCGGTCACCGACTATCGCGCGGCCATCGCCGGAGCGGTCGAGTGGCTCGGCGAGCGCTATCTGCTGGCGAAGCCGATCAACGCGGTGCGCAACCCGACCCCGCCCGCGTGGCGCGCGGATCCGGCCTTCCGCAGGAGGTATTTGCGATGGTTGCAGGCATCCTCGTCATTGCGGGGGTCCTAGTGCTGATGGGCCTGTTCTCCTCCGACGGCGACGGCCACTGAGGCTGAACGGGCTGAAGGGGCTGAACGGGCTGAAGGGGGCCGAGCAGGCCGAGCGGACCCGGCCGGTCGGGCGGCGCGGGCCGGCGCGACCCGGCGCAGCCCGCCCCGGCGCGGCGCACAGGGGACGATTGCGGGCCGAGCGGGCGTTCCTGTATCCTTGCGAGCCTTTTTTGGCACCCCGGCGCGAGCGACTGGATTATGATGCGCCGGTCTCCTTGCCGCACCGCTACGAGCCTCGGGCGGGCGGCCTTACCCCATGAGGAGGATGCATGAGGCACTACGAGATCGTCTTTCTGGTCCATCCGGATCAGAGCGAGCAGGTCCCGGCCATGATCGAGCGCTACCGGGGCATGATCGCGACCGGCGGCGGCAAGGTGCATCGGCTCGAGGATTGGGGCCGCCGCCAGCTGGCCTATCCCATCGCCAAGGTGCACAAGGCGCACTACGTGCTGCTGAACGTCGAGTGCGACCAGCACACGCTCACCGAGCTGACCGGCGCGTTTCGCTTCAGCGACGCGGTGCTGCGTCACCTGGTCACGAGCGTCGAGTCGGCGATCACCGAGCCCTCGCCGATGGCGAAGTCGGAGGAGGAGGGCGACGGGCATCGCGAGCGCGACGAGGACGAGGATGGGGATGTCGCCGCGGCGGGAGCCTAGGCGGCGGGTCGGCTGAGGGGCGCCGCGGCAAGGCGCACGGCAAACATATCGGAGCAGCGCATGTCCCGTTTCGTTCGACGCAAGAAATTCTGTCGGTTCACCGCCGAGGGCGTGGCGATGATCGACTACAAGGACCTGGCGACGCTGAAGAACTTCATCACCGAGACCGGCAAGATCGTGCCGAGTCGCATCACCGGCACGAAGAGCTTCTATCAGCGCCAGCTCGCCACGGCGATCAAGCGCGCGCGCTTTCTGGCGCTGCTGCCCTACACGGATCAGCACTGAGGCATCCGCCATGGAGCTCATCCTGCTGCAGAAGGTGGCCAACCTCGGCAACATCGGCGATCGTATCCGGGTGAAGTCCGGCTACGCGCGCAATTACCTGCTGCCGCAGGGCAAGGCGACGCTGGTGACGCCCGAGAACGTGGCGCGCTTCGAGGCGCAGCGCGCGGAGCTGGAGCGCAAGGCGCACTCGGATCTGCAGGAGGCGCAGCGGCGCGCCGCGGCGTTGGAGGGCTTCAAGCTCACGGTCAGCGCCAAGGCCGGCACCGAGGGCAAGCTGTTCGGCTCGGTCGGCACCGCCGACATCAGCGAGGCGGCGACCGCCGCGGGCCAGCCGCTGGCGCGCAGCGAGGTGCGGCTGCCCAACGGACCGCTGCGCACTCTCGGGGAGCACGTGGTGCAGCTGCACCTGCATACCGACGTCAACGCACCCTTGACCGTCGTGGTCGCGGCCGAAGAGGGCGCCTGAGAGCCCCGGCGGCCGATGCGGTGATTCCGGCGCCCGCTCGATGAGCACGCCGCTGCGACCGCGCCGCGAGGGCGGATCGGAGGCCGAGGGTCTCACGCCACCCCACTCGGTCGAGGCCGAGCAGTCGGTGCTCGGGGCGCTGCTGATCGATGCGACGGCCTGGGATCAGGTCGCGGACGTGGTCAGTGCCGCGGATTTTTATCGTCCGGATCATCGACTGATCTTCGAGGCGCTGGCGGAGCTGGCCGCGGCCAGTCACCCGGGCGACGTCGTCACCGTCTCCGAGCAGCTCGAGCGGCGCGGACAGCTGGTGCAGGCCGGGGGGCTCGCCTACCTCGGGACGCTGGCGCGCGATACGCCCACGGCGGCCAACGTGCGCGCCTATGCCACCATCGTGCGCGAGCGCGCGATGCTGCGGCGGCTGCTGGAGGCCGGCCGGCGCATCGCCGCCTCGGTGTTCGCCGAGCAGGGGCAGAGTGCGCGCGAGCTGGTCGACGAGGCCGAGCGGCTGGTGTTCGAGATCGCCGAGCAGGGTGCGCGCGGCCGCGACGGCGCGGTACGCGTCAGTGCGCTGCTGCCGCCGCTGATCGACAAGATCGACGAGTGGCACAGCAATCCGGAGAAGCTGCGCGGCCTGGCCACCGGATTCACGGATTTCGACCGGCTGACGGGCGGCCTGCGGCCCGGGGATCTGCTGGTGATCGCCGGCCGCCCGTCGATGGGCAAGACGACGCTCGCGGTCAACATCGCAGAGTTCGCCGCGGTCAATCCCGAGATCCGCGCCTCGGTCGCGATCTTCAGCATGGAGATGCCTTCCGAGCAGCTGGTGACGCGCATGCTGTCCTCGATCGGGCACGTGCCGCTCAACAGTATCCGTAGCGGCCGCATCTCCGACGACGACTGGGTGCGCATCACGGGGGCGACCAGCCAGCTGTCCGAGGCGAAGATCTTCATCGACGAGTCCGCGGGTCTGACGCCCACGGAGCTGCGCGCGCGGGCCCGGCGCATCAAGCGCGAGCACGGGCTCGGCCTGGTGGTGGTCGATTATCTGCAGCTCATGCAGGTGACCGGCAGCAAGGAGAACCGCGCCACCGAGATCGCCGAGATCTCGCGCAGCCTCAAGGCACTCGCCAAGGAGCTGCAGCTGCCGGTGATCGCCCTGTCGCAGCTGAACCGCGGGGTCGAGCAGCGCACCGAGAAGAAGCCGGTGATGTCGGATCTGCGCGAGTGCGTGACGGGCGAGACGCGCGTGTGCCTGGCGGACGGGCGACGCGTGCCGATTGTCGAGCTGGTCGGCACGCAACCGCAGGTCTGGGCATTCGATGCGGCATCGCGCCTGCACGCGGCGCGCGCCGATTGCGTGTGGCGCGTGGGCCGCCGGCCGGTGTTGCGGGTGACACTCGCCGGCGGCCGCAGCGTACGCGCCACGGCGCAGCACCGCCTGCTGGCGGGCGAGGGCTGGAAGCGCGTCGCGGAGCTGGTCGCGGGAGAGCGGCTGGCCGTGGCGCGGCGCCTGCCTGCCCCGGCCGCCCCGGTCGCCCAAGTCGCCCACGCGCGCTTGCACGACACCGTCGATGTCGGCGGCGTGCAGGCGCTCGGCGAAGCCTCTCTGCCGGCGCTGACTGAGAACGATATATTCTGGGATCGGGTTACCGCGGTGACTGCGGACGGCGAAGAGGACGTCTACGATTTGACGGTTCCAGGACCGGCGAATTGGCTGGCCGATGCGGTGGTGTCTCATAACAGTGGAGCTATTGAGCAAGATAGCGACATGATATTATTAATATATAGAGACGAGGTGTACGACAAGAACACCACGAAGAAAGGCATCGCGGAGATCGACCTCGCCAAGCACCGCAACGGCGAGACCGGTACGTTTCTGCTGACCTTCCAGGGCCAGTACACGCGCTTCGTCAACTGGGCGCCCGATGCCTACGCCGAGGGCGTGCTGCGGTGATGCCGCGGTGATGCGGCGGGTGGCGGTGATGCGGCGGGTGGCGGTGATGCGGCGGTGATGCGCCTGATCCGCGCGCGCATCGACAGCAGCGCACTGCGCTCCAACCTGCAGATCATGCGCGCCTGCGCGCCCGGCCGGCGCGTCATGGCGGTCGTCAAGGCCAATGCCTACGGACATGGCCTCACCGGCACCGCGCTCGCGCTCGCCGATGCCGATGCCTTCGCGGTCGCGCGTCTGGAAGAGGCGATGGTGCTGCGCGAGGCGGGCCTGAAGCGCCGCATCGTGCTGCTCGAGGGGGTGTTCAGCGCCGCGCAGCTGTCGCAGGCGGCGCGAGCGGATCTGGATCTGGTCGTGCATGAGGAGCTGCAGCTCGCGCTGCTCGAGGCGCATCGCGGCGAGCGGCGCCTGCGGCTGTGGCTCAAGGTGGACACCGGCATGAACCGCCTGGGGTTCAGGCCCGAGCAGTTTCACGCGGCCTGGCGACGACTGAGCGATCTGAGCGTGCCGCCCCTGGAGCTGCGCGTGCTGACGCATCTCGCCTGCGCGGACGAGCCGGACGGATCAGTCACGGCCGAGCAGCTCGCACGGCTCACGCCGCTGCTTGCGGGCCTGAACGTGGAGCTGAGCATCGCCAACTCTGCGGCCATCCTCGCGCAGCCGGCGACACATGCGCAGTGGGTGCGGCCGGGGATCGCGCTCTATGGCATCTCGCCGTTTCCCGGGCGGCGCGCCGGCGAGTTCGGGCTCAGGCCGGCGATGACCCTGGAGAGCACGGTGATCGCCGTGCGCGATGTGCCCGCGGGCGAGCGCGTCGGCTACGGCGGCAGCTGGCGCGCGCCGCAGGACTCGCGGGTCGCGATCATCGCCGCGGGCTACGGCGACGGGCTGCTGCGCAGTCTCGGCAACGGCGCGCCGGTGATCATCGGCGGCCGGCGCGTGCCGCTGGTCGGGCGCGTGTCGATGGACATGATCGCCGCCGACGTCTCCGCGCTGCCCGGCGTCGCGGTGGGCGAACGGGTGGAGCTGTGGGGAGCGGCGCTGGCGGTGGAAGAGCTGGCCGCGGCCGGCGGCACGATTGCCTACGAGCTGGTGTGCGCCGTCAGCCAGAGGGTGCCGATCGAGTGGGTATGACCGCCATGTGACACCGGCGGCCTGCGGCGGGCGAGGGACGGCGCGTGCGGCACCGCTCCTGCTAAAGTGCGCCCGTGGTCGAAGCCATCCTGCGGTTCGGATCGCGTCTGCTCGATCGCTTGGAGCGGCTGGCGCGCGCCGCGGTGAACGCCGCCAAACACGAGCAGCTCACCGGCATCATCTTCTGGGCGGCGCTGATCGGCGTGTGCGGCGCGCTCTCGGGCGTGGCGTTTCGCGCGAGCACGCGGCTGGTGCAGTATCTGCTCACGCGCCACTCCACCGGCCTGGTCGAGACCGCGGAGCTGCTGCCCTGGTGGGCGCGCATCATCGTGCCGTGCGTCGGCGGGGCGGTTGCCGGGCTGCTGCTGTGGATCGGCCAGCGCGTGCCCGCGCTGCGCGCCGCGCGCAAGGTCGACTACATGGAGGCGGTCGCGGTCGGTAACGGCCAGCTCAGCGCCCGCTCGAGCCTGCTGCACGCGGCCTCCTCGTTCTTCACCATCGGCTCGGGCGGCTCGATCGGCCGCGAGGGACCGCTGGTGCAGCTGGCGGCCACCAGCGCCTCCAAGATCGGCCAGTGGACGCAGGCGCCGGTGCCGCGCCTGCGCCTGCTGGTCGCCTGCGGGGCGGCGGCCGGCATCGCCACGGCCTACAACGCCCCGATTGCCGGTGCGCTGTTCGTGGCCGAGGTGGTGCTCGGCTCGATCGCCATGGAGAGCTTTGGCCCGCTGATCGTCTCCTCGGTGGTGGCCGACGCCACCAGCCGGCATTTCCTCGGCTACGGTCCGGTCTACCAGGTGCCGCACCTGAACTTCGGGGCGTCCTGGGAGCTGGTGCTCTACGGGCTGCTCGGCGTGCTGCTCGGCCACGGTGCGGCGCCGTTTCTGGCGCTGCTGGATCGCGCGCGCCGCGCGTTCCGGCGGCTGCACTGGAACCCCACGGCGACCCTGGCGCTCGGCGGGCTGATCGTGGGGTTGATCTCCGTGCGCGTACCGCAGGTGTGGGGCAACGGCTACAGCACGGTCAACGCCATGCTCAACAATGAGTTTCCAGTGCAGCTGCTGGCGCTGGCGCTGATCGCCAAGCTGATCGGCACCGCCGCCACGGTCGGCTCGGGGGCCAACGGCGGCATCCTCACGCCGACGCTGTTCATGGGCGCGGCCTTCGGCGCGCTGTTCGGCGACGCCGTGCACCTGCTGGATCCGCACTCGCAATCGCAGCTCGCCGCCTACGCGGTGGTCGGCATGGGTGCGTTTCTCGCGGCCACGACGCACGCGCCGCTCACCTCGATCCTGCTGATCTTCGAGATGACGCTCAACTACGACGTGGTGCTGCCGCTGATGCTCGCGTGCGTGACCGCGCACTACGTGGCGCGCATCTACCGCCACGGAGAGTCGGTGTACACGCGCTCGCTCAGGGCGAGCGGCCCGGGCAACGAGGATGAGTGGCGGCTGCGACAGATCAGCGCGCTGATACGACCGCCCGACCTGGTGCTGCTGCGCGATGAGCCGATCCACTCCGTCCTCGAGCGCATGCCCGCGCGCCTGGTGGGCAGCGCCTACGTACGCGACTCGCAGGGCCAGCTCGTCGGGCAGGTCGATGCGGCCGACCTCAAGGGCCTCGTGCGCGCGACGCCGCCGCGCATCGGCACCATCGCGAGCATCATGCACAGCGCCCCGCCGGTGCTGACCCCCGAGATGCTGCTCGGCGATGCCCTCGATGTGTTCATCGCGAACCACTGCAAGCGCCTGCCGGTGGTCTCCGGGCACTGGAGCCCGGTGCTGATCGGCGAGGTGCTGCGTCACGACCTGCTGCTCGCGCTGCAGGAGCGCATCTCCGAGCGCCCGGAGCGCGCCGCCGAGATGCGCGAGCTGTTTCGCGGCTGACGGCGCCGCTGCGGCGGCCGCTGTACCTCAGGGCGGCTCAGGGGCGCCGCCCGCCCTCGAGAATGCGCGCCGGCAGCAGCACGATGGCCCGCAGCAGGCTGAAGACCCCCTCGGTCACGATGCCGAGCAGCCGGAAGGGAATGGACAGCAGCCAGACGATCGGCCAGAGCAGCAGCGCCAGCAGCGCCAGCGGCCAGCACAGCAGGAACAGGATCAGAAACAGCAGCAGCTTGAGCATGGGCGTCATCGCAAGAATAACGCTCCGCGCCCGAGGCGGATACCCTCGGAGGGGTCTGATCGACCGGTGGCATCAGATGCGCCCAAAGAAGTGCGTGTGATGCACTTCTTTGGGCGCATCCGATGCCGCCGGCGGAGTCTTCCCCTCGATGCGTTTCCGGCCCGGGGGGTTCGAGCGCGTCAGTCCTGGAAGAACCCCATCTTCACGCCCGCCAGCTGGATGACATCGTTGTCCGCCAGCCGGTGCGCCTGCGCGCCGATCGGTGCGCCGTTGACGAGCGGGAAGTTGTTCTCGCCGTCCGCATCGACGTGCACGATGTAGTAGCCCTCGGAGCGGCGGGTGATGGCGGCGACCTGCACGCCGGGACGGCCCAGCGTCGTCAGCGCCTTGGACAGCTCGAGCTCGCGGCCGGCGAACGCGCCGGACAAGACCTGCAGCTTGGCCTTCTTCGGGGGCGGGGTGCCGTTGCCGAGCGTGCGGCGCAGGATCGCATTCGCCTGGGCGGTGATGTTGGCGCCGGCGCTGGTGTCGGTGAGTTTGGCATCGCTGACCGCCGCGCGGATTTTTTCCACCGGTCGCGCCGAGGGCTGGATCACCAGCGTCTTCTCGAACTCATCCTGCTGTGCCTCGTCGTCCTCGACGAAGCGCAGCTGATGGTGGCCCGCGGTGATCACATCCCCATGCTGCAGGGCGTGCTTCTTGACCAGCTTGCCGTTGACATAGGTGCCGTTGGTGCTGTTCAGGTCCTCGAGGAAGGAATCGTTGAGGATGTTGATGATCAGCGAGTGATGACCGCTCACGGCCGGGTTGTCGATACGGATGTCGTTGTCCGGCAGGCGCCCGATCGTGTAGCGCTCGCGGTTCATGTTGTATTCCGCGAGCACGGTGCCATCCAAGCTCAAGATCAACCTAGCCATGCAGTTAGCCTCAGGTAGAGCCGAACCAGCTCAACATCTTGTCGAACACGCCGCGCGGCGCGGGGAAGGTCTCCACGATCTCGGCCACCAGGACCGAGATGTTGTCTTTGCCGCCGTTGTCGTTGCCCAATTGGATCAGCTGCTTAGTCGCGTTCTCAAGGTTAGCACCAAAGGTGCTGATGGTTAAGTGAATATCGTCATCCTCGACCATATCCGAAAGCCCATCGGAGCAAATGAGGTACAGATCACCTTTATGCACCGGGTGCTCCTGGACCTCGACGTCGACGTTGGGCTCCACGCCCAGCGCCCGCGTGACGTAGTTCTTATTCGCCGCGCGCTGCGCCTCCTCGGCGGAATAGAACCCGCGGTCCACCAGCTCCTGCAGCAGGGAGTGATCCATCGTGAGCTGTTCCAGCCCGTCGCTGCGCAGCCGGTACAGGCGCGAGTCCCCGACATGCGCGATCGACACGCGGTTGTCGAAGAACAGCGCACCGACCACGGTGGTGCCCATGCCCTCGCACTGCGGCTGTGTGCGCGCGGTCTGAAAGATGATTTTGTTGGCGCGCACAATGGCGTCGCGCAGAATGATGGAGGCGCGCGTCAGGCCCGCGCCGGGATCGTGCAGGCGCCAGTCCTCGCGCTCCACGGCTTCGCGCACCAGCCCGACGATGGTCTTGACGGCGATGCCGCTGGCCACCTCGCCGGCGTTATAGCCGCCCATGCCGTCCGCCAGCACCAGCAGCCCGATCTCGGGGTCGCAGGCGATGGTGTCCTCGTTGTGATCACGGACCCGTCCGACGTCGGTCAGGCCCACACAACGCAGCTTCCCTTTCAGGTTGTGGCGGCCCCTACCACGCGGCATACGGCTGGCTTTGCGGCTGGCTTCCAAAAACTTTGAAATACGTCACACTGCAGGCATGCCCGCTCGGGCGTCCGCCGCCGATGCTCGTACGCTCCCTTAGAACGGGTGGACCTGTGGGGCATAACTTAGCATCGCGGCAGGGCCAATGCGCGTCCCTGATCACAGTTGCACCGGGCATGATCCACATGATCCACGGTTGCCCGCGCGGCCTGCTGCGCCGTTGGTGATCTCATCGCGGTCGCGATCCGTGCGACATCACCCGCTCAGCCGGCGCTCGCCAGCTCCCCCGCATGCGGCATCTGCCGAACGCGCACCGTGCGGATGGAGTTGTCGGCGATCTGCAGGATCTCGAATTCGTAGTCGCCGATGCGCAGGGCCGTACCCGGCGCCGGTATGGTCTCGAGCTTCTCCAGCAGCAGCCCGTTGAGCGTGCGCGGCCCGAGCGTCGGCAGCTGCCAGCCGAGCGTGCGGTTCAGCGAGCGGATGGTGCTGCCGGCGTTGACGAGCCAGTTGCCGGCCGCGTCGCGCTGCACGTCCCGGTGCGTCACGGTCGCCGTATCGCTGGTGAACTCCCCGACGATCTCCTCCAGCAGGTCCTCGAGGGTCACCAGCCCGGCGATGTCTCCATACTCGTTGACCACGAAGGCGAGCCGCCGGCGCGTGCGCTGAAACTGCGACAGCTGCTGCGTGAGCGGCGTGCCTTCCGGCACGAAGTACGGCTCGCGCGAGGCGGCGATCTCGATCAGCCGCTCGCGCGTGAAGGTGCCGCGCGCCATCTCCTGCGCGACGCGCTTGACGTGCAGCACGCCCACGAGGTTGTCGAGCTCGCCGTCGTAGACCGGCAGGCGGGAATGTGGGTTCTGCCGCAACCGCTCGAGCACTTCCTCGAAGCTGGCGGAGATGTCGAGCGCGGTGATCTCCTGGCGCGGAATCATGATGTCGTTGACGCTGATGCGCTCCAGGTCGAGGATCGACAGCAGCATCTGCCGATGGCGCGCGGGGATCAGGGTGCTCGCCTCGGCCACCACGATGCGCAGCTCATCGGGCGACAGCGCCTGCGAGACGCCCCGGGGCCGTCGTACCCCGAACAGCGACAGGAAGCCCTGCGCGACATGATTGGCGACGGCGCTCAGGGGTCCGACCACCCACAGCAGGGCCCGGTAGACGTAGGCCGAGGCGAGCGCCACGCCCTCGGCGTGCACGGCCGAGAAGATCTTCGGCGCGAGCTCGCAGAACACGATCATGACGATGGCCAGCAGCGCCGCCATGATCGGCAGCGCCACGCGGTGGCCGGTGCGCAGCGCGAGCAGCGTCACGATGGTGGTGGCCGCGACGCTGGCGAGCGCGAGAATCACCAGGTTCGCGCCGAGCCAGCGATCCGGCTGCTCGAGCAGCCGCTCCAGCAGCCGCGCGCTGCGCATGCCCCGGCTGGCGCGGTGGCGGATCCGGTAGCGGTTCACCGACAGCATGGCCACTTCGCTGCCCGACGCGAACGCGATGATGAACAGCAACACCAGCAGCAGCAGGAGCAGCAGCGGCGTCGGCGTCTTGTCCACGCGTCTCTTATAATCGCTGGCCGGAGAGCTGTATAGGGCGCCTGCTGCGCCGCGAGGACGTCCCCGCATGTTCGATAAGTTGACCGAGCGGCTCGGGCGCGCCGTGCAGACCCTGCGCGGCCGCGGCCGCGTCACCGAGGAGAATGTCGCCGAGACGCTGCGCGAGGTGCGCATGGCGCTGCTCGAGGCGGACGTGGCGCTGCCCGTCGTCAAGAGCTTCATCGACAGCGTCAAGGCCGGGGCGCTCGGGGCCGAGGTCGCCGCGAGCCTGACTCCCGGGCAGGCGTTCATCGGCATTCTGCACCGGGAGCTGGCGAGGCTGCTGGGGGATGAGGCGGCCGGCGGTGCCGCGGGCGCCGGCGGCGCGGGCGGCGCCGGCGGTGCGGGGGGATTTGCGCTCAATGTGCAGCCACCGCAGGTCGTGCTGCTCGCCGGGCTGCAGGGCGCGGGCAAGACCACCACCGCGGGCAAGCTGGCCCGCTGGCTGCACGAGAACGCGCGCCGGCGCGTGCTGCTCGTCAGTACCGACGTGCGCCGCCCGGCCGCGATCCTGCAGCTGCAGCGGATCGCCGAGAGCGTCGGGGCGGATTTCTTCCCGAGCAGCGCCGGCGAGCAGCCCGCGGCGATCGCCGCCGCTGCGCTCGAGGCCGCGCGCCGCGGCGTCTATGACGCGCTCATCATCGACACCGCCGGACGGCTGCACGTCGACGCCGAGCTCATGGCGGAGGTGCAGCACATCGAGGCGGCGGTGCATGCGCATCAGCGGCTGTTCGTGGTGGACGCCATGGCGGGGCAGGATGCCATCAATGCGGCGCGGGCCTTCGGCGGCACGCTCGACCTGACCGGCATCATCCTCACCAAGGCGGACGGCGATGCCCGCGGCGGCGCGGCGCTGTCGGTGCGCTATGTGACCGGCAAGCCCATCGTATTCCTCGGCGTGGGCGAGAAGCTCGACGCGCTCAGTCCATTCGATCCCGACCGCATGGCCTCGCGCATCCTCGGCATGGGCGATGTGGTCTCGCTGGTGGAGGACGTACAGCGCAAGGTCGACATGCAGCAGGCCGAGAAGCTCGCGCGCAAGGTCGTGCAGGGCAAGCGCTTCACCCTGGTGGACCTGCGCGAGCAGCTCGAGCAGGTGCGCAAGCTCGGGGGCCTGTCGGCCGTCATGGACAAGCTGCCCGCGCAGCTCGCCCATCGCGCCGGCGCCATGCAGGGCGAGCAGGCCGACCGCGAGCTCAGGCGCCAGATCGCGATCATCGACTCGATGACGGTGCAGGAGCGGCAGCACGCGGGCATCATCGATGGCTCGCGCCGCCGGCGCATCGCCGCGGGGGCCGGTGCGCAGGTGCAGGACGTCAACCGGCTGCTCAAGCAGTTCCTGGAGATGCAGAAGCTCATGAAGGGCATGAAGGGCGGCAAGCTCGGCCGCCTGATGGCCGGCCTGCGCGGGCTTCCGCCGCCCGGGCTGAGACGCTGAGCCATCAGCCCTCCCAGCCCGCGGCCCCGGCCTCCCAGTTCCGTCTTCCAAAGCGATCCCCTTGCGGCAGAGTACTCTGTGTGATAGAGTCATTATCAGTGAGTGATCGCAAGCGGGGCAGGAGGGAGTGGCCATGGAAATCTCATCGGATCAGGCACTGGAGGCTCTGGACGACGTCGCGCAGGCGCAGCGCCGGCTTTCGGTGCTGCGCGGCTACAGGTACGCCGCGCCCTACTTCTTTCTGTGGGGCGCCATCTGGTTGGTCGGATACGTTGTGTCCTACCTCGCACCGAGCCGGGCCGGTCAAGCCTGGATCGGGCTCGATGGGCTGGGATTCGCCGCCAGCCTGCTGCTCGCCTGGCGGCAGGCGCGCGAGGTGGCCGGTCCGGCGCGGCAGGCCCGGGCCCACTCCAGGCGCCTGTTCGCGCTGTTCGCGACGTGCGTGGGCTTTCTGCTGGCGACCTACGCGGTGCTGCAGCCGCACGATGCGGCGCAGTTTGCCGTGTACCCGGGGCTGCTCATTGCCGCCATCTACATCGGGGTCGGGATCTGGCGGGGTCTGCGCTGGTCGATCGCGGGGCTCGTGCTGGCCGCTCTGGCGCTCGCGGCCTACTTCCTGCTGCGCCCGTACGTGCTGCTGTGGATGGCGGGCGCTGGCGGGGGCACGCTGCTGCTGACGGGGGCGTGGCTCAGGCGCAGCTGAGGCTGCCTCGGGCCGTCGCGCCCTCGCACCCTCGCACCCTCGCACCCTCGTACCCTCGTACCTCGCACCGAGTCACCGAGCGCCACTGCGTGGACAATAGCCCCGACGAGATCGTCCATCAGCCGCTGCGACTGCGGATCATGGCGGCGCTGAACAGTCTGCCGCCGCGCGATGCGGCCGAATTCACGCAGCTGCGCGCTTCGGTGCGGGCCACGGACGGCAATCTCGGCGCGCACCTGGCAACGCTCGAGCGCGCGGGTTACATCACCATACAGAAGGACTTCGTCGGCAAGCGCCCGCGCACGCGCCTGGCGATCACGCCGCGTGGGCGCGGCGCGTTCGAGCGCCACGTCGCCTATCTGCGCGAGGTCATCGAAGCGGCACAGCCCGCGCCGAGCTCGGACACCTGATTCGTCGCCAGCCGAGCCGCCGCGAGCCGGGGGCATAGCCAGCCCGGCCCAGCTCAGCCCAGCCCAGCCCAGCGCAGCCGCGCCGAGCCGGGGCGTAGCCACCCGGGCGGCGGGTCGATCACGGCGAGCCGGGGCGTGTCCCGGGTCCCGGGACCTGCCGGCCGTGGACGCGGCTTTCGTGCCCGGCCCAATTTGCGTAGAATCCGCCCTCTTTTTTTGGGCGCCGCCGAGCAGCGGCGACGGAATCTGTCATGGTTACCATTCGTTTGACGCGCCGCGGCGGCAAGAACCAGCCCTTCTATCACGTGGTGGTCACCGACAGCCGCAGGCGCCAGGGCGGCGCGAGCCTGGAGCAGGTGGGGTTCTACAACCCCGTGGCGCGCGGCAAGGACACGGTCCTGAAGCTCGACCTGGAGCGCATCGATTACTGGCGCGGCCAGGGCGCGCAGGCTTCCGAGCGCGTGCGCGCGCTGGTGTCCGGCTACCGCAAGAGCCTCGGCCAGGAGCAGGGCCAGCCGCCGGCGGCCGCCTGAGCCGGTATCTCGTGGTCGGCAGGATTCTCGCGCCGCACGGTGTGCGCGGTGCGGTCAGGGTGCAGTCCTATACCGAACCGCCCGGTGCGCTGTTGCATCATCGGCGCTGGCTGCTGCGTCATCCGGACGGTGCGGAGGAACACCTGGAGATCCGCGAGACCCACCCGGACGGACGCACGCTGCGCGTGTCGCTGGCCGGTGTGGAGGATCGCGACGCCGCCGAGCGGCTGCGCGGCTGTGACGTTCTGCTCGAGCGCGCCGGACTGCCGCCGCTCGCGGCGCGTGAGTACTATCGGGAGGACTTGCTCGGTTTCCAGGTACGCAATCGCGAAGGCGTGCCGTTCGGCGAGCTGGTGCACTTCCTCGAGGCGCCCGCCGGTGCGCTCATGGTGGTTCGCGGCGAGCGTGAGCGCTGGTTGCCGGCGGGCCCGCCGTGTCTGCGACGTGTCGATCTCGCACGCCGCGAGATCGAGGTGGACTGGCCGCCGGAGCTGTGAGCGCGGCCGGCAGCTGCGAGAGCCGCCGGCGAGTGAGAGAGCCGGCGGACGCGTGAGCGCGGTCGGGCGCGTGAGGCACTGTGCAGATCGAAGTCGTGACGCTGTTTCCGGCGCTGATCACCCAGGCGCTCGAATACGGGGTGCTCGGCCGGGCGGTGCAGCGCGCGCTGCTGCGCGTGGGTACCGAGGATCCGCGCGCGCACACCACCGATGCGCATCGCACGGTCGATGACCGTCCCTATGGGGGCGGTCCGGGGATGGTGCTCAAGCCCGAGCCGCTGTGCGCGGCGATCGCGGCGGCGGCGGCGCGGCTGCCCGCGGGCAGCGCGCGCATCGCGCTCGGCCCGTCGGGGGAGCTGCTCACGCAGGCGCACGTGCGCGAGCTCGCGCGGCTGCCGGGGCTGCTGCTCGTCGCCGGCCGCTATGAGGGGATCGATGAGCGCGCATTGGAGCTCGCGGTCGACCGTGAGCTGTCGATCGGCGATTATGTGCTGTCCGGCGGCGAGCTGCCGGCGCTGGTGCTGATCGATGCGCTCGCGCGGCTGCAGCCGGGTGCGCTGGGCGACGAGCGATCGAGCCTGGAAGAGTCCTTCAGCGCCGGGCGACTCGACTGGCCGCACTACACGCGGCCGGAGATCTTCGCGGGGCGGCGCGTGCCCGCGGCGCTGACTTCGGGTGATCACGGCGCGATCGCGCGCTGGCGGGCCCGGCAGGCGCTCGGGCGCACGTGGCTGCGCCGTCCGGAGCTGATCGGGCGCTCGCCCCTGGACGCGCAAGGGCGCGAGCTGCTGCAAGAGTTTCTGCTGGAGCGTGTCAGCGTACGGGAACCGAGGAAATGACCATGAGCCACATCATCCAGACGCTCGAGAGCGAGCGCATGACGCAGAAAATGCCGGACTTCAAGCCCGGTGACACCGTCGTGGTACAGATCAAGGTGGTCGAGGGCGACCGCGAGCGCATCCAGGCGTATGAGGGCGTGGTCATCGCGCGCCGCAACCGCGGCTTCAACTCCTCCTTCACGGTGCGCAAGATCTCGCACGGCGAAGGAGTGGAGCGCACCTTCCAGGCCTACAGCCCGGCAATCACCGGCATCTCGGTCAAGCGCCGCGGCAGCGTGCGGCGTGCCAAGCTCTACTATCTGCGCCAGCTCGCCGGCAAGGCGGCGCGAATCGAAGAGAAGGTTTAGGAGCCCCGCGGAACGCTCGCGGCGCGGCACCCACAACCATGCGCTACGTCGGAGGGTTCCTCTTCGGACTGTGGCGCGGCCTGGACGGCTTGCGCCGTGTGCTGCACCTGCTGCTGATGCTCGCGCTGCTGGGGCTGGCCATCGGTGCCTGGGAGGCCTCCGGGCCGCCGAAGCTGCCGGCGATGGCGGCGCTGGTGGTGCGTCCCTCCGGCGAGATCGTCGAGCAGCTCAGCGGCGTGCCCGTGCAGCGGGCCGTCAGCGAGGCCGAGGGTCAGGCCCCGCCGCAGACACTGCTGTGGGATCTCATCAGCGCGATCCGTGCCGCCGCCGCCGACCGTCGCATCGGCGCGCTGGTCATCGAAACCGACGACATGAGCAGCTCCGGCCAAGTCAAGCTCGAAGAGCTGGCGGAAGCGATCCACGACTTTCGCCGCAGCGGCAAGAAGGTCATCGCCTTCGGTCACAACTTCACGCAGAGCCAGTACCTGCTCGCCGCCCAGGCCGACGAGGTGTATCTGGACCCCTTCGGAGCGGTGCTGCTCGACGGCTATTCCCGCTACCGCCTGTACTTCAGGGACGCGCTGAAGAAGTACGACGTGGACATGCACCTGTTCCGCGTCGGCAAGTACAAGAGCGCCGAGGAGCCCTTCACGCGCGACGACATGTCGATGGCCGATCGCCAGGAGAGCCTGGCCTATCTGACGGCGCTGTGGCGGGGCTATGAGGCCGCCGTGGGGCGCGTGCGGCACATGTCAGCGGCGGCGGTGGCCGATTACGCCGACGACTACGTGGCCGAGGTGACCGGGGCGGACGGGGATACCGCCAAGGTCGCCAAGGACGCGGGGCTGGTGACCGACCTGAAGACCGAGCAGCAGGTGGATGCGCGCGTGGCGCAGCTGGTGGGCGCCGACCCGGACGGCAAGGGGTTCCGTCAGGTCGATGTCGATGACTATCTGCGCGCGACGCACGCCGCGCAGCGCGAGCGGGGTCGCGGGCCCGCGGTGGGCGTGGTGATCGCCAGCGGTGACATCCTCGATGGCCGTCAGCCGCCGGGCAGCATCGGCGGGGACTCCACCTCGGAGCTGCTGCGCGAGGCGCGACTCGATCATGACATCCGGGCCGTCGTGCTGCGCATCGACAGCCCCGGGGGCAGCGTGCTCGCGTCCGAGCAGATCTACCGGGCGGTCATGGCGCTCGAGCACGACGGCAAGCCGGTGGTGGTGTCGATGAGCGATCTGGCGGCCTCCGGCGGCTACTACATCGCCGCCGGCGCCAACGAGATCATCGCCAGTCCCAACACGCTCACCGGCTCGATCGGCGTGTTCGCCGCCTTCCCGACCTTTTCCCGCACGCTGGCGAAGTTCGGGGTGCACGTGGATGGTCTGGGCACCACGCCGCTCGCCGGTGAGACGCAGCTCGACCGGCCGCTGTCCGCGGCCGCCGGTCGCGTGCTGCAGAGCGTGGTCGATCACACGTACGAAGAATTCCTCAGCCGCGTGGCCGTGGGTCGTGGCAA
>DATJSD010000094.1:0-15215 GCA_035504335.1 Steroidobacteraceae bacterium | reverse complement strand
GCCGCGGGCGTGCTCTGTGGTGCCTGTTGGGCCCGTAGTGCCGGGGCGGCGACCAGTAGTGTGGCCGCTGCCAAGGTGGTGATGCCCGGCGGGGCCTTCTTGAACATTAAGAACATTTAAGACTCTCCCCTATCTTTAGCTTTAGCTCGAGTTCGGACGCGTAACCAGGTACGGTCGGCGTTTCGCCGATCGACAGCGAGTGCAACTAATGGACCAACTCGAATTTCGAATGCGGTGCAGAGGCGCTTGCTCCACGCACCATATTTGGGACGCGGCAGGCACGGGTACCAAGATGTTGTAATGACATGCTGTTTTGCCCGCGCGCCAGCCACGCCATGCCCTGCCGGGGTGATCCCGTCCGTCCACGATGCATCAGAAAGCATCACGCGCCCTGACCCAAGCCTGCGCTTGCGACCGCCGATTGAGTGCGGCATCGGTGCAACGGCGATGCCGGCGATGCGTGCACGCCACGGCCATGCGCCATCCCTGCTGGCGAGGACCAGACGTCTCGCCACGCACGGGCGCGGTCTTCATTGCACCGAAAATCAGCGAATGCTCATCGGCCTGCCCGCCGGCGGCGCGCATGCGCACGCTGCAATTGTCGGCATTTGCAGTCTCCTGCACGCTGATGATTCAGTCACGTGTCGAAGTTGCTCCGTGATTGCGCAACGTCCGCTGAGCGCGATGCGGGAACGCCGCTGTACCTGTTTGTTTGCGTCAACAAACCAGGCTGGCGTGGGCGACACATGTCGGATAGGATCGGAACGTCGTCTTCGTTTGTTTGCGACGGCCGCAGACAAATGGGACCTCCAAACCATGCGAGCGCATCCGTCGGGGTCGACCGGGGACCCGTGCGGGCGCGCAATCGAGGCATGCGCGGGGACGGGGCGGTGCGCGGGATGCGCTTCCGGCCGCATGCCAGGCGGGGAATCACGGGGGATTTTTCACTTAACGCTTTGCAAAGGACGGGTGTGACAGTGGCAGAACAAGGCGATTCAGATACGTCGGGCGCCTCGCCGGCGCCGATGAGCCGGCGCACGCTCCTGAGAATGATCGGCACCGTCGCGGGCAGCGCGGTCATGTATCAGGCGATGACCGAACTCAGCTACGCGGGCGAATCGGGCTACACCGGGCCCATCCGCCTCGAGGGTGCGCCGAAGGGTGCCTCGGTGCTCATTCTGGGGGCGGGCATGGCGGGCATGTGCGCGGCCTACGAGCTGCGCAAGGCCGGCTATCACGTCAAGGTGCTCGAGTACAACAATCGCCCCGGCGGGCGCAACTGGTCGCTCTACGGTGGCGATACCTACACCGAGCTGGGCGGATTCACGCAGCACGTGGAGTTCGACAAGGGACTCTACATCAATCCCGGTCCATGGCGTCTGCCGTATCACCACTACGCGGTGCTGCATTACTGCAAGCTGCTGAACGTCGCGCTCGAGCCGTTCGTGCAGGTGAACTACAACGCCTACGTGCACTCCACCCGGGCATTCGGCGGCAAGCCGCAGCGCTTCCGCTTCGTGCAGTCGGACTTCGATGGCTACGTGGCGGAGCTGCTCGCCAAGGTCACCGGCCAGGGCAAGCTCGATGAGGCGGTGACCTACGAAGACCGCGAGATGCTGATGGAGGCGATGCGCCGCTGGGGCGCGCTGGACGCCAACTACCAGTACACGAAGGGCCTGGTGTCGAGCTCGCGGCGCGGCTACGACTCGGATCCGGGCGGCGGTCTGACCTCGCTGCCAACCCCCTCGACGCCGCTGGCGTTCTCGGATCTGCTGCAGTCGCGGCTGTGGAGCTCGATCAGCGCGGGGCTCAGCTACGAGTTCCAGAACATGATCTTCCAGCCGATCGGCGGCATGGGCATGATCGGCAAGGCCTTCGGGCGCAAGCTCGAGGGGGTGATCCAGTACAACGCGAAGGTCACCGATATCCATCAGGACGCGAGCGGGGTGACCGTGACCTACACCGACGCGCGTCACGGCGGGCCGAGCGAGCAGGCGCATGCGCAGTGGTGCGTCTGCACGATACCGGCGTCGATTCTCTCGCAGATCCCGATGAACGTCGGGGTGCCGATGCAGGACGCGATCAACGCGATCAGCTACGAGTCGGCCATCAAGGTGGGCCTGCAGTTCCGGCGGCGTTTCTGGGAGCAGGACGACTCGATCTATGGCGGCATGAGCTTCACCGACCTGCCCAATGCGCTGATCGGCTATCCGAGCACCGGCTACTTCGATGACGGTCCGGGTGTGCTGCTCGGCGCCTATACCTTCGGTCCCAACGCGGTGCAGTTCACCTCGATGTCGCCGCAGGAGCGCGTCCGGAAGGTGGTGGAGTACGGCACGCAGATCCATCCGCAATATCCGGCGGAGTTTCAAAACGGCGTGGCGGTCGCCTGGCACCGCGTGCCCTGGACGCTCGGCTGCGCGGGCCACTGGACCGAAGCGCTGCGGGCGCAGCACTACAACAACCTGTGCGCGATCGACGGTCGCATCGTACTGGCCGGCGAGCACGCCTCGCGCATTCCCGCCTGGCAGGAAGGGGCGCTGCTTTCGGCGCTGGATGCCATCCGGCGTCTGCACCAGAAGGTGCTCGCGAGCTGAGCGGGGCCGCCGCTGAGGCACTGGTCTGCAGGGCAACTCGAGATATCGAATCAGGAGTTCTATCGATGAAGTTTCGAAGTGGGCGCGTGTGCGCGCTGATCGGTGCAGCGGGGCTGGCGAGCCTGGCGGGATGGGGCGCTCGGGCACAGGAGATCTACGCGGGTCGTTATGCGCAGCAGACCGGCCAGGAGATCTACCAGAGCATCTGCCAGGGCTGCCACATGCCGAACGCGCAGGGCGCGGTCGGTGCGGGGGCTTATCCGGCGCTCGCGGCCGATGCGCATCTGCAGTCCGCGCTGTTCCCGGTCACGCGCGTGCTGTACGGAAGCAAGGCCATGCCGGGTTTCGGTGATGCGCTGAGCGATGCGCAGATCGCCAACGTGGTGAACTATATTCGCACTCACTTCGGCAACCACTACACCGACCGGGTCACGCCGGCGGCCGTCAAGGCCGCTCGCCCGTAGTCTGAAGCCTCCTCTGCCTTGCTGCTTTCCGGGCGGTCGCGTGCGTGGGCACGCGCCGCCCGGATGTCCTTGAGCCCTCCCGCTTAATCCCCATCGCCCCGGCGCGCTTCCCGTTCCCCGTTCCTGGGGCGCGGAGGCGTCCTTTCGCAGCAGCGCTCCCACCAATGCATTCTTTTGGTGCGATGGAACGGCGAACTCAGCGGAACGATGGGCGTCAATAGGCCCGTACGAGGGCCCAAAAGGACATTTTGGCAGCGATCCACCCGCCGATTGCCCTTTTATAGGTCGGATTGATTACTTTTTGTATAGAAGAGCATCGGTTACAGCTCTCATTTTTATAAAATTGCCCTATCAACTGGCAACATGGCGTGCGATAATCAAAATGTGCACAGTAATTGATCACTGTGCGGGTTAGCTCGGTTTCAGTTGGTTGGAAAGGGGGTTCTATGAAGATGAAGTTCGCACTCGGTACGCTGGCCGCCTCCGCATTACTGGCCTCGGGAGCGTTTGCCGCCACTCCGTCCTTGCAGATCGATCAGATGACCGTCGACGCGGCAGGACTGAATCTTGCCCGTCCCGCCGATGTCGCGAGGCTCTATGCGCGCATCCGGTTCGCCGCCGACCAGGTCTGCGGACCGCGCAACATCACGGGCTTCTATTACACGCGGGCCAGCTATACCAGCTGCGTGTCAGCCGCGGTACAGCAGGGCGTTGCCGCATTCAACAGCGACACGCTGACCTCGTACTACCAGGAGCACGCCGCGCAGCCGGTTCGCGTGGCTGAGCAATAGATCGACCTGCGCGGGCGGCCGCTGGCCGCCCGAGGCGCTGACGCCCGTCTGATCGCGGGCTCGAAGCGGCCTTTCCATCCCCCCCTCGGAGGAGGGCTATAGAGCCTTCCTCCGAGCCGGGAATTCCCACCTCATCCAGAGAGCGCCCGCGTGCCTGCGGCCGCGGCGCTCGCAGGCGTCTGCCGCCGGCCGAATCGCCCTCGCGCGGGCACCGCGCTGCCGCGCCGCCTTCAGTCCGCCGCCGCGGGGCCCGCATAGCGCGGGTGAGGCAGACCGGCGATCTGCCTCGCGGACACGCGATCGCGGTAATGATTGCCGAAGTGCGTGCGCACGTAGTTCACCACCTCGGCGATCTGCGCATCGCTCAGATGCACGGTACGCGTCTGCTGCACCTGATCGGCGGGCAGGCCGAAGGGCGGCATACCGTTACGACCGCCCAGCACGATCAGCGCGGGATATTGCCAGGAGGCGAGCGCTCGGTCGCCCGCCAGCTTGGGGTAGTAGCCGGCACCCACGGCTCCCTGGCCCTCCGGCATGTGACAACCCTGGCAGATGTGGCTGTAGATCACCGCCCCGTTGGCCTGGCTGAAGGCGGCGGTCGAGGTGAACAGCGAATCGTCGGCGAGGGCGAGCGCGCCCCAGACCGTGGCGGCCAGGCCGCCGAGCAGCGGCAACCCACGCAGCCACGCATGTCGTTTCAACCCTCTCATGCCTTCTCCCCCTGTGCGATGGCGCGTTGATGCAAACGTCCGATGGCATCCATGGCCGAGGTCACCGCCCCTTCCTGCCAGCCGCCCAGGAACGAGGCGTGCTCGCCGGCCAGCGCGATGCGCCCGTCGATGCGGCACAGATCGTCGTAGTGCTTGGCGCGCGCCTCGCTGCTCCACATGCCGTAGCAGCCGAGCGTGAAGGGCGAGCGGTGCCAGGCGACCACGACGCCGTTGTCGAATTCCTTCAGGTACTGCGGATGGATCTGTGCACCGTATTCGAGCGCCTTCTGAATGCGCTGCGGCGGGGTCATGGAGGTGAATTCCATGGCATTCAGGCCCCAGATGTACGCTCCGAGCAGCACACCCTTGCCGCCGCTCAGATAGCCGGTGTTCGGATAACCGATGTTGGTGATCGGCAGGTCCGTGTAGGTGATGCCGCCGTAGATGTGCTCGTCCTCTTCCCAGAAGCGGCGCTTGAACTGCAACCCGACCTTGATCGCCGAGGCATACGGGACCGCCTCGATGGCCGCGCTCAGCGCGCTGCCCACGTTCATCGGAATCTCCGCCAGGATCGGCAGCGGGATGGTGCACAGGCACCAGTCGGCGCGTGCGGTCAGAGGCGCGCCCGCCGTCTGCGTATCCTGGTAGGTCGCGGTGACGCCATCGGCATCCTGATGGATGTCGATGACCTTGGCGTTGTAACGGATGAGCGGGCCGAGCTCGCGCGCGAACGCCTCGCCGATGCGGCCCATGCCGCCGATCGGCTGGAACAGCGAGGTCTGCATGTCGAAGCTGTCGCCGGCGGAAATGCCCTGCCACAGCCCGGAATCCAGCACGTCCGTCAGAGCGATCGGCTGCGAGGGAATCGGGCGCGCCGACAGGCCGCCGCCGGGGTTCTTCAGGAAACCGCGCCGGTCGCTGGAGGCCTCGCTGGCCACGTAGGCGTAGCGCTCATCGAGCGCTCCCCAGCGACGCAATGACTCGAGCAGCTTCTCCTGATCTTCCTGGCTGACCGAGCCCCCGAGGGCGTCCTGATGCGTGGCCTTCGCCAGCAGCTCCGCGACGTGCCCCTGGTAATCCGCCTTGATCTCCCGGTAGCGTCGCGGCTTGCCGCCGAAGGCCTGGCTGCTGTGCAGGTAGGCGTTGTAATTGACCTGGAAGAACGGCTCCAGCCCCACCCGCAGCACCCGGCAGTAGTGCAGCATGCCGCGATGATGGTAGGGAATGCGCCACGGACCGGGGTTGATGTACAGACCCGCGTCGAACTCGCATTGCTGCGTGTCCCCACCGAGCTCGGTGTAGCGGTCTCCGCCGCGCAGCGTCCAGTTGCGTCCGCCCGCGCGCGCGTTGTACTCGAGCACCTGCACGCGGTAACCCGCGTTGCGCAGCTCGTAGGCGGCACTCATGCCGGCCATGCCCGCGCCGAGGATCAGCACGGAGGCGCCGCGCGGCGTGCCCTGCAGATCGATCGGCGCATCGAAGGGTGACTCGCCCGCGAAGCCGAGTGCGTTCATGGCCTGGTACATGGCTGCGCCGCCGGCCGTGACGCCGATCATCCGCAGCAGCTGGCGGCGGGTGAGCGGCGCAGAAGGTTCCGTGTTGTTCATGGCTGACCCCGACTGTTGGCGGACACTGTGCGTGAAGGCGCCGGTTCCCGGCTCACTTCGCGCGGACTCTACATCATCCGCGGCGCCTCGACGCATCTGCCTGCAACGGGGGGCACGAGTGCGCACGCACCGTTGTCGGAACAAACAGCCGAGGCGCGCCTCACCGACGCCTGCACCAACCTGGCTCGTCGATGGGCTGTCACGGCCTCGAGCTGCCTCATCATGAGGCAAAGCGCGTACGCGCGGATCGTTGCAAAAAAAAATTTGTGTGGCAGTTGGTTCGGCGTTATGGTCTGCCACCAAGCAAATAGTTTGTCAAATGCTTCACGCGGCGAATTTCGGACGCGTAGACGGTCTCGAGAGCATGCTTCAGTTCACCCCGATCACCTGAACCACCGATGCAAATTCCGCAGCTCGGTCCCTGGGAGGAATGTATGGCGCCAAGTACGCTGGTTTCTCGTCGCTCGTTCATGCGCTTTGCCGGAACCGCGGCCGCCGCGGTGCCGCTGTTGTCGGAGGCGCCACGCCTGCTGGCGGCGGACAGCGCGCAGCACGATCCGTACATGGGTCGTTTCAAGATGCCGGATGCCAACGCCGTCATCATCAGCTCCAATGAGAATCCGCTCGGTCCATCGGCCGGAGCGCTCGCGGCCATGTCGCAGGCCATGCGGCAGGGCGGCCGCTATCACAGCGAGACGAAGAACCAGGTCGTCGAGGCATTCAGTCGCAGCTTCGATCTGCAACCCGGCTACGTGAGCATCTGGGCGGGATCCACGCCGGCGCTGGACATGGCTCTGCGCTGGAACATCGGCCCGGGCAAGGCGCTGGTGGTCGGCAACCCGAGCTACGAGCAGGGGCCGCGCGCGGCGCAGTCCATGAAGGCGCCGTTGTTCAGCGTACCGCTCACTGCGACCGGTGCGCACGACGTGCGCGCGATGGTGGCCGCGACGCCCAACGCCGGCGCCTACTACATCGTCAATCCGAACAATCCCACCGGCACGATGACACCGCGCGAGGACATTCTGTGGTTGCTCGCGAACAAGCCCGCGGGATCCATCGTGATCGTCGATGAGGCCTATCACCACTTCTCCAAGGACGAGCCGGTGATCGATCAGGTGGCCGCGGACAAGGACATCATCGTGACGCGCACCTTCTCGAAGATCTACGGCATGGCCGGACTGCGGGCGGGGCTGTACATCGCGCGGCCCGACCTGCAGGCCCCCAGCATCTCCCGGCTCGGCCCCGCGGCCACGCTCGACGGCGCAGGGGAAGTGTCCATGGCCACGGCGCACGCCTGTACGGTCAGCGTGACCGACCGGACCCTGGTGCCGGCTCGTCGCAAGATCAACGCCGACATCCGCGAGGCCACGCTCGAGTGGATGGACCGGCGCGGCTACAAGGTGTACGCGGGCTCTCAGGCCAACTTTTTCATGGTCGACGTCAAGCGTCCGGGTCGGGATTTTGCGGCACTGATGCAGCGCCAGGACGTGTACATCGGCCGCACCTGGCCAGCCATGCCCACTTACGTGCGCATCACGGTGGGCACGGCCGAGGAAATGAGGAAGTTTCGCGCCGCGTTCGTGAAGGCTTACGACACCGAGCCGGCGGTGGCTCACGCCTCGCTGCCGTACAGCGCGCCCTCGGAGCTGCAGTTCCTGGCCTGACGGGGATCTCCACAGCGCTGCGGGCGCGGCCGATCCGGGAGCTCCGGAGCGGCCGCGCTCGCACCGACGGGTCCGCACGGGACGGCGTTCGACCGCGCCTGGGTGCGATAGGTACGCCGGCGTCTGCCAGTGGGCGTGGCTGACGCGGCGTTGGCGGCGATCCAGTGACGACCAGGATGCATCTGGCGCTGGTGGTCGAGGATGACGCCACCCTGCAGAAGCAGTTGCGCGTGATGCTGGAGGGTGGCGGGTTTCGGGTCGCGCTCACCGGCAGCGCCGCGCGCGGCCGGCGGGCCGCACGTGCGCGGCGGCCCGATATCATCCTGGTCGATCTGGGCCTGTCCGACCTGGAGGGCATCGAGCTCATCCGCAGCATTCGCGCCAGGTGCCCGGCGCCCATCTTCGTCCTGTCGGCGCGCACCGCGGAGAGCCCGCGGCTGGCGGCCTTCGAGGCCGGCGCCGACGATTACGTGAGCAAGCCCTTCAGCGCGCCCGAGCTGCTGGCGCGGATGCACGCCGCGCTGCGCCAGCGCGCCGGCGCGCAGACCCCCACGAGCATGCTGCAGCTCGGGGAGCTCACGATTGATCTTGCCCGCCGTGTCGCGCGCCGCCGCGCCGGTCCCGAGGTGCGTCTCACGCCCTTGGAGCATCGAATCATCGAGAGCCTCCACCGGCATCAGGGTCGCGTCGTCTCTCACGATCGCCTGATGCAGGAGGTGTGGGGACCTGGGCGTGTGGAGATGCGCTCTCTGCGGGTGCTCATCACGGCGCTGCGCAGGAAGCTCGAGCCCGATCCCGCCCGGCCGGTTCATCTGCTCACCGCGCCCGGATTGGGCTATCGCCTGATCGTCGGCTCCGCGCGCGACACTCGCACGGCACGGGCTGGTGCCGGTCACGACGCGCAATGATGCCGCCGCGGCGCCCCGTTTACGCTCCAAACCGGTGCGGTGCCGACTGGCTCGCATCATGATGACGCATCCGCTCGAACGCCCGCGCGCGCATTCCTAGAATTCGACCGCCGCGCCCTTAACCGCTCCCCGTCTCCGATGGCAGAATCACGGTCGTCTGCGATCCGGGAGCATTCGCATGCTGTGGCCGGGAAACTGATCGCGACCCGCTATGTCCCACTGCCTTCTGGTCATGCCCGGCTGCGCTGCCGATCCGCAACTGCTCCGGGACGCCAAGCATCTCGCGAATGCGCTGCAATTGGGTCTGGCGGTGATCGACGTGCAGGTCCTGGCGTTCGGGCGTATCCGCGACGGCGACTACCGTCCCGAGGTGGCGCGCCCTGTCCCAATACGCGCGCACGCTCGCCCTGCGCCGGCTGCCCGCGGCGCTGCGCCGACGGCTACCCGCGGTCGAGATCATCACGCTCCACGGCCGCCGCGAGCCCGCCGCGGCACCCGCGGCACCCGCGGCACCCGTGCAGCCCGCGCCAGCCGCGGCGCCCCGGCCTGCGCGGCGGCCGGCGCGCATGGCATCGCTTCTGGCGCCGGCGCGCATACGCGACTACTCGCTGGGCGTGCTCATCACCGCGCTCTGCACCCTGGCCGCGGCTGCGGTGCTGACGCCGAGCTACCTGGTGACCTTCACGGCGATGCTGATCGTCGCACTGGTCATCGCGAACCTGATCATCGCGGTACGCAAGCAGAGCGCAGCGGCCGCGGCGCGCCAGCGGCACACGGCGGCCCTGTACGCGCTCGCGCGCAAACTCACCGTCGCGCACGACGCGAGCGCCATGATGCGCATCGCCCTGCGCCATGTCGGGGAAGTGCTGCAGTGTCACGCGCACATACTGCTGTGTGACGCAAGCGGGCAGCTGGCCCCTGCGGAGGATTCCTCGGCTTGGGGCGATGCGCGGCCGCAGTTCGATCTGCAGGTCGCCCGCTGGGTCGCGGCCCAGCGCTCGAGCGCCGGCCAGGGCACCTCGCAATTTCCCTCGGAGCCCTGCCGCTACCTGCCGCTTTTGGGCGCTCATGGCACGGTCGGCGTGCTGCTGGTCGAGCTGCCCGCGCAGTCGCGCCTGCCCTCGGCGGATCGGCAGCTGCTGCTGGAGGCGATCGCCGATCAGCTGGCGCTGGCTCTGGAGCGCGCGCGCATGAGCGAGCTGGCTCACACGGCGCAGATCACCGCCGAGCGCGCCGCAACCCGCAATACGCTGCTCGCTTCCATTTCGCATGACCTGCGTACGCCGCTGTCGGCGATCGCCGGCGCCGGCAGCATGATGGCGCAGCGCGACTTCGCGCTGGATCTGTACCGGCGTGTCACGCTCGGCCGGCTCATCGAAAGCAAGGCGCGCGACATGGCCGATCTGCTGACGAACGTTCTGGAGCTGATCCGGTTGGAATCCGGCGGCGAATTGCTGCTCAGGGACTGGCACGCGCTCCCCGACCTCGTCGACCGGGCGCTGCGCAGTCACGAAGGTCAGCTTGCCGGCCGCCAGGTCGTGGTCGATTTGCCCGGCGCGCTGCCCTCGCTGCCGGTCGATGAGCATCTGATCGTGCAGCTGCTCGGCAATCTGCTGCAGAACGCCGTGAAGTACACCCCGCCAGGTGCGCTCATCAGGATCTGCGCCGGGCAGTCGAAAGCCGGCGTCACGCTCTCGGTCGAGGACAACGGTCCGGGATTTGGCGCGGTCCCACCGGAGACACTGTTCGAAAAGTTCGCGCGCGGGCGCAGCGGCGAGGCCGTGGGCGGCGTCGGTCTGGGGTTGACCATCTGCCGCGCCATCGCACGACTGCATGGCGGCGAGATTCAGGCCCGCAGGAGCGCCGCCGGCGGCGCTCGCTTCGAGGTCACGCTACCGCTCGCGAGCGCGGAGCAGAGCGAAGATCTGCAGATCCAGACGACGGCCAAGTGACCCGCGCTGGTGCCGTGGCGCGTTGAGCCATCGGCCGAAGCGCGGCGGCCTACGGCATCAGGCGATAGCCGATGCCCCGCTCGTTGACGATGTGGACGGGCCGGGCTGGATCGGGCTCGAGCTTCTTGCGCAGCGTCGTGATGAAGACCCGCAGCGAGCGCGTGTCGAGCCGGTTCGGGCCCCAGACCTCCCTGGTCAGCTGCGCGTGGGTGACCACGCGACCCGCGTGGCGATGGAGGGTCTCGATGATGCGATGTTCCAGCGGCGTCAGTCGCAGCTCGCCGCCGCCGCGCCGCTGGACGCTGCGTCGCGCCAGATCGATCGTGAGGTCCCCGAGCTGCAGCAGCCCCGATGGCCTGTCGCCGCGCGCGTGCCTGCGCAGAGCGGCGCGCAGGCGCGCCAGCAGCTCCGGCGCACTGAAGGGCTTGAGCACGTAATCGTTCGCGCCGGCTGCGAATGCGGCGAGTCGCTGCGCCTCGGCCGTACGGGCCGACAGTACCACGATCGGCGCCACTGACCAGGCTCGAATCATTTCGATGACCTTGATCCCGTCGAGGTCGGGCAGTCCCAGATCCACGATCATGATGTCCGGCGGCTGCGAGCGCGCGTCGCGCTCGGCACGCATCCCGCTGTCGGCGACCAGGACCCGAAAGCCATCCGCCTCGAGCATCAGGCGCAATACCTTCTGTATCCCCGGGTCGTCCTCGACCACCAGTGCCAGGTGCATCCCCGTCGTCACTCAGTCACCTCCTGCGCCCATTTCTTAACACTAATCCGTCTAGGCACGGCATGGGAAATGCGCGAAGGTGGGCCCGAGGCGTCAGGCGGACGGACCTCCGCGGGTTTCAGCCCGCAGGAGGGTGGCGCTCGCAGACCGGCACCGGGGGGCGTCGGCCCGCCCGCAATGCGCGCGGGCGGGCATGTGGTGACCCGGTCCCTGCAGGGGTCGATGCGCGAGCACCTCAGCCGCCCCCGACGGCCAACGAACGTTTCAACTTCGCCCGCCTGCTCTTAAGGAGTCCTTCAGTCGCTTGTGGGATCCAGACCGCGAGGCTAGGGCAAGGCTGGGGCGAGGAAGTTCTGCGGCGAATGCCGGGTGAGGCTGAAGCAGTGGCGTTTGAATATGTTGCGCCGTCGTCGCTCTCGCACTTCGATTCGGCGGAGATGCTGGACGCCCTGTCGACCGGCATCGTGCTGCTCGACGCGCAGCTGTGCCTGGTCTACACCAACGTCGGCACGCAGGATCTGCTCGGGGTCGGGCTCAATCATGGACGCGGCTGCCCGATCGGGGAGCTGTTCGTACAGCCCGAGTCACTGGTGCAGATCCTGCGGCGGGCGCTCGAGCGCGGCGAGGCTTGCGCGGTGCACGAGATCCAGCTGCTGCCGGTCGGTGTGCCGGCCAACCGCGAGCCGATCCTGCTGGATATCACCGTGACTCCGCTGGAGGGACAGGTCACCGGCACGCACCTGCTGCTCGAGCTCACCGACGCCAAAGCGCGGACACGCATCGCACGCGAAAGCGAGATGCTCTCACGACTCGACGGCAGCCGTCTGATGGTCCGACGGCTCGCCCACGAGATCAAGAACCCGCTCGGCGGCCTGCGGGGAGCGGCGCAGCTGCTCGATCGCGATCTGCACGACGGGTCCTTGAAGGAATACACGACGGTCATCATCAACGAGGCCGATCGCCTGTGCGCGCTGGTGGACGGCATGCTCGGCCCGGGGGGAGCACCGCAGAAGTCGCTCGTGAACATCCACGAGCTGTGCGAGCGCGTGTTTCATCTGCTGCGCAGCGAGGCCAACGAGGGCGTGGTGATCGAGCGCGACTACGACCCGAGCCTGCCGAGCGCACCCATGGACGGCAATCAGATCATCCAGGCACTGCTGAACGTGGCGCGCAATGCGCTGCAGGCGCTGCCGCCGAGCGGCGGACGCGTGATCCTGCGTACCAGGGCGCTGAGCAACTTCAGCATCGGCACGCAACGTCACCGCCTGGTGGCCGACATCCAGGTGGAGGACAACGGTCACGGGGTAGCGCCGCAGCTCGCGCGCACCCTGTTCTACCCCCTGGTGACGACCCGGCCGCACGGCACGGGCCTCGGATTGGCGGTGGCGCAGGAGCTGGTCACGCGCCACCAGGGCATCGTGGAGTTCGACAGCCAGCCGGGGCGCACCGTCTTCTCGGTGCTCCTGCCGTTATCGAAACAGGAGACGCGGCGATGAACACCCAGCTGACGACGAGCACCCAGCCCTTGCGCGTGTGGCTGGTCGACGACGACAACTCCATCCGTTGGGTGCTGGAGCGCGCGCTGCGCAACGGCGGCATGCTTCCCAAGGCCTTCGACGCCGCCGAGCCTGCGCTGGCCGCGCTGCGCACCGACGTGCCCGACGCGCTGATCACGGACATCCGCATGTCGGGGCGCTCGGGGCTGGAGCTGCTGCGGCGTATCCACGACGTGCACCCGGAGCTGCCGGTGATCGTCATGACCGCGTACTCGGATCTCAGCAACGCCGTATCCGCCTTCGAGAGCGGCGCATTCGAGTATCTGCCCAAGCCCTTCGACATCGATCAGGCCATGCAGCTGGTGCGGCGCGCTGCGAGCGCGGGCGTGCGCACCGCCGAGCCCCTGGTGGCGACGCCCCGGTACAGCACGCTGTTCGGACATGCCCCGGCCATGCAGCAGGTATTTCGAGCCATCGGGCGCCTGTCGCGCTCGAGTGTGAACGTGCTGATCACCGGGGAATCGGGCACGGGCAAGGAGCTCGCGGCGCGGGCGCTGCACGAGCATTCGCCGCGCGCCAGCAAACCATTCATCGCGCTCAACACCTCGGCGATCCCGGCCGAGCTGCTCGAGTCGGAACTGTTCGGCCATGAAAAGGGCGCCTTCACCGGCGCCGACGGCCTGCGGCGCGGGCGCTTCGAGCAGGCCGACGGCGGCTCGCTGTTTCTCGATGAGATAGGGGACATGTCGACCCTGCTGCAGACACGGCTGTTGCGCGTGCTGGCGGAAGGAGAGTTCTACCGGGTCGGCGGCCAGACACCCATCCGCGTCGACGTGCGCGTGATTGCCGCGACCCATCAGAACCTGGAGGAGCGGGTGCGCGCGGGCCTGTTCCGCGAGGATCTGTTCCACCGCCTCAATGTCATCCGCGTCGAGCTGCCGCCGCTGCGCGCGCGCCGCGAGGACGTGCCCGACCTGCTGCAGCACTATCTGCAGCTGGCCGCGCAGGAGCTCGGCGTGGAGAGCAAGGTGCTCACCCCCGAGGCTCGCGATCGGCTGGCGAGCTACTCCTGGCCGGGCAACGTGCGCGAGCTGGTGAATCTGTGCCGCCGGCTGACGGTGCTCGCGCCGGGCAGCGAGCTGCGTCTGGAGGATCTGCCCGTCGAGATCACCGGCAACGATGAGGCGCGCCGCGAGTCGGAGTGGATTGCTGCGCTGGCGCAGTGGGCCGATCGGCAGGCGCCCTCACCGCCGCGCCCGCTGCTGGAGGAGGCGATGCCGGCCTTCGAGCGTACGCTCATCGGCGTGGCGCTTCGCCATACACAGGGTCACCGCCAGGACGCCGCGAAGCTGCTCGGCTGGGGGCGCAATACCTTGACGCGCAAGCTCAAGGAGCTCGGAATGGAGGACATCGACGAGCGCATCTGACTCGCGCCATGCGCGGGCGGCCTTCACGATCTATTCATGGGGCTGCCACCTCGCTGTCACGTCGCGGCTCGAAACTGTGCACATGCAGCATCGGATAAAGCCTCTAGCCTCATGAGCCAGGGACAGCGTCCCAACGTCCACGTCCGTACCGTATTCCTTTCTGATATTCATCTCGGTTCGCGCGACTGCCGCGCCGATCTGCTGCTGGAATTCCTGCGCGCCGTACACGCCGATGAGATCGTGCTGATCGGCGACATCGTGGATATCTGGAGCCTGCAGCGCAGCTTCTACTGGACACAGTCGCACACCGACGTGCTGCGCGCGCTGCTCGGGCGCAGCCGCAACGGCACCCGGGTCATCTACGTACCGGGCAATCACGACGCGGCGTTCCGGGATCTGTGCCCCGCGAGCTTCGGAGAGTTGCACATCCAGCGCGACTACGTGCATCAGACCGCCGGCGGCCTGCGGCTGCTGGTGACGCATGGCGATGAATTCGACGTCGCGGTCAAATGCAGCCCGTGGCTGGCGTTGCTGGGCTCCGGCCTGTATGACGTGATTCTCGCGCTCAATCGCGCGCTGAACGGCCTGCGCCGGCTGCGGGGCCGCGGCTACTGGTCCCTGGCCGGCTTTCTCAAGAGCCGTATCGGCAACGCCGTGCAATACGTGCATCGGTTCGAGACCGCGGCGGCCGAGGCGGCGCGCGCGCGCGGACTGGACGGCATCGTGTGCGGCCACATTCACCGCCCGCGGCTCACCCAGCACGCCGGGATGCTCTACTGCAACGACGGCGATTGGGTCGACAGCTGCTCGGCGCTCATCGAGCAGCCCAACGGCTCACTGGAGCTGTGGCACTGGGCCGATGTGCGGCAGCG
>DATJSD010000093.1:0-15058 GCA_035504335.1 Steroidobacteraceae bacterium | reverse complement strand
TCCAGGCCCAGCCGAGCAGCACGCGCTGATCGCGATACAGCTCGGGCAGCACGCCCGGCACCACCACGCGCGTCAGCAGCTGGCGGTTGCGCGTGCCGAGCGTCAGGGCTGCCTCCAGCAGCGCGGGGTCGAGCTTGCGGGTGGTGTTGGCGATGATCAGCACCTGCTGGAAGAACGTGCCGATCACGATGATGGCGATCTTCGGTCCGTCGTAGATGCCGAGAATCGCCACCGCCAGCGCCCCGAAGGCCGGCGCCGGCAGATAGCGAAAGAACTCGATGAACGGCTCGCACATGCGCGCGATCGGCGCGTAGGCGCCGCACAGGACGCCGAGCGGCACGCCGATGGCCGAGGAGATCACATAGCCCCAGAAGATGACCTGGATGCTGTGCCACAGGCTCTGATGCAGCCACGGTCCATCGCGCGTGGGCGGCGGGGTGCTGAAGGCCCGGTAGAAGGCCGCGAACACCTGCAGCGGCGTGGGCAGATAGATCGGGTTGGCGGCGACCCCCCGCGGGGGCGCCTGTCCCTGCGCGCGCGCCGCCGCCACCTCGGCGGCAAAGCCGGCGCGCGGCAGCGTCGAGCCGACATCCAGATAGCTCACCGAGCCCGGATCGGTGATACGTACGTCCGGATGCCACAGAAACGGCACATAACTGATCAGGCACCACAGCGTCACCGGCAGCACGAACGACAGCAGCCCGAAGGTCAGGCGCGCGCGCGGTGAGAGCGGGTGATGAATACGCAGCCAGCGGGGTTGGCCCACGGCCGGGATCTCCTCAGGGTTGTGCGTCGGTCAGCGCCGGATCGATATCCGCGACGATCCTCTGCGGCTGGCGGTACACGCCGTTGCGCACGTTGAAGTCATCGGCATTCTGCGAAGAGCCATAGAGCGAGCCCAGGCCGGGGCCGACCTTCAGCACCTGCCTGGCCTCGCGGATATCGATCAGATGCGTGCCCGCCAGCAGCGGCTGGTATTGCGCGCTGGTCAGGCCCACGCGCTTGGCCATGATGCGCACCGCGGCGGCCTGCGTCGCCGGGTCCTCGATGTAGTGCACGACGCGGTTCCACACCCCGATCAGCCGCATGTAGTCATCGTGATGCAGGGCGAGGCTCTGCGGACTGACCGCGAGCACGTCATAGATCAGGCCCGGCGCCTGCGCGGAGGTGAAGATCGGGTGTGCCCCGGGCACCACGCGCATCGCCTCGCCGGAATTGGGTTGCCAGGCGCCGATCGCCGCCACCTGCCCGGAGGCGAGCACCTGCGGGGTCTCGTTGGTCTTGGCGTTCACCAGCGTCACATCGTTCTGGGTCATGCCCGCCTGCTTCAGGCCATCGAGCAGCAGCAAGTGCTCCACCAGGCCGATCTCGATGCCGACCTTGCGGCCACGCAGATCCTGCAGGCTGTTGATCCCGGGCCTGGCCACGATCATGTCGTTGCCGTTGGAGTAGTCGGTCACCATGATCATGATGTTGCGGGTGCCGCTCGCATTCATGACCAGCGCATCGCCGTTGGTCACCAGATCGCCGTCGAGCTGACCGGCCGAGAAGGCATCCATGGAGGCCGAGTAGTCGAACCACTGGAACTGCACGTCCAGCCCGGCCTGCGCCAGCCATCCCATGTCGATGGCCACCTGCCAGGCGACCCAGCCGGGCCAATCGCTGTAGCCGATGCGCAGCGGCGCCGCCCGCGCGGCCCCGGGCCAGCCCAGCAGGCCGACCACCGCGGCGGCAACGCAGCGCACCAGCAGGGACGAACCGGTCATGTGCGGCTCCTGAGGATTATTACGATTTCGACCAATGGTATTACTGCCTGCCGTGCAAGCACTGTGCCTTGGCGGGCCGTGGACCCGGCCCGCCGCCGGCTGCGGCCGCAAAGTCGGTGAATCGATTGCCCTCGGGCCGCGCCAGCGGGTTGGCCGCGGCTCGCGTGCCCGGTCGGCGGCCGCTCCCGGCGGCGCCACCGAGGCCGCCAGACTGCACTTTTTTGGTGCTTCAAGGGCTGCGACTGAACCGCCATCGTACGCGCGGCGGCCCTGCGGCGGCGCGCAACAGGCTTTACGGCGCCGGTGACATGCACTACTTTGCCCCTCATCCTATGAGCACCGCATCGGCTCAAGCCCCCGATCGGGCGCTGTGGTCGGCGACCCTGCAGCCCGGCGAGCACTGGTCCACGGTCCTGCGCCGCGGTGTGTCGCTGCGCCTGACCGCGCTCGCCCCCGGGGCCAACGTCGCGGCGCTGCTGTACAACTATGAATGCCCGGTGGAGCGCTACAACATGGCCGATACGCTCAAGGCCCAGCACATCGCGTATCTGACCAGCGGCTGCGTGTGCTACTCGGACATGGGGCGGGTGCTCTGCTCGATCACCTCGGACAGCTGCGGCTGGCACGACACGATCTGCGGCCTGTCGGACGCCGACTCGGTGGCCGCGCAGTTCGGCGCTACGCGCTTTCAGGAACGGCGCAACGACACCTACAAGAACGGGCGCGACAGCATGCTCGATGAGCTGGGCAAATGGGGCATGGGCCGTCGCGACCTGGTCGCCAACATCAACTTCTTCAGCCGCGTGACGGCGGAGGAGTCCGGCGCCCTGCGCTTCGATGCGCAGCACTGCCGTGCCGGCGATCACGTCGAGCTGCGCTTCGAGATGCACACGCTGCTGCTGCTGGCCAACTGCCCGCATCCGCTCGACCCGGCGCGCGAATATCGGCCGTCGCCGATCGAGCTGAGCGCGCGCCTGACCGGGCCGGCGCCCGCGCACGACGCCTGCCGCGAGCGTTGCGGCGAGAACGCGCGCGGCTTGCACAACACCGAGATGATGTTCCTGCCATGGCCGTGACGGGCACCCCGGCCGGCGCGCTGGACCCGCGCGACGCGCTGCTGGATCACACCATCCCGGCGGGCGAGCCGTGGGTCGGCTGCCTCGCGCGCGGCCAGGTGCTGCGCATCGTGGACCTGGAGGGCAATCAGTCGGTCGACACCCTGTTCTACAACGCCGCCAACCTCGAGGAGCACTACAGCGCCGCGGATACCATCCGGGCGCAGAGAAACCTCTACCTCACCACCGGCAGCGAGCTGCGCTCGAACCTCGGCTCGATCATGCTCACCCTCATCGAGGACACCTGCGGCCGGCACGACACGCTCGGTGGAGCCTGTTCCGCCGAGAGCAACACCGTGCGCTATGCGCTCGACAAGCACTACATGCACAGCTGCCGCGACAATTTCCTCGCCGGGCTGGAGCGCTACGGCCACGGCATGAGCAAGCGCGACCTGCCGAGCAACATCAATTTCTTCATGAACGTGCCGGTCACGCCGCAGGGTGCGCTGCGCTTCGCCGACGGCATCTCCGGCCCGGGGCGCTACGTGCAGCTGCGCGCGCACATGGACGTGCTGATCCTGATATCCAACTGCCCGCAGCTGAACAACCCCTGCAATGCCTATAATCCGACCCCGGCCCAGATTCTGATTTGGAAGGCGGGCTGAACATCCCGTCGGCCCGCGGGACGACCCGCGGTGCCCGTATCGATGCCGGGACGGCCCGGCGCATCGCGAGGATCCCGCGGGATGTTCGACAAGGTTCTGATCGCCAACCGCGGCGTGATCGCCTGCCGGATTCTGCGCACGCTGCGCCGCCTGCGCATCGCCTCGGTCGCCGTCTGCTCCGAGGCGGATCGGCATGCGCTGCACGTGCGCCAGGCCGACGGCCACGTGTCGCTCGGCGGGCTGACCGCGGCCGAAAGCTATCTGCGCGCCGAGCGCATCCTCAGCGCCGCCCGTGACAGCGGCGCCCAGGCCATCCATCCCGGCTACGGCTTTCTGAGCGAGAACGCCGACTTCGCCGAGCAGTGCGAACGGGCCGGCATCGCGTTCGTCGGCCCGACCCCGCGTCAGATCCGCGAGTTCGGCCTGAAGCACGCGGCCCGCACGCTGGCCAGCGCCCATGGCCTGCCGCTGCTGCCGGGCAGCGGCCTGCTCGCCGGCGTCGAGCAGGCCGTCAGCGAGGCGGCCCGCGTCGGCTACCCGGTGATGCTCAAGAGCACCGCCGGCGGCGGCGGCATCGGCATGCAGCCGTGCGCCGACGAGCGCGAGCTGCGCGGCGCGTTCGAAACGGTGCGACGCCTGGCCGGCAGCAACTTCCGCGATGCCGGCGTGCTGCTCGAGCGGCTGGTGCAGCGCGCGCGTCACGTGGAGGTCCAGATCTTCGGCGACGGCCGCGGCGAGGTGATCGCGCTCGGTGAGCGGGACTGCTCCACGCAGCGGCGCAATCAGAAGGTCATCGAGGAGACCCCGGCGCCGGGTCTGTCCGAGTCGCTGCGGGCGCAGCTCGCCGCGGCGGCGGTGCAGCTCGGCCGCGCCGTGCAGTATCGCTCGGCCGGTACGGTGGAATTCGTGGTCGACGCCGAGCGTGACGAGTTTTTCTTCCTGGAGGTCAACGCCCGGCTGCAGGTCGAGCACGGCGTGACCGAAGCGGTACTGGGCATCGACCTGGTGGAATGGATGCTGCGGCTCGCCGCCGGCGAGCCCCTGCCAGGCCTGCCGCGCGCGCCGCCCGGGGGCGTCGCGCTGCAGGCGCGGCTGTACGCCGAGGATCCCGCGCGCGGCTTCCGTCCCAGCAGCGGCCTGCTCTCCGAGGTGTGCCTGCCGCACGAGCTGCGGGTGGAGAGCTGCATCGAAACCGGCAGCGAGGTGCCGCCCTACTACGATCCGATGCTCGCGAAGCTCATCGCGCACGCGCCGGACCGCGCGCGTGCCATCCAGCAGCTGGATGCCGCGCTCGCCGCGACGCGCGTCTACGGCATCGAGACCAACCGTGACTATCTGCGCGCCATCCTGCACGAGCCGGTGTTTCGTCAGGCGCGGCACACCACGCGCTTCCTCGGCGCCCTGTCCTTCAGCTCGCGCACGATCGAGGTGCTGCAGCCCGGCACGCACACCAGCGTGCAGGATTGGCCCGGACGGCTGCGCTACTGGGATGTGGGCGTGCCGCCCTCCGGACCGATGGACGCCCTCGCCTTCCGGCTGGCCAACCGCCTGCTCGGCAATCCCGAGGGCGCCGCCGCGCTGGAGCTCACGGTCAGTGGCCCGACGCTGCGGTTCGCCTGCGATGCGCACATCGTGCTGAGCGGCGCGAGCATGCCGGCGACCCTCGACGGCAGGCCCATCGACTTCTGGCAGGTGGTGGCGGTGCCCGCCGGAGCGACGCTGTGCGTGGGCGCGCTCCAGGGCGCCGGGCAGCGCGCCTATCTGGCGGTACGCGGCGGTTTCGACGTCGCACCCTACATGGGCAGCTGCGCCACCTTCACGCTCGGCCAATTCGGCGGGCATGCCGGCAGGGCGCTGCGCAGCGCCGACGTTCTGCGCATCGGCACGTTGCAGGGCGCCGAGCCGCCGCCCGAGCCCGCCGGCGTGCCCGCCGCCCTGTGGCCACGCCTGACGCACGACTGGGATATCGCGGTGCTGTACGGACCGCACGGCGCCCCGGATTTCTTCACCGACCGGGACATCCAGGTGCTGTTCTCCACGCCCTGGGAGGTGCACTACAACTCGAATCGCACCGGCGTGCGCCTCATCGGCCCGAAGCCGCAGTGGGCGCGGCACGACGGGGGCGAGGCCGGACTGCATCCGTCCAACATCCACGACAACGCCTACGCGATCGGGACGATCGATTTCACCGGCGACATGCCGGTCATCCTCGGACCGGATGGCCCGAGCCTCGGCGGCTTCGTGTGTCCGGCGACCCTGGCGCTGGCCGAGCAGTGGAAGCTCGGACAGCTGCGCCCGGGCGATCGCGTGCGCTTCCACCCCATCAGTCCGGCGCAGGCCCGGGCGGCACTGTCCGAGCAGGACCGATGGATACGGGAGCTGTGCCGTACGCCCGTGCCGGCCGACGCGGCCGCGGCCCCCGCGCTCACCGCCGCGGGCCGCGGCCCGCCCGCGGCGCGCGAGCCCGGCACGGCGATTCTCGGCTCATGGGCCGCGACGCCCGCGCGCCCGGCGGTGTGCTATCGGCAATCCGGCGACGACAACGTACTGATCGAGTTCGGCGAGCCGCAGCTCGAGCTCGGCCTGCGCTTTCGCGTGCAGGCGCTGCTCGAGCGGCTGCAGGCCGCGCAGCTGCCCGGCGTGCTGGATCTGACCCCCGGGGTGCGCTCGCTGCAGGTGCATTTCGACAGCCGGCGCACGCGCCGCGAGCCGCTGCTCGCGGCGCTGTTCGACATCGAGCAGGCACTGCCGTCCGTCGATGACATCGAGGTGGACAGCCGCGTCGTGCATCTGCCGCTGTCCTGGGATGATCCGGCGACGCGCCTGGCGATCGAGCGCTATACACACTCGGTGCGCGCCGACGCGCCCTGGTGCCCGAGCAACATCGAGTTCATCCGCCGCATCAACGGCCTGGATTCCGTCGAGCAGGTGCAGCGGATCGTTTTCGAGGCGAGCTACCTGGTCATGGGGCTCGGCGACGTCTATCTGGGCGCTCCGGTGGCGACGCCCCTGGATCCGCGCCACCGGCTGGTCACCACCAAGTACAACCCCGCTCGCACCTGGACGCCGGAGAACGCCGTGGGCATCGGCGGCGCCTACCTGTGCGTCTATGGCATGGAGGGTCCCGGCGGCTACCAATTCATCGGCCGCACCGTGCAGATGTGGAACCGCTATCAGCAGACGGCCGAATTCAGCGGCGGGCGGCGCTGGCTGTTGCGCTTCTTCGATCAGCTGCGCTTCTATCCGGTATCCGCCGCGCAGCTCGCGCGCCTGCGCGAGGATTTCCCCTACGGCAAGGCGCGGCTCGCGATCGAGCCGGCACGCCTGCGGCTGCGGGACTATCGGCAGTTTCTGTCGGAGCACGCGGCGTCGATCGCGGCCTTCAAGGCCCGGCAGCAGGCCGCATTCGAAGCCGAGCGCGAGCGCTGGCGGAGCCTGCCGGACCGCGCCGCGCTCGCACCGGGGCTGGGCGCCGACCTTGCCGGCGCTGCCGCCGCCGAGGGCGGCCCCACCACCGAGGGCGCCGCCGCCACCGAAGACGCCACGCCCCGCTTTGCGCCCGGGGAGTCGCCGGTGAGCGCCCCGGTCAGCGGCAGTGTGTGGCAACTGGGCGTGCGGGTGGGCGATCGGGTCGAGCGCGGCGCGACGGTGGTGGTGCTCGAAGCCATGAAGATGGAGATCGCCGTGCAGGCGCAGCTCGCCGGCACCGTCACGCGGCTGCACTGCCGGCGCGGACAGAGCGTGGCGGCCGGGGAGCTGCTGCTGGTGCTCGGGCCGTGAGCTCCCCCGCGCGCGGCCTGACCGTAGGGGAGCTGTCCGCCGCCTATCGGCAGCGCCGGCTGTCCCCGGCGCAGCTGATCGAGGAGCTGTACGGGCGCTGCGGCGCCGCCGAGGCGGTATGGATCACGCTGACGCCGAAGGCGCGATTGCTGCAGATGGCACAGGCGCTCGCCGGGCGCGACCCGCAGTCGCTGCCGCTCTACGGGATTCCGTTCGCGATCAAGGACAACATCGACCTCGAGGGCGTGCCGACCACGGCCGCCTGTCCGCCGTTCGCGTATGTCCCCGCGCACTCCGCCCCGGTGGTGCAGCGCCTGCTCGCCGCGGGCGCGCTGCCGATCGGCAAGACCAACCTCGATCAGTTCGCCACCGGACTGGTCGGCGTGCGCTCCCCGTACGGCATCTGCCGCAATGCCTTCCAGGGCGACTACATCGCCGGCGGATCCAGCTCGGGCTCGGCCGTGGCCGTGGCCGCCGGAATGGTGAGCTTCGCGCTCGGCACGGACACGGCCGGCTCGGGTCGCATTCCGGCGGCGTTCAACAATCTCGTCGGGCTGAAGCCGACGCTCGGGCGGCTCAGTCCGCGCGGCATGCTGCCCGCCTGCCGTACGCTCGATACGGTGTCGGTGCTGGCGCTGAGCGCCGAGGACTGCGCGCGCGTCTGCCGCATCGCCGAGGGCTATGACGCGGCCGAGCCCTACTCGCGCCGGGCGCAGGATGCCCCGCGCGCGGCGCTCGCCGGCCGCGCGTTCCGCTTCGGGGTGCCACAGCCCTCGCAACTGCAGTTCTTCGGCAACGGCGCCTATGAGGCGCTGTTCGAGGCGGCGGCGCGGCGACTCGAGGGGTTGGGCGGGCGGCGGCAGCCGATCGACTTCGCGCCGTTCCGCGCGGTGGCCGAGCTGCTCTACGGCGGGCCGTGGGTCGCCGAGCGTTTCATCGTGATCGAGGCGCTGCTGGCGCGTCAGCCCGATGCCGTGCATCCGGTCACGCGCCAGATCATCGAGGGCGGCGCACGGGCGTCCGCGGCCGAAGCGTTTCGGGCGCAGTACGAGCTGCAGCGGCTGCGGCGCGCGAGCGAAGCGACCTGGGAAGAGATCGACGTGCTGCTCACCCCGACGGCGCCGACGCACTATCGCATCGCCGAGGTCGAGGCCGAGCCGATTCGCCTGAACAGCTGCCTCGGCTATTACACCAACTTCGTCAACCTGCTCGATCTGGCCGCGGTCGCCGTGCCGGGCGGATTCACCGCCGCGGGCCTGCCCTTCGGCGTCACGCTGGTCGGACCGGCCTGGAGCGACTACGCGCTGCTGCAGCTTGCCGCGCGGCTGCACCGAACCGGGCCGGCGCAGCAGGGCGCCCTGCCCCTGGCGCTGCCGGACGAGCCGGCCTTCGAATGGCAGACCTCGGCGCAGGCGCCCGCGTCGGCGCAGGCGCCCGCGTCGGCGCCGCCGCCCGCGTCGGCGCAGGCGCCGGGGATCGCGTTGGCGGTGTGCGGCGCGCACCTGAGCGGCCTGCCGCTGAACCCCCAGCTCACGGAGCGCGGCGCGGTGCTGCTCGAGCGCACCCGCACGGCACCGCTGTACCGGCTGTTTGCGCTGCCGGCCGGCCCGCCGCCAAGCGGCCCGCCGCGGCGCCCCGGGCTGCAGCGGGTCACCGCGGGTGGCGCCGCCATCGAGGTCGAGGTGTGGCGCATGCCCGAAGCCGCGTTCGGCGGCTTCGTCGCCGCGATACCCGCGCCGCTGGGCATCGGCCGGCTGCTGCTGGCCGACGGCCGTGAGGTGTGCGGTTTCCTCTGCGAGAGCTACGCTCTGCAGGGCACCGAGGACATCACCGGCTTCGGCGGCTGGCGCGCCTACCTCGCCAGCGACCGGGCCGATGCCGCGCCGGGATCCACCGCGCCCGCCCAGGGGTCCGCCGAGCCCACGCGCACCCCGTGAGCGGCGATCCTACGGGTTGAGGGCGCCCTGTACCCGCGGTGTCATCTCTATCGGCACCTGCCCGACATTCCAGATGCGCTCACAGTACTCGCGCACGCTGCGGTCGGAGGAAAAGCGCCCGGAGCGCGCGGTGTTCAGGATCGACATGCGCGTCCAGCGCTCGGTGTCGCGATACGCCGCCTCCACCCGCCGCTGGCATTCGGCATAGCTGGCGTAATCGGCCAGCGCAAGATAGGGGTCGTGCCGCAGCCAGTGCTCGATCAGCGGCCGGAACAGCGCGCCGTCGCCCCGCGAGAAGAAGCCGTCGCGCACCAGATCGAGCACTTCGCGCAGCTCGTCCTGCTCGTCGTACAGATCCGTCGGGCGATAGCCCTCCGCCAGCCGGCGCTCCACTTCGGCCGCGGTCAGCCCGAACAGGAAGAAATTCTCCGGCCCGACCGCCTCGCGGATCTCGACGTTGGCGCCGTCCAGGGTGCCGATGGTGAGCGCGCCGTTCATCATGAACTTCATGTTGCCCGTGCCGGAAGCCTCCTTGCCGGCGGTCGAGATCTGCTCGGACAGGTCGGCGGCCGGATAGATGCGCTGCGCGGTGGAGACGTTGAAATCCGGCAGAAACACCACCCGCAGCAGCTGACGCGCCTGCCGGTCGCGCTCGATGGTGCCGCCCACCGCGGTGATCAGGCGGATGATCAGCTTGGCGAGCTCGTAGCCGGGCGCGGCCTTGCCGCCGAACACGAACACGCGCGGCTCGAACGTCAGCTGCGGGTTCGCCTTCAGGCGGCAGTAGCAGCCGATCACGTGCAGGATGTTCAGGTGCTGGCGCTTGTATTCGTGGATGCGCTTGACCTGCACGTCGAGCATCGCGTACGGATCGACGGCGACTCCGGTGCGTTCCTGGATCAGCTGCGCGAGCGAGGTCTTGTTGGCGCATTTGATGTCGCGCCATTGGGTGCGGAAGTTGCCGTCCTCGATGAGTGGCTCGAGCCGCTGCAGCTGCTCCAGATCGGTGAGCCATTGCGCGCCGATGGCGTGCGTGATGCAGCGGGTGAGGCGCGGATTGGCGAGCGCCAGCCAGCGCCGCGGCGTCACCCCATTGGTCACATGGGTGAATTTCTCCGGCCACAGCTCGTGGAAGTCGCGCAGCACGTTCTGCCGCAGCAGCTGCGCGTGCAGGCGCGCCACGCCGTTGACCGCGTGGCTGCCGACGGTCGCCAGATGCGCCATGCGCACGTAGCGCTCGCCGCCCTCGTCGATCAGCGACATGCGCGCGACGCGCTGCTCATCGCCGAAGAAGGCGATGCGCACCTGCTCCAGGAAGCGCGCGTTGATCTCGTAGATGATCTCCAGGTGGCGCGGCAGCAGACTCCCGAACAGCCCCAGCGGCCAGCGCTCCAGCGCCTCGGGCAACAGCGTATGGTTGGTATAGGCGAAGGTGGCGCGCGTGATCGCCCAGGCGCGCTCCCACTCGATCCTCAGCTCATCGATCAGCAGCCGCATGAGCTCGGCGATCGCGATCGCCGGATGGGTGTCGTTCAGCTGCACCGCGAACTTCTCGTGGAAGCACTCCGGCGGGATGTTCTGCACCCGCAGGACGCGCAGCATGTCCTGCAGGGAGGCGCTGACGAAGAAGTACTGCTGCTCGAGCCGCAGCGCCTTGCCCTGCAGCGGCTCATCGTTCGGATACAGCACCTTGGTGATGTTCTCCGAGACCACCTTCTGATTGACCGCGCCCCAGTAGTCGCCGCGGTTGAACACCGACAGATCGAAGGCTTCCGCGGCCTCGGCGCGCCACAGGCGCAGCGTGTTGGCGGTATTGACCCGATAGCCCAGAATCGGCGTGTCGTACGGCACCGCCATGACGGTGCGCGCCGGCAGCCAGCGCACGCCCGGCCGGCCGCGCTCGTCGCTGTAGCGCTCGGTGTGCCCGCCGAACTTCACCTCGACCGCCCACTCGGGCCGCACGATCTCCCACGGATTGCCGTAGCGCAGCCACTTGTCGGTCTTCTCGACCTGGCAGCCGGCGATGATCCGCTGGCGGAAGATGCCGTGCTCGTAGCGGATCCCGTAGCCCAGGGTCGGCACCTGCAGCGTGGCGAGCGAGTCGATGAAGCATGCGGCCAGCCGTCCCAGTCCGCCGTTGCCCAGGCCCGGCTCGTCCTCCTCGAGCAGCAGCTCGTCGAGCACCAGTCCCAGCTCGCCGACCGCGCGGCGCACGACGTCGTGGATGCCCAGACACAGCAGGTTGTTCGCCAGGTGCGGTCCGATCAGAAATTCCGCCGACAGGTAGCAGACGGTGCGCGAGCCCAGCTCCGTGTAGGTGGCCGCGGTGCTGATCCAGTGCTGCATCATGCGGTCGCGCACCGTGTAGGCGAGCGCCAGGTAGTAGTCCTTGCGGGTCGCGAGCGCCGGGAACTTGCCCTGCACGTAGTACAGATTGTCGAGGAAGGCCTGCTTGAGCGCGGCCTGACTCACGGCGACCCGATGCCCCTCGCGGGGATGTGTCGGCGGCCCGTCGGGCAGCGGCAGCGCGCGGTTCACGGCGCGCGCGCTCGCGGTGGCGGCAGCGCCGGCGGCCGCGCCGGCAGCGGCGGCAACGGCAGCGCCGGCGGCCGCGGCAGCGCTGGCGGCCGCGGCCGCATCATGCGGGCGCGCCCGCCGCCAGCTGGCGCACGCTCGGCGGTCGCGCGCTCGGCTGCGGGAAATAGGTGAGGCTGATCTGCTCGTGCACCGCGGTGAGGTGGCGCTGCAGCTGATCGATGAGCTCGTGCAGCGCCGCCGGTTCGATGGCGCCGAGCTCCGCGTCCGCGAGGAAGCGGTGGGCCGTCGCCAGCCGCTCGCGCACCGCGCCGCTGCGCGGCAGCTCCTCCAGACACCGCTGCATGTCCCGCAGGCAGGTGAGACAGGAGCGCGGAAACTGCGTATCGCGCAGCGCGAACTCCAGCACTCCGGCCCGCTCGACGCGCGTGCGCCGCGCGAGCCGGTACATCTCGTAGCCGGACAGGGTATGCAGCACGCTCATCCACTGAACCGTCTCGAAGGCCTGCGGCTCGGCCGCGTCGGGGCGCAGCTGCGCGCAGCGCACGTCGATGACGCGGCTGGTCATGTCGGCGCGCTCGAGATCGCGGCCGAGCGCCATGAAGGTGTGCGCCTGGTTGCGGCTCATGGTGCCCTCCAGCATGCCGGTGAGCGTCTGGGAGATGAGCACGCTGCGCTTGAGGAACTCGAAGCGGTCGCGGCGCGCGAGCCCGGTGGGCAGCTCCTCGGAGAAGCGCATGAAAAAGCCGTTGAACTCCTCCCATGATTCGGCCGGCAGCACGTCACGCAGGGTGCGCGCATTCTCGCGCACCGTGCTCAGCGAGTGCACGATCGATCCGGGGTTGCCGCGGTCGGCCACCAGGAAGTACACCACCTCGCGCTCCTCGGCGCGCTGCGCGCCCGCCCCGCGACGCTCGTCGAACAGCGCACGGCTGCCGGTGATGTCGATCAGCGGCAGCCAGCCGGGGGCGACGGCGGCCGGCAGATCCAGCAGCAGATGCGTGTGCACGCTGATCAGGCGGGCGGTATCCTCGGCGCGCTCCAGATAGCGCGCCAGCCAGTAGACGTTCTCCACCGTGCGGGCGAGCATCGACTCAGGCCTCGGTGTCCACGACCCAGGTATCCTTGCTGCCGCCACCCTGGCTGGAGTTGACCACGAACGAGCCCTTGCGCATCGCCACGCGCGTCAGCCCGCCCATGGTGACGTACACCTGCGGACCGCTGAGGATGAAGGGGCGCAGATCCACGTGTCGCGGCTCCAGACCCCGCCCCGTGAAGGTCGGCACCGTCGACAGCGCGACCAGCGGTTGCGCGATGTACTGTCGCGGCGAGCGCCTGAGCGCCTCGGCGAACCGCGCGCGCTCGCTCTGGGCGGCGCTCGGCCCCATGAGCATGCCGTAGCCGCCCGAGCCATCGATGGTCTTGACGACCAGCTCGTGCAGGTGCCCCAGGACATAATCGAGCTGTGGCGGCTCGCAGCAGCGCCAGGAAGGCACATTCGGCAGGATCGCCTCCTCGTCCAGGTAGAAGCGGATCATCTCCGGCACATACGTATAGATCAGCTTGTCGTCGGCCACGCCGGCGCCGGGCGCATTGACCAGCGCGACGTTGCCCCTGGACCAGGCGCGCATCAGGCCGCGCACCCCGAGGGTGGAGTCGGCGCGAAACACCTCCGGATCGAGGAACTCATCGTCGATACGCCGGTAGATGACGTCGACCCGCGTCCAGCCCTGCACCGTCTGCATGTAGACGCAGTCATCATCGAGCACGGCCAGATCGCGCCCCTCGACCAGCTCGCAGCCCATCTGCCGCGCGAGATAGGCGTGCTCGAAGTACGCGGAGTTGTGGCTGCCGGGGGTGAGTACCACGATCTCCGCGCTGCGCTCCGGCCGCGGGGTCAGCGCCGTGAGCAGCTCGTGCAGTCGCGAGGGGTAGTCATCCACCGGCAGGATCGCCGCGCTGTCGAACACCTCGGGAAACACGCGCTTGATCACCTGGCGGTTCTCGATCATGTACGAGACACCCGAGGGCACGCGCAGATTGTCCTCCAGCACGTACAGGGTGCCGTCCTGGTCGCGCACCAGATCGGTACCGCAGATATGCGCCCAGCAGCCGAAGGCGGGACTCACGCCCACGCACTCGCGCCGGAAGTTGCTCGAGGAGGCGACCAGAGCGGCCGGCAATCGCCCGTCGGCGATGATGCGCTGGCCGTGGTAGATGTCGTCGATGAACAGATTCAGCGCCGTCACGCGCTGGCGCAGGCCCGCCTCGACGCGCAGCCACTCGCGGCGCGAGATGGTGCGCGGAACCACATCCAGCGGCCAGGCCCGGTCGATCGATCCGCCCTCCTCGTGATACACGGTGAAGGTGATGCCCATCGAGCGGATGGCGAGCTCCGCGGCGCGCTGCCGCAGGCCGATGTCGTCCTCGTCGAGCTCGCGCAGGTGGCGCATGAGCGCGCACGCGGCCGCGCGCGGTTCGCCGTTGGGTGCGACCAGCTCGTCGTAGAGTCCCGGCGCCCGATAGGCGCTCCAGTCGATCTGCATGCCGCGCGCTGCCGAACGATCCTGATGACCTGTGCGATCAACATAGCAACGCGCACCCATATGGGCAAACCCTTCCGGGTGCCCGACCACATCCCAGTTTTTTTGGTGCGCGAGCTACCGCATCGCTCCAAAACGGTGCGCTGCGCGGGCGCGCCTCAGACGGTGGTGACCTCGACCTCGACGGACAGCGACAGGTGCGCGTCCGGCACGCCGATGAAGCTGCCGGTGAGCGGAATCGCCTGGGAGGGATCGCGCGTGACCGCGACGCGAATCAGATTGCGGCCGCCGACCAGGGCGTTGGTCGGATCGTACTCGACCCAGCCGGCCCCGGGCAGATAGACCTGCACCCAGGCATGCGTCGAGCCGCCGCCGACGAGCTCTGCGCCCGCATCCACGCGCGCGTCGTCGTACAGATAGCCCGACACGAAGCGCGCGGCAAGTCCGAGACTGCGCACCGCCTCCATCATGAGCAGCGCGAAGTCGCGGCAGCTGCCGCTGCGCCGCTCGAGTGTCTCGAGCGGCGACTGCACCCCGGCCGCCTGCCGCACCTCGTACCGAAAGCCCTCCTTGATGGCGAGCGTGAGCGCCTCGAGCGCCTCGAGAGTGCCCGCCTCCGGCAGACGCTGCAGCAGCGAGTGCGCCCAGGTCTCGATATGCCGCTGCGGGTCGGCGTAGTGGCGCTCGCGGGTGCGGCCGAGATCCTCGATGTCGCTGGCCGAGTACTGGAAGGGCAGGCGGCAGGCGTAGGGGTCGACGACGATGGCCTCCGGGTTG
>DATJSD010000092.1:0-18133 GCA_035504335.1 Steroidobacteraceae bacterium | reverse complement strand
TTCCCACCGAGGTGCGCGGCATGGGTGCCGGGTTCGCCGCCGCCTTCGCCAAGATCGGTGCGGTCGCCACCGCGTTTCTCTTTCCGATCCTGCTCGCCAACATCGGTACGCGCGCCCTGCTCTACGGGCTGGTGGTCGCATCCGTGCTGGGGGCCGTGGTCACCTGGCAGTACCGTATTGAGACCACCGGGGTGAACCTCGATCACATCGGCCGCGATGTTCCCGGCGCGGTGCAGGCGCCCGCGAATGCGCTGCGCGAAGCGGCACAGCGGGTGCCGGTATGAAGCGGCTCGGAGTACCGCTCGGGGTCGCGCTCGCGTTCGCGCTCGCGCTCGGGCTGGCGGCGCCGCTCGCCACGCCGGCGGGGGTGGCGTGCGCCGCGGACCTCACGCTCACTGAGACCGGCTCGACGCTGCTCTACCCGCTGTTTCAGCGCTGGGTCGCCGATTTCACCCACACCGCGCCACAGATCACGCTGCGCGCGGCGCCGACCGGCTCGGGAGCGGGCATCCAGGCGGCGATCGACGGCAGTGCGCAGATCGGCGCCTCCGATGCCTACATGTCCGACGAGCAGGCCGAGCAGAACCGCCAGATCGTGAACATTCCCGTGGCGATCTCGGCACAGACGGTCAACTACAATCTGCCGGGACTGAATTCGGCCGGCCTCAAGCTGGACGGTCCGACGCTGGCCGGGATCTACTTCGGCCGTATCGACTACTGGGATGCACGGCCGATCGCGGCGCTCAATCCCGGCCTCGCCCTGCCCCACCAGCGCATCATCCCCATCCGCCGGGCGGATGCCTCCGGCGACTCGTTCATCTTCACGCAGTTCCTGGACTTCTCGACCCAGGAGTGGGAAGACCGTGTCGGTTACGGCACGAGCGTCGCCTGGCCGACGGTGCCGGCCGAGCGCACCGCCAGCGGCAACGCCGCCATGGTGCAGAGCCTCGCCGCCACGCCCTACGGCATCGCCTATATCGGCATCAGCTTCGGCGATGCGATCGCACGCGCCGCTCTGGGCACGGCGCGGCTCGAAAACCAGAGCGGGCAGTTCCTGCTGCCCAGCGCCGAGACCGTGGGCGCAGCGGCATCCACGCTCGATTCGCGCACCCCACCCGATGAGCGGCTCAGCCTGGTGTTCGCGCCCGGTCCGCGCTCCTACCCGCTGATCAACTATGAGTACGTGGTGGTGTCGACCCACCAGCGCGACGCCGCCACGGCCGCGGCGCTGCGTCGCTTCCTGCTCTGGACAATCTCGCTGCAGGGCGGCAACGCGAGCGCTTACCTCGACGCCGTGGGATTCATCCCGCTGCCGGATTTCATTCGCGGCATGAGCGAGCACCAGATCAACCTGATCGGACCCGGGAACCTGCCTTCCGGTTAAGACGCCATGGAAACACGACGACTGGGAAACAGCGGCCTGGAGGTATCGGCCATCGGCTTCGGCTGCATGGGGCTGAGCTTCGGCTATGGGCCTGCGCTGGAGAAGCGCGCCGCCATCTCGATCATCCGCGCCGCCTTCGAGCTGGGGGTCACCTTCTTCGACACGGCCGAAGCCTACGGGCCGTTCGCGAACGAGGAGCTGCTCGGTGAGGCCCTGGCGCCGGTGCGCGATCGGGTGGTGATCGCCACCAAGTTCGGCTTCAAGGACGCGAATCCCCAGGCGGGCCTGGACAGCCGTCCGGAGCGCATCCGCGCCGTCGCCGAGGCGTCACTCGAGCGGCTCAGGACCGACCGCATCGACCTGTTCTATCAGCACCGCGTCGATCCGCAGGTGCCGATGGAGGACGTCGCGGGCACCGTGCGCGAGCTCATCGGCTCGGGCAAGGTCAGACATTTCGGCCTCTCGGAGGCCGGCGTGCAATCCATCCGCCGTGCGCACGCCGTGCAGCCCGTCGCGGCGCTGCAGAGCGAATACTCGCTCTGGTGGCGCGAGCCCGAGGCTCAGGTGCTGCCCACCTGCGAGGAGCTGGGCATCGGGTTCGTGCCCTTCAGTCCGCTCGGCAAGGGCTTCCTGACCGGCAGGATCGATGCGCATACCCGCTTCGCGAGCGATGATTTCCGCAACATCGTTCCGCGCTTCTCCGCCGAGAACCGCGCGGCGAATCTGCAGCTCGTCCAACGGCTCGCATCGATCGCCGCCGCGCGGGCCGCCTCCCCGGCGCAGGTCGCGCTCGCGTGGCTGCTGGCTCAGCGACCGTGGATCGTGCCGATTCCCGGCACCACGAAGCTCGAGCGACTCGAGGAAAACATCCACGCGGCGCAGCTGCGGCTCACCGCGCAGGATATGCAACAGATCCAGTTGGCCCTCTCGCAGATCAGGCTGCAGGGCGAGCGCTATCCGGCGCACCTTGCCGCGATGGTCGGCAGATAGGCGCATGCGCGGCAGGCAGCCACGGGCCGCCGGACATATTGCACGGGCGATTCGACGGACGTCGCAGTTTCGAGCTCTCGGCGCTGCCATCGCCCGGCGCAGACGCGCGGCCCCGGGGATTGTGCGACGGGCGACCCCGGTGCAGCACCCGCGGAATGTTAGCGTAACCCGCAGTACCGCCAGACACGCTCACCTGGCGCAGCGGGAGCATCGCAATGACCGGCAGAATGCTGTTGGGAGCACTCGGTGCAACCGTACTGAGTGTGCACCTGTGGCACGCTCATCAGAACGCCGTACTGCAACGGCAGCTGAGCGCCATGGCGGACGTGAACGGCTTCATTCCAGTACAGATGCCCGACGGTGCGCCTGCCGGCACGGTACTGATCCTGGCGCCCGTCAACTGCCCATCCCAGGTGGCGCAGCGCGCGGATGCGCTCGCGCGCGAGCTGAGCAGACAGGGCATCCCCAGTATCAGGCGATCCGGCTATAGCATCGCCGTGGTCCGGCGCGACATGCTACCGGGCATCAAGCGTGCATTCGCGCTGTCCGGTGCGCCGCCCGTGGTCCTGCTCGACGGCCATGGCAAGTCCGATCCATCGGCGCAGGCAGTGATCGACGAGTACCACGACGATCACTCCTGAGCGCGCGCGATCCGACGCCGTTGACCGCGGCAGGGGCCCGTGGGGTCACGGTGGGGCGACTCACAGTCCGCGCGTCAGCTGCTCGTGCATCAGCTTCTCGACTGCGCGCGTCTGCTCGGGGCTCAGATCCACGAATTCCAGACCGTACTGACACGCGGGGCCGTTTGCCGGGCCGTTGTCGCCGGCGCGGGCGCTGCGCACGATCACCCCCAGGCGAATCTCCGGCTCGTCGGCGGCGCCGCCCGGCAGCAGCAGGGTCAATGAGTCCTTGACGGCCGCGAATTCGGCCTTGGCGACGGCACAGGTCCCCGCCGCGCTGATATCCACCACGATCGCCGGCTCGCGCACCTCGCCCTGCTCCGTCGTCTTCAGCAGCGCCGCTTCGCGCTGGATGGCGACCCGCGTCGTCTTGCGCACCACCACCGACTCGACCTCCTTCGGATACGTCAGGAACAGATGCGGGAATGGCGCCAGAGCCACCCGGGTGATGCGGGTCTGAAACCCGAAGGCGACCCGGCCGGCGAAGCCGCGGCAGACGAACGCCTCTCCCTCGGCCATCGGCAGCACCGAGTCCGTCGTGCTCGGCATGGTGACGAGCACGGCCTGGTTGGCCAGATACCCCATCAGTCTTGCATACAGGCGCGACTGATCCAGCCGCAGCAGCTGCAGCTGCATGATCTGGCCGAATTTGAGCGGTATTTCCTCGAGCGATGCCATGGCTTCCCTGTCCGGTCGGTGCCGGCCGCGGCCGCACCCCGACGCGCGTGCGCGCCCTCAGTGCCCCCAGGTGACGCGCGCGAAGACGCTGCGCGCGATCTGCTCGCGAGCGGGCGACGGATACCCATATTCGACGTGGTACTCGCGCAGCAGGTTCTGTCCGACGAGCGACACCGACAGCCGCCGGGTCACCTGCCACGCCAGGCGCGCGTCCATCTCCCAGTACGCCGGCACGATGCCCATCAGCGGTCCACTGGTCGGCCCGTTGTCGATGTGCAGCGCGTCCACCCAGCGCAGCGCCGTATCGAGCGTCGTGCCGCGCGGCAGATCCATGCTCGAACGCAGAGAGGCCTGACCCCTCGGATCCGCGGTCTCGTTGAGCGCATCGGTGGTGTCCACCGCTCCCGGCCGCACGTACAGATGCTCGAGCAGCAGATCGTAACCCGCGTGCAGCCGCCACCAGTCGAGCGGCTGATAGGAGCTGCTCAGCTCCAGTCCGTGGGTCTCGCCCTGCAGATTATTCTGGAAGTAGATCGGGTAGGGGAAGATATAGTAGGCAGTGGTCGGCGTCGCGCTGGTGCTGCGCAGGTGGTCGTAGTCGTTGTAGAAGGTGGACAGCGAGCCCGACCAGTGGGATCCGAGGTCGGCGCGATAACCGAGCTCGTACGCGATCAGTGTCTCGGAGATGAAGTCGCGGCTGCCGGTGAGGTATGCGCTCGGAAATTCATACGGCGACGGCGCGTTGGTCAGGCCGCTGACCACCTCCAGGTCATGGTCGTAGCGCGACGGCGTGCGTACCGCACGCGACACCGCCGCCCAGAGCAGCTGCGCCGCATCCGGGTTCCATTGCCAGCGGACATTGGGCTCCACCTCGAAGCCGGTGTAGCTGTTGTGCTCGAGCTTTGAGCCGACGGTCATCGACATGTCGGGCGTGAGCAGAACCTGGTCCTGCAGGAAGCCGCTGTAGAGACTCTGGTCCAGAGCGGGCGGCTGGAAGCGCACCACCGACGCATCCTGATCGACCTCCTGGGTGGCGCGATACTCCAGGCCCCAGATGAACTGCTGACGGCTGCCGGCGAGGAAGTGATACTGGAACTGGGCATCGTCGGTGTCCAGGTTGTCGGTCAGAGCGGCGCCGGGAAAGCCGGTGTAGTACGGCGGCGCGGCGGGGCTCGCGGCAAACGGCTGGACCAGATAGGTGTGATCGTAGTAGACCTGCAGGCTCAGAGTCGAGCCGCTCGAGCTCGTATGGCTCCAGCGGCCCAGCAGGTTGCCGCCCGCGAGGTCCGCCTCGCCGAGGCCGCCCGCATCCTCGTCGCCGTGGTAGGCATCCCCCTGCAGGGTGAGCTGGTCGCGTAGCGAAGCCGCGTCATCCAGGCGAAAGCCGCCCCGACCCACCTGCCAGGCATCGTGCGCGCTCGCGCCGTCGGTCACGACTTCGTCCCCTCGACCGGTGTATTCACCGTATGCCCGCACGTACAGGTTCGTGGCCGGCTCGGCGCCGTAACGCAGCTCCTCCTGATCGGCAAGCTGATTGCCCGCCGCCACACTCGCATGCAGGCCCTGCGTCTGCTGCGCCGACTTGGTGATGATGTTGATCACGCCGTTCACGGCGTTGGCGCCCCACAGAGTGCCGCCCGGCCCGCTGATGACCTCGATGCGATCGATGTCGGACAGCGGATAGTCCTGCACGTTCCACAGCACCCCGCCGTACAGCGGCGTGTACACCGGCCGGCCATCGATCAGGACCAGCAGCTTGTTCGCCAGATTGGCATTGAAGCCGCGGGCGCTGATGGCCCAGTCGTGGGCATTGACCTGCGCGACCTCGAGGTTGTCGGCGAGCCGCAGCGCCTCGGGCAGATTGGTCGCGCCCGAGCGGCGGATCTCATCGCTGGTGATCACCTGGATCGCCGCCGCCGCCTGCAGCAGCGGCTGCGACTGCCGCGACACCGAGGTCACGCGGATGTTCATCAGCTGCTGCAGGCTCATCTGCTTGAGCTCGCGGGTGGGGTTCGCCGCGGCAGAGCCGGCAGAGGCGGCGGACGCATCACCGGCCGACGCGGCCGCCGCGGCCGCCGCGGCCGACGCGACCGACGTGCCGGACGCGGCCTGCGCGGGCGCGGCGGCCGAGCTGCCCTCGGGCGCATCGGCCAGCGAGGCGGCGCCATGGCTCGCGAGCCAGGCGCCGATCAGCAGCGGCGCGAGGCGCCCTCCCCGGCGGTGGTGCTCCCGGGACTGCGATGACAGCGGTCTCTGCGCTGAAGATCGCAGGACCGGGCCGCATGTTGCAGGTTCGGACAAGCTGACTCGTTGCAGTTGCGCTCGGCGTCCAGCCCATGTTTTCCCGGCGCTTCTGCGCGGGAGTGGGTGGGATGTGCGACCTCGCGGCCGCGCCGCCCGACGAGGCGCAAGGTACGGGGTGCGCGCACCGCGGTCCGCGCATTACGTCACATGCGAACGGCGGTGCGCTGCGCGATACCGCGTGGCCGTGACGCGCTTCGCAGCGGGCCCGGCCGGGACTTGACGGCGCCGCAGAGCCGCACGCGCGTGCAGTGCAGCGACCGCCGCCCGTGCGCGCCGCCGGCGCGCGGATCGGCACGCCGCGCGTGCCGGGCCGTCAGTCGTCGATCGCCTGATAGACCAGAGTGCGAAAGTCGGCGTTGATGCCGACGGTCGTGGGCGCGAATCCCAGCTGCTGGATCATGAGGATCATCGTCAGATCCTCGCTCGGGTCCGAGTACCACGAGGTACCGTAGACGCCGTCCCAGCCGAAGCGCCCCGGGCTCATCGACGGACCGTCGCGCCGCGTGATGACCGCAAGGCCGAGGCCCCAGCCGCGGCTCTCCCAGAAGTCCGGGAAAAATCCGGTGCTCAGGGCCTTCTGCTGCGCGCTCAGCTGATCGGTGATCATTGCCTGCACCGTGGGGCGCGCGAGGATGCGCCGCGTGCCGTGGCGCCCGTGATCCAGCAGCATGCGTCCGAACGCGGCGTAATCGTCCAGCGTCGACACCAGTCCGCTGCCGCCGCTCGGAAAGGGCGGTGGGCGACTCCACTGACTGTCGCGCGCGTCGTCGAACAGCTGCGGCCCGGCCTCCGGCCCGCCATCCTGGTAACAGCTGGCGAAGCGCTCGAGCTGCGCGGGCGGCACCCAGAAGCCGGTGTCGCGCATGCCGAGCGGCTCGAACAGCCGCTCGCGCAGGAAGTCCCCGAACGACTGCCCGGCCAGGCGCGCAATGAGCACGCCCAGCACCTCGGAGCCGATGTGGTATAGCCAGCGCTCGCCGGGCGGATACATCAACGGCAGGCTGCCCAGGCGCCGCAGCCACTCGTCGGGGGTGTGCGGCGGCCAGGGTTTGCGGCCCCAGAGCTGCAGCTGCGTGATGGCCCGCTGGATCGGGTAGAGGTCGGGCGGGGGGCCGATCAGCATCCCGAAGCCCAGGCGCAGCGTCAGCAGATCGCGCAGGGTCAGCGCCCGCTCGGCGGGCACGGTGTCGTGCAGCGGTGCGTCGATGCGCCGCAGGACCCGCCGTGCCGCCAGCTCCGGCAGCCAGCGATCCAGCGGCTCGTCCAGTCCGATCCTGCCCTCCTCCACCAGGATCATGGCCGCCGCCGCCGTGATCGGCTTGGTCAGGGAGGCGATGCGAAACAGCGTGTCGCGCCGCATCGGCTCACGCCGCTCGCGATCCTGCCAGCCGAGGATCTCGACGTGCGTCGCGCCGCGCCGGCTGACCAGCGCGGCCACGCCCGCGACCTCGCCGCGCTCCACGTAGCGCGCGAGCCCCGCGTGCAGCCGCGCGAGCCGCGCCTCCGACAGGCCCGCTGCGCTCAGTGCAGGCGACCCTGCCATCGCTGCCGGTCCTGCGCGGCCGCCGCGACCTCGCCCGGGGGGGCCGCGTCGGCCAGGAAGCCGCCGGACTGCCGCCGCCACAGCTGCGCATACAGCCCGCCGGCCACCAGCAGCTGCGCATGCGTGCCGATCTCGCCGATGCGACCGCGGTTGAGCACGATGAGCCGGTCCATGCGCGCAATCGTCGAGAGCCGATGAGCGATCGCGATGACCGTGCGGCCCTGCATGAGCACGTCGAGCTGCCCCTGGATGGCCGCTTCGGCCTCCGAGTCCAGCGCCGAGGTGGCCTCATCGAGCACCAGGATGGGGGCGTTCTTCAGGATCACGCGTGCAATGGCGATCCGCTGGCGCTGCCCGCCCGAGAGCTTGACGCCGCGCTCACCGACGTGCGCCTCGTAGCCGCGACGGCCGAGCCAGTCCTCCAGACCCATGATGAATTCGTGCGCCTCGGCGCGCCGCGCCGCCTCCTCGATCATCGCCTGCGTCGCGTCGGGCCGTCCGTAACGGATGTTGTCGCGCACCGAGCGGTGCAGCAGCGCGGTGTCCTGCGTCACCATGGCGATCTGCCCGCGCAGGCTCTCCTGCAGCACCGCGGCGATGTCCTGCGCGTCGATGAGGATGCGCCCGCGCGCCGGTGCGTAGAAGCGCAGCAGCAGGTTCACCAACGTCGACTTGCCGGCCCCCGAGGGGCCCACGATCCCGACGCGCTCGCCGGGCGCGATCGTCAGATCGATGCCATGCAACACCGGCACGCGCCGCTCGCGACCGTAATCGAAGTGGATGTCCTCGAAGCGGATCGCCCCTCGTGATATGGCCAGCGGCACCGCCCCGGCGGGATCGGGCATCTGGCGCGGCACCGCGATCGAGCGCATGCCATCCTGCACCACGCCGACGTTCTCGAAGATGCTGGTGACGTTCTGCGCCACCCAGCCCGCCATGTTGGCGATCTGCCAGGCCATCGGCAGCGCGGTCGCGACCGCCCCCACGGCGATGCCGCCGGCGCGATACAGCAGCACCGCCACCGCCCCGGTGGCCACCACCAGCGCGGCGTTCAGCAGCGCCAGCAGCATCGTGAAGCCGGTGGCCAGCCGGGTCTGATCGCGAAACGCGGTCGTATGCTGCTCGACCGACTCGCGCACGAACGCGTCCTCGTCCTGCGCGCGCGCGAACAGCTTCACGGTCAGGATGTTGGTGTAGCTGTCCACCACGCGCCCGGTCAGCGCCGAGCGCGCCTCGGAGATCGCCCGCGAGCGCTCGCGCATGCGCGGCACGAACGCGAACAGCAGCACGGCATACGCGCCGAACCAGCCGAGGATCGGCAGCGCCAGGTGCCAGTTCATCGCCGACAGCAGCGCGACGCTGCTGCCGCCGTAGACGATGATGTACCACACCGCGTTGGTGCCGGAGACCACGCTCTCGCGCAGCGCCGGCCCCGTCTGAATCACGCGGTTGGCGATGCGTCCGGCGAAATCGTTCTGAAAGAAGGTCCAGCTCTGGCGCACCACGTGCCAGTGGCTCTGCCAGCGGATCATGTTGGTGACGCCGGGATTGATGATCTGGTTGGTCACCAGGTACTGCGCGAACAGCGCCAGCGGCCGGCCCACCAGGAACACCAGCGCCATCGCCAGCAGCTGGGTGCCCGCCGCCGCCAGCAATTGCGCGGGATGATAGGCGGACACCAGCGTCACCACGCGCCCGATGAACAGCGGAATGGTCACATCCAGCGCCGCGACCGCCAGTCCGGTGGCGAACAGCGCCACGATCAGCCAGCGAATCTGCCGCAGGTAGTGCGCGTAGAACGGCCCGAGGCCGCGATTCGGCGGCTCCGAGGGCGTGAGCGCGGTGGGCTCGAACAGCCCTTCGACCCATCTCAGCAAGTGGGCAGGCTCACGAGGATCCGCGCTCCCGGCGCAGCGCCAGGGAGGCGCCCACCTGCTTCGGATGGTAGCGCGACAGATCGTTCGGGCTGAGGAATTCCTGCAGCGGCCGGCCACCGCGCGAGTGGCCGGCGACCACCTTGAGCGTCACCAGGGTGGGGATGGCGATGACGATCCCGCAGATGCCCCAGAACCAGCCGCCGAACCAGAGCGCGAGAAACACGATGATCGGATTGAGCTCGAGCCGCCGCCCCACCACCAGCGGCTGCACGATCTGTCCCTCGATGGTGGCGAGCGCCAGGTAGCAGCTGGGCACCGCCAGCACCCGGCCGATCGTGTCGAACGACACGAACGCCACGAGCGTCAGCAGCACCAGCGTGGTCGCCGAGCCGACGTAGGGTACGAAGTTGAACAGCGCGGCGACGGCGCCCCACAGCAGCGGGTTGGGCATGCCGAGCAGCTCGGCGATCCCCGCGGTCGCGAGCCCCAGGGCGAGATTGATCAGCGCGATGCTGCCATAGTAGCGGCCCACCTCCTGGCGTACGGCATCGATGACCTTGAGCATGCGCGCCGATTGCACGTCGCTCGCCAGCGCCGCGCTCATGCGCGCGAACATCGGCGGGCCGCCGGCCAGCAGGAATACCGTGAGGATCACCACGGTCACGATCGCCACCAGGGCGGTGCGGGTGACATCCAGCAGCGTCAGGGCATCCGAGCCGGACACCGGCGACGACTGCAGCGCTGCGCGTGCCGCCCGCGAGGCGGAGCCCGCGCCGTCCTCGGACGGCTGCGCGATCTGACCCGCCCGGTCGCTGAGCAGCTCGATGCGCTCCACCAGGCGCGACACCGGGCGCAGCTTGCGCTCGATCGTGTGCAGCGTCCTCGGGGCCGAGACCCACCAGGCCTGCGCCGGCGTCCAGATCAGGTTCAGCGAACCGCCCGCCAGCCCGATGAACGTCAGGAGGATGAGTATGGCTGCGGCGCTGCGCGGCACTCCGCGACGGTGCAGGGCCTCGACCGGCGTGGTCAGCAGCAGCCAGAACAGCACCGCCAGCGCCACCGGGATGAACGCGGCATGCCCGAAGTACAGCACCGCGCCCACCGCGATCGCCGCGAGCACGCGCAGCGACACCTCGCTCGCGCGGCGGCGCTGCACGCGAGCGCGCAGATCGTCCATCACCCGGCCCGCCCCATCAGCGCGACCCATCCCATCACGACCCAGCCCGGAAGACTCCACCGGGGCGGTAGTTTAGCGCCCGGGCGTGCGGGGCGCACACGGCGCGAAAGGTGTAGCATGGGCACAGAATGCCGGCCGCGCACGATGCCAGCCGCGCACGACGCCGGCGGGGGGAAGGCCATGCGATGGTACGACTACCTGATGTGTTTCCTCGGTGGCGCTTTCCTCGCGAATTTCGTGCCGCACTTCACCCGCGGCGTCAGCGGCAGCTCCTTTCCGACACCGTTCGCGAGTCCGCCGGGGCGCGGGCTGTCGCGCCCGCCGGTCAATGTGCTGTGGGGCATGGCGAACCTGGTCGTCGGTTATGCGCTGCTGCGCTATGGGGGATTCTCGGTGCTGAGCTGGCCGACCATGATCACGGCGCTTGCCGGCGCGCTCATCATGGGCCTGCAGCTCGGCCAGGTGTTCTCACGCCTCGATCGGCCGGCGGCCGCGCCGCGCTCCGCAGCGTGAGGGCCGCCGCGCAAATCCGCGCCATGCAGCCGGCAGCGTGACGTCCGCGCCGTGAGCGATGCGCAGTCCATCGCGCCGGAGTCCGATCGGGGCAGCGAGCGGGCGTTGCAGTGCCTGCGCTCGGTGCTGACGGCGGATGAGAAGCTGCAGGCCTGGGCCATTCAGCGACGTGCCTTCGCGCTGCTGCACCGACGACTGATCGTCGGTGCCACCAGCGGACGGCTGCTGGCGATCTCCCGGCCACTCATCGGCGGCTTCGATCTGACCGATGTCCGCTGGCAGGATCTGCGCGAGGTCCATATCCACGTGGGTGCCGTGGCCGCGCGCCTGCAGGTGAGCGCCTTCGGCAGTCCGGACCTGGCCTCGGCGCCCGCGCAACTGCGCACGCTGCTGTTCGACGGGCTGCGCAGGGAGCAGGCGCAGGCGCTGTATCGCATCTGCCAGGCGAACGATCAGTCGTGGCGCGAGAAGCGCCGCATACGTGAACTCGAGGAGCTGCGCGCGCGCGCCGGTGGTATTCAGCTGGGCGTTCTGGGCGGCCCCGGGGGCATCGTGAGCGGCGGCGCTGTGAGCGGCGGCTCGCCCGGCGGCGGCGCTGCGGCGGGCAGCCAGACGGGCGAGGCCGCAGCCGCCGCGGCGATCGCGCAGCCCGCCGGCGAGGATGCGGCCGCGCGCCTGCGCAGCGCCCGCTCCATGCTCGATGCGGGACTGATCTCCGACGCGGAGTACGAGGCCCTCAAGGCGCGCATCATCAACAGCGTCTGACTGCTCCGGCGCGCCTCGGCAGTCAGCGCGGCGGCATGCGCAGTGCCCCATCCAGTCGGATCGCCGCGCCGTTCAGATACGCGTTGCGGCAGATCTCGAGCACCAGCGCGGCGAACTCTTCGGGGTGTCCGAACCGTCGCGGAAACGGTACCGCCGCCGCCAGTGCGGTGCGCACCGCCTCGGAGGCGCCGGCGAGCAAGGGGGTCTCGAACACGCCGGGCAGGATGGCATTGACGCGCACCCCTTCGGCCGCCAGATCGCGCGCCACCGGCACGCTCAACGCCATCACTCCTCCCTTGGAGGCAGCGTAGGCAGCCTGCCCGATCTGTCCCTCCTCCGCCGCCACCGAAGCGGTGTTGACGATCACGCCGCGCTCACCGCCTGCGTCGGGCACATTGGTGAGCATGCCGGCCGCCGACAGCGCCAGGCAGCGAAACGTGCCCACGAGATTCACGCTCACGATGCGCTCGAACAGCTCGATGGGGAAGTGGCCGACGGTGTCGGGGTCGTCACGCCGGCGGTATGCGGTGCGTGCCGCCGCGGCAATGCCCGCACAGTTGACCAGGATGCGCTCCTGGCCGTGCGCGGCCCGCGCGGCCGCGAACCCCTGCTCGACGCTCGACTGCTCGCTGACGTCCACGCGCGTGAAGCGCGCGCCGATCTCGGCGGCGAGCGCCTCGCCGCGAGCCGCGTCGGTGTCGAACAGCGTCACGCGCACGCCCGCGGCGCGCAGCAGCCGCGCGCTGGCCGCCCCGAGCCCCGAGGCACCCCCGGTGATCACCGCCGCCACGGTAGCATCGAGGCGCATGGCGCTCTGGCGCGGATCTGGCCGGGCCGCGGAGCGCGGGGCTCCTAGGCCGCATCCCCGGCGCGGCGCAGCGGCGCGCCGCGCTCGTCGGCCGCGACACCCGCTCGCGGCGTCCCGGGCGGCGCCCCGGGCGGCGGCCCGGCCGGCGGTGCCGGCAGCGCGTTCAGCAGCGCCGCGAGCTTCTGCGCATTCAATGGCTTGACCCAGTGCGAGTCGAAGCCGGCCTCCTGCGAGCGCCGGCGGTCGGAGTCCTGGCCCCACCCGGTCACCGCCACGAGCATGGCGCCGCGTCCCCAGTCCTCGGCGCGGATGCGGCGGGCGACCTCGTAGCCGTCCAGGCCCGGCATGCCGATGTCGAGCATCACCAGATCCGGACGCGTCTCGCCCGCCGCCGCCAGGGCCTGCAGCCCGTCGGCCGCCTGGTAGACCTCGTGTCCCTCCAGCTGCAGCAGCTGCGCCAGACTCTCGAGCGCGTCGCGGTTGTCATCCGCGATGAGGATGCGCCGCTGGGTTGCGGCCTGGGCGGCGCCGGCGGCGGGCCTGGCGCAGGCCGCAGCCTGCTCGGCGCCGCCCGCCAGGCGGGGGAAGCGCACCGTGAACTCACTGCCCTTGCCGATGCCCTCGCTGCGCGCCTCGACCTGTCCGCCGTGCAGCTCCACCAGGCGCTTGACCAGCGCCAGCCCGATCCCCAGGCCGGCCTGGTTGCCGCGCTCGCTGGGCGAGGCCTGCTCGAACAGATTGAAGACCGTCGGTATCAGCTGCGGCTCGATGCCGATGCCGTTGTCGCGCACGCGGATCTGCACGTACTCGCCGCAGCGATCGGCCGCCAGCTCGATGCGCCCGCCGCTGTGCGTGTACTTGACGGCATTGCTGAGGATGTTGCCGACGATCTGTATCAGCCGCGTCGGGTCGCCGTCGATGAACAGCGGCTCGGCGGTCACCTGCAGCGAGAGCTCGTGACCCTGGCGCGACAGCAGCGGCTGCACGGTCTCCACCGCGCGCGTCACCACGGTCGACAGCGGCACCGGCTCGCGCGCCAGATTGATCTTGCCGCGCGTGATGCGCGCCACGTCCAGCAGATCGTCGATCAGGCGCGTGAGGTGCCCGAGTTGCCGCTCGATGACGTCGCGCGCCCAGCCGAGCTGCGTGGCGGGCAGCTGCGGCTTGCGCATCAGCTGCACCGCGTTGTGGATCGAGGCCAGGGGATTGCGCAGCTCGTGCGCCAGCATCGCCAGGAACTCATCCTTGTTGCGGTTGGCCTCCCGCAGCTGCGCGTTCAGCTCCTCCAGCTCGCGGGTCTTTTCGGCCTGCAGCGTCGAATGCGCCTCGGCCAGCCGTGCGTTGGCCTCGGTGAGGTGCTGATTGAGCCGCAGCAGCTCGCGCCGCTGGCAGTACAGCTCCACCAGCACGGCCACCTTGGTGCGCAGGATCGCCGGCACCACCGGTATCGCCACGTAGTCCACCGCACCGAGCGTGTAGCCGCGCAGCCGATCCAATTCGTTGATGTGCACGCCGGTGATGAAGATGATGGGCGTGCGCTCGTAGCGCGGGTGCTCGTGAATCATGGCGGCGACCTCGAAGCCGTCCATGCCCGGCATGTTCACGTCGAGCAGCACCACCGCGAAGTCGTCGGCCATGAGCCGCTCGAGCGCCTCCCTGCCCGAGCGCGCCGTGACGAGGTTGTGCCCGAGCTCACTCAGGATCGACTCGTAGGACAGCAGCCGCGCCGGCTGATCGTCCACCAGCAGGATGTTGACCTTGTCGGCCGGGCCGGGCGGCGGCGCCATCGCCTCGGCGGCGGTTTCGGGGGTCATCGCTCGCTCTCCGGCGCCGCTAGCGGTGCAGCCACAATCGCACCAGCGACAACAGCTGCTCGGTATTCACCGGCTTGGCCACGTAATCCGACGCTCCGGCCTCCAGGCACTTCTCGCGGTCCCCCTTCATGGCCTTGGCCGTCAGCGCGATGATCGGCAGGTGCTGCAGCTCGGACTGGGCGCGGATGCGCCGGATGGTCTCGTAGCCGTCCATCTCCGGCATCATGATGTCCATCAGCACCAGCGCCAGGTCCGGCGTCGCTTCGATGAGCCGGATGGCGTCCCGGCCGTTGTTGGCGCTGACCACCTGCATATTGTGCCGCTCCAGCAGGCTGTTCAATGCAAATATATTCCTGATGTCATCATCGACGACCAGCACCTTGCGGCCGCGCAGTGACTCGTCGCTCTCGTGCAGCCGCTCGATCATCTGCCGCTTGTTCGGCGGCAGATCGGCCAGTACGCGGTGCAGGAACAGCGCGGTCTCGTCTAGCAGCCGCTCGGGCGACTGCACGCCCTTGAGCACGATGCTCTTGGCCTTGCGCTTGAGCTCGCTCTGCTCGGCGTCGGAGAGCTCGCGGCCGGTGAACACCACGACCGGCACGTCCTGCAGCCGCTCATCCTGCTGCATGCGCTCCAGCAGATCGAATCCGGAGATGTCCGGCAGCCGCAGATCCAGCACGATGCAGTCGAAGGCGCGCTCGGCCAGGCGCGCGAGCGCCTCGGCGGCGCTGCCGGCCGTGGTGATCTCGACATCATCGTGCGCGATGAGCTCGCGGATGCTCAGCTGCTCGGCCGGATCGTCCTCGATGACCAGCAGCTGCCGCACGCGCGGCACGGTGAAGCGTTTGATGCGGTCGAGGGCCGCCTCCAGGCCGTCGGTGGTCACGGGCTTGCGCACGAAGGAGAAGGCGCCGCGCTCCAGGCCGTACTGCCGTTCCTCCTCGACGGTGAGGATCTGCACCGGTACGTGCCGGGTCGTCGGATCGCGCTTGAGCTGATTGAGCACCGTCCAGCCGAGCATGTCCGGCAGGAACACATCCAATGTGATCGCCGTCGGCCGGTGGCGGCGTGCGAGCTCCAGCGCCTCGGTGCCGGTCTTGGCGACCAGGGCGCGAAAGCCACGGTCGCGCGCCAGGTTCAGCAGCACCCGTGCGTAGTGCGGATCGTCCTCGACGATCAGCAGCGTCGGCTCGCCCTGCTGCAGAGCCTCACGGTCATCGACGATCTCCTCCGCGGGCGTGACGCTGCTGACGCGCGGCGGGTAGCGCAGCGCCGCCAGGGCGGCCGCGGCCGTCGGCGCGCCCTCGCCCGTTCCCGCGCCGCCCACCGCCGCCGCGCCGCGGCCGTAGGCCGGACCGGCGTACACCAGCGGCAGGTACAGGCTGAAGGTGCTGCCGCTGCCCGGAGTGCTGGTCAGTCGGATCTCCCCGCCCAGCAGATGCGCCAGCTCGCGCGAGATCGCGAGCCCCAGTCCCGTGCCCCCGTACTTGCGCGCGGTACCGACGTCGGCCTGCTGGAACGCCTCGAAGATGATGCGCTGCTTGTCCGGCGGAATGCCGATGCCGGTATCGGTGACGGAGAACTCGATGACGCGCGGGGCCTGGCTGAGCACCGGATGGCCGCTGTTCCAGCCGCCCGAGGCCAGACTCACGTGCAGGCGCACCCCGCCGTGGTCGGTGAATTTGAAGGCGTTGGACAGCAGATTCTTCAGGATCTGCATCAGCCGCTTGTGATCGGTGGTGAGGCTGCGTCCGAGGTTGGCGTCGAACTGGCTGGTGAAGGCGAGCCGGCGGTTCTCGGCCTCGTGGCGGAAATTTCTCTCCAGCGTCTCCTTCAGCTGCGTGAACGGCAGCTCCTCGGATTCCACGGTGACGGTGCCCGACTCGATCTTGGACAGATCCAGGATGTCGCTGATGAGATTCAGCAGGTCGGTGCCGGCGCCGTGCACGGTCTTGGCGAACTCCACCTGGCGCGCGGTGAGGTTGCCTTCGGGATTCTGGGCCAGCTGCTGGCCGAGAATCAGGATGCTGTTGAGCGGCGTGCGCAGCTCGTGCGACATGTTCGCCAGGAACTCGGACTTGTAGCGCGAGGTGAGCGCGAGCTCCGCGGCCTTCTCCTCCAGAGCGCGCCGCGCCAGCTCGATCTCCTGGTTCTTGCGCTCCACCTCGGCGTTCTGCTCGGCCAGCAGCCGTGCCTTGGTCGCCAGCTCCTCATTGGTCTGCTGCAGCTCCTTCTGCTGCGTCTGCAGCTCCACCGCCAGCTGCTGGGACTGCTTGAGCAGCCCCTCGGTGCGCATCGTGGCCTCGATGGTGTTGAGCACCACGCCGATGCTGCCGGTGAGCTGCTCCAGGAACGCCAGCTGCGAGGCGGTGAACTCCCGGAGCGAGGCGAGCTCGATCACCGCGCGCACCTGCCCCTCGAACAGCGCCGGCAGGACGATGATGTTGCGCGGCGTGGCGCTGATCAGCCCGGAGCGCACCGGCGTGGCCTCGGGCGGGATGTCGGTGAGCAGCATGCGCTGGCGATCGAGCGCGCACTGCCCCACCAGACCCTCGCCGATGCCGTAGCGGCGCGGCGCCCCGCCCGCATTGGGATCGGCGAAGCTCGCCAGCTGCGAGAGCTGCTGGCGGCCGCCCTCGTCGCTCTGCATGACGTACAGGATCCCCTGGTGCGCATTCACCAGCGGCGCCAGCTCCGACAGCAGCATCTGTCCGACGGTGACCAGGTCGCGCTGGCCCTGCATCATGCGGCTGAACTTGGCGAGGTTGGTCTTCAGCCAGTCCTGCTCGGTGTTGCGATCGGTCGTGGCCCGCAGGTTGCCGATCATCGCGTTGATATTGTCCTTCAGGTCCGACACCTCCCCGCGCGTGTCCACCTGGATCGAGCGGGTGAGGTCGCCCTGGGTCACGGCGGTGGCCACCTCGGCGATGGCGCGCACCTGGGTCGTGAGGTTCGCGGCCAGCAGATTGACGTTGGCGGTCAGGTCCTTCCAGGTGCCGGCCGCCCCGGGCACGTGCGCCTGGCCGCCGAGGCGGCCCTCCACGCCCACCTCGCGCGCGACCGTGGTCACCTGGTCGGCGAAGGTCGCGAGCGTATCGGTCATGCTGTTGATGGTGTCGGCGAGGGCGGCGACCTCCCCCTTGGACTCCACCGTGAGCCGCTGCCGCAGATCTCCCTCCGCCACCGCGGTCACCACCTTGACGATGCCGCGCACCTGGTTGGTGAGGTTCGCCGCCATGACGTTGACGTTGTCGGTGAGGTCCTTCCAGGTGCCCGCCACCCCCGGCACGATTGCCTGACCGCCGAGCTTGCCCTCGGTGCCCACCTCGCGCGCCACGCGCGTCACCTCCGCCGCGAAGCTGTTGAGCTGATCGACCATCGTGTTGATGGTCTCCTTCAGCTGCAGGATCTCGCCCTCGACGTCCACGGTGATCTTGCGCGACAGATCCCCGCGGGCGATCGCGGTGGCCACCTCGGCGATGTTGCGCACCTGTCCGGTCAGGTTGCCGGCCATGGAGTTGACGTTGTCGGTGAGGTCCTTCCAGGTGCCCGCCACCCCCGGCACGATTGCCTGACCGCCGAGCTTGCCCTCAGTGCCCA